>DATNJA010000290.1:0-8318 GCA_035604155.1 Candidatus Udaeobacter sp. | reverse complement strand
CATCGCGTTGCGCCGTGGTCGGTGCGCGAAGCCGAGCCTCAAGCACCGCGCGATCCCCACGCCTCAGGCGAACTTTCACCGCTTCGAGTTTCATCGCAATGTTGAATCACGAATCACCCATGCGCGATAGTGGGTACTAGGTCATGCTGCGCATTGGACTCAAGAAAATATTGGGGGAAAGCGGAGATGCTCACGCTCTATGGCAATCTGGAATCGGGCAATGTCTACAAAGTGCGGCTCATCCTGGCGCTGACCGGCACGCCTCATCGGCGGGTCGAGGTCAATCAGGTGCGGGGCGAACCGCGCTCGGCCGCCTTTCGGGCGATCAATCCCATCGCCAAGGTGCCGGCCGTGCATTTCGACGACGGCCGCAACCTCGCGGAATCCGGCGCGCTGCTGTTCTGGTTCGCCCGTAACACGAAATATTTCCCCGACGAACCCTGGGCCCAGGCTCAGATTCTCCAGTGGATGTTTTTCGAGCAGTACAGCCACGAACCTTACATCGCCGTGAACCGCTACCTGCTCCACTACGCTCCGCCGGGCGATCAGCGACGGACTCAGCTGGCGGTGAACGCCGAGAAGGGCGCCTTCGCGCTCTCGGTAATGGAGCAGCATCTGGCGAGCCGGGACTGGTTCGCGCCATCGGGCTATTCCATCGCCGACATGGCGCTCTACGCTTATACCCATGTGGCGGACGAGGGCGGCTTCGATCTGGTGGCTTGTCCCAAGATCCGCGCCTGGCTGGACCGGGTCGCGGCGCAGCCGGGCCACATCAAGATGATGCAGGAGACGAGCGTCGAGCCGGCGGGGCAACTGACACCCGCTACATGAATTCCCTCGGCACCACGGATTCGAACGAAGAAAAGGCCGGAGGATTCCTCTTGCAGCTCATTTGGACGTTGCGTTGGGTGCCGCCGGCGCCGATCGCGCCAGCTCGTAGAGGGCGACGGCCGCGGCGTTGGACACGTTGAGCTGAGAAATCGGGCCGGAGGTCGGCAGGCGAACGAGCTGGTCGCAATGTTCACGGGTGAGCCGGCGTAGGCCGCCGCCCTCGGCGCCCAGCACCAGCGCGATGCGGCCCGCAAGCTTGGCTTCGGCCAGCGTCAGCTCGGCCTCGGCGGCAAGCCCGACGCACCAGAAGCCGGCCCGCTTTACCGTTTCGATGGCGCGGGCGAGGTTGACGACGCGGATCACGGGCACGTGGTCGAGAGCGCCGGAGGCCGCCTTGGCGAGCGCGCCCGATTCGGGCGCTGCGTGGCGTTCGGTCAGGATCACGGCCGCGGCGCCGAAGGCGCTGGCCGAGCGCAGGATGGCGCCGACATTCTGGGGGTCCGTCACCTGATCCAGCAGCAAGACGCGCTGAGGTCCCTCGGAGAGATCCTCGAGAACCTCCTCCAGGGTGGCGAAGGGAAGGGGCTCGACCAGGGCGGCCAGGCCTTGATGGACCGCGCCGGCCGGCAGCAGGACAGCCAGGGCTGGCGCTTCCAGGCGCTCGGCCGGCCTGCCGAAGTCGTGCTCGGCCAGGGCGGCTGGCGTGCCGACCAGGCGTCTGATATGTCTTCGCGGGTTGCCCACGGCAGCAGTTACCGCGTGGTGACCATATAGCCAATAGCCCCCGCCGGGTGCGGCTGCCGGTGCCGAGGATGCGGCCCTTGGGGAAGTTTTGCGGAAGTGCTTGCGGTTGTCCATGTTCGTCCCTAATATGTTCACGACATCGATGGTAGTGGCAAGCGCGCTCGATGCCGGCAAAGCTTGGCTGGGCCGGCGTTTGGTTGCGCGCATTTGTGTTTGGACGTTGACAGGCAACGGATAATCCAGATAGTTCGCGGGCTTCGCCGAACCTCGTGGGTAGCGGTTCCGGAGGGGTGCCCGAGTGGCTAAAGGGGACGGGCTGTAAACCCGTTGGCTTCGGCCTACGAAGGTTCGAATCCTTCCCCCTCCACCAACCAGATGCGCGAGGGCGGTTGCGAGATGCGAGTAGGGCGAAGGAATTGAGACGGGCGCGGGTGTAGCTCAGTGGTAGAGCTCCAGCCTTCCAAGCTGGCTATGCGGGTTCGATTCCCGCCACCCGCTCCAAATCGAGCGGCGGGTAGGCGGCGATAGGCGAATAAGGATCGAAGGACATGTCGAAGGCGAAGTTTGAGCGGACGAAGCCGCATTGCAACGTTGGGACGATTGGTCATGTTGATCATGGCAAGACATCGCTGACGGCTGCGATCACGAAGGTATTGGCGGAGACGGGCGGGGCCACCTACATGGCCTACGATCAGATCGACAAGGCGCCGGAAGAGAAGGCGCGCGGGATCACGATCTCGACGGCGCATGTGGAATACGAGACCAAGGCGCGGCACTACGCCCATGTGGATTGCCCGGGGCATGCGGACTACGTGAAGAACATGATCACGGGTGCGGCGCAGATGGATGGCGCGATCCTGGTGGTGTCGGCGGCGGACGGTCCGATGCCGCAGACGCGCGAGCACATTCTGCTGGCGCGTCAGGTCGGCGTCCCTGCGTTGGTTGTGTTCATGAACAAGGTGGACATGGTTGACGATCCTGAGCTTCTGGATCTGGTGGAGCTGGAGGTTCGGGAGCTTCTGTCGTCCTACGAGTTCCCGGGGGACAAGCTGCCGGTGGTGCGCGGCTCGGCGCTGTGCGCGCTGGAGGGGCGGAATCCCGAGATCGGCCATGATGCGGTGCTGAAGTTGATGGAGGCGGTGGACAGTTTCATTCCGCAGCCCGAGCGCCCGCGGGACCGTGCGTTCCTGATGCCGATCGAGGACGTGTTCTCGATTTCGGGCCGGGGCACGGTTGTGACGGGCCGGATCGAGCGCGGGATCGTGAAGGTTGGGGACGAGGTTGAGATCGTGGGCTTGCGCGCGACGACGAAGACGGTCGTGACGGGTGTTGAGATGTTCCGCAAGCTGTTGGACGCGGGCGAGGCGGGGGACAACATCGGGGCTCTGCTGCGCGGGACGAAGCGGGAGGAAGTGGAGCGTGGCCAGGTTTTGGCGAAGCCGGGCTCGATCACGCCGCACACGAAGTTCAAGGCGGAGGCCTACATCCTGACGAAGGAGGAGGGCGGCCGGCACACGCCGTTCTTCACCAACTACCGTCCGCAGTTCTATTTCCGGACGACGGACGTGACGGGTGTGGTGCAGCTTCCGACGGGGACCGAGATGGTGATGCCCGGGGACAACGTGACGATGGAGATCCAGCTGATCGTGCCGATCGCCATGGACGAGGGTCTGCGCTTCGCCATCCGCGAGGGCGGCCGCACCGTCGGCGCAGGCGTCGTCGCCTCGATCATAGAGTAAGCGTGGAGCGTGAGGCCGGCCCGGAAGGGCGGGCGACTAGGAGTGTAGCTCAATTGGCTAGAGCACCGGTCTCCAAAACCGGGGGTTGGGGGTTCGAGTCCCTCCACTCCTGCCACGCTAGAGGATCAGGTCGGGTCGGAAATCGGGCCCGATTGAGAGAACAAGGCCCAAGGAGAGAACGAACAGCGTCATGGCGAAGTTAAGTCCCGTCGAGTTCTTCCAGCAGGTGCGTCAGGAGACCGCCAAGGTCACCTGGCCGTCGCGCAAGGAGACCGGCATCACAACGGCCATGGTCTTCGCGATGGTGCTGGCCTGCGCGCTGTTCTTCATGGCGGCGGATGCGCTGCTTTCCATTGGGGTTCGCTGGCTGATCGGGTTCGGAGGCTGATAGAAGTGACGCATCGTTGGTACGTCGTGCATGTCTACTCGGGCTTCGAGCGCAAAATCGCCCAATCGATCCGCGAGCAGGCCCAGAGCCAGGGCATGGCCGACAGTTTCACCGAAGTGCTGGTGCCGACCGAGGAGGTCGTGGAGCTGCGCCGCGGCGCCAAGGTGAACGCCGAGCGCAAGTTCTTCCCCGGCTACGTGCTGGTGAAGATGGAGATGACCGACGAGACCTGGCATCTGGTGATGAATACGCCGAAGGTGACGGGTTTCCTCGGCGGCAAGGGCCGCCCGACGCCGATCACCGAGGCCGAGGCGATGCGCATCCAGCGCCAGGTCCAGGAAGGGATCGAGCGCCCGAAGCCGGCGATCATCTTCGAGATCGGCGAGCAGGTCCGGGTCTGCGACGGTCCATTCACCTCCTTCAACGGGCTGGTGGAGGAAGTGGACGAGGAGAAGGGCCGGCTCAAGGTCGCGGTGTCGATCTTCGGCCGCGCCACGCCGGTGGAACTCGAGTACTCGCAGGTCGAGAAGGTCTGAGAGCGGGCGGCGGGACGGTCCCGCCGCGATGGAACTTGCGGGAGGCGTGCCATCGCCGTACCGCGCAATCCCAGGAAAGGGGTTTGAACCATGGCAAAGAAGATCGACGGCTACATCAAATTGCAGATCCCGGCGGGCAAGGCCAATCCCTCGCCGCCCGTGGGTCCCGCGCTCGGTCAGCGCGGCCTCAACATCATGAACTTCTGCAAGGAGTTCAATGCTGCGACGCAGAATCTCGAGCCGGGCATGCCGATCCCAGTGGTGATCACCTGCTTCTCCGACCGGTCCTTCACTTTCGTCACCAAGACGCCGCCTGCGAGCTATTTCCTGCTCAAGGCGGCCGGGATCGAGAAGGGTTCGCAGACGACCGGCCGCGGCTTCGTGGGCAAGGTGACCATGGCGCAGCTGCAGAAGATCGCCGAGCAGAAGATGGTCGATCTGAACGCCAACAGCGTCGAGGCGGCGGTGCAGATGATCAAGGGTTCGGCCCGTTCGATGGGCCTTCAGGTGGTGGAGTAGGACAATGGCGCTAGGCAAGCGAGGCAAGAAGGCCCGCGAGGGCCTCGACCGCAACGCCTTCTACAAGGTCGAGTCTGCGGTGGATTTGATCAAGCGCGGCGCAACGGCGAAGTTCGATGAGACCGTCGAGGTGGCGATGAATTTGGGCGTCGATCCGCGTCAGTCGGACCAGAACGTCCGCGGCGTGGTCCAGCTTCCCCACGGCACGGGCAAGAGCCTGCGGGTCGCGGTCTTCGCCAAGGGCGACAAGGCGAAGCTGGCCAAGGAAGCCGGCGCCGACCTGGTGGGCGCGGAAGATCTGGCCGAACAAGTGCAGGCGGGAAAGATCGACTTTGACAAATGCATCGCGACGCCCGACATGATGGCCATCGTCGGCCGCCTGGGCAAAGTGCTGGGTCCCCGCGGGCTGATGCCGAACCCCAAGCTCGGCACAGTGACCAACGACGTGGCCCAGGCGATCAAGGCGACCAAAGGCGGCCAGGTCGAGTTCCGCGCAGAAAAGACGGGCCTGATCCATGCCGGCGTCGGCAAGGCGAGCTTCAGCAAGGAAGCCCTGATCGACAACGTGAAGGCGTTCGTCGGGGCGGTGGCGAGGGCCAAGCCCTCGGGCGCCAAGGGCAGCTACATAAAGAAAGTGAGCCTCAGCTCGACCATGGGGCCGGGCGTGAAGCTGGAGATCGCAAGCCTGCTGGGCTAGGCGATCGCCGAACTGGAATTCCGACGCTTCGGCAGGTGGCCGGGGCGGCGGCGAAGCGAGGCGCGCCCGGTGGGCTCGCCTCGGACCTGTCCGAGACTGCGGGTGCCCGACGGGACTCGTCCCCGAGGGCTTAATCGCGCCAAGCGCCCGCAATAGGCAGGAGGACAACCGTTCAATGGCCATTCCATCGGCCGGCGACGGCTTGAACTTCTGGGACAGGCGAACCGGATCGTCCGGGTTTGTCCCGGGTGATCCATGTGCAACGGGCCGGACGGGAATCATCCCGGAAGGCTTAAGCATCGGAGACGATAAGTGGACCGATCGCAAAAGCAGAAGCTGGTCGACTCCCTGCATGACGTCTTGGCCAAGACGGAGCTGGTCGTCGTGACCCAGCAGTCCGGCCTGTCGGTCGCCGAAGTGACGAACCTCCGGCGACAGATGCGGGAAGCCGGTGCCGGCTTCAAAGTGACGAAGAATCGGCTCGCTCGTCGCGCTCTCGAAGGCACGAAGTTCGCCCAGCTGGCGCCTCTCTTCAAGGGGCCCACGGCGGTCGCCTATTCGACCGATCCGGTGGCCGCCGCGAAGGTGGCGATCAGCTACGCCAATGCGAACGAAAAGCTCACCATCGTCGGCGGGGCGATGGGCGACACGCTGCTCGATCCCAACGGGGTCAAGGCGCTCGCAACCCTGCCGTCGCTGAACGAGCTGCGCGCCAAGCTCATCGGCATGCTGCAGACCCCGGCGACGCGCGTTGCCCAGGTCCTGCGGGCGCCGGCGGGCCAGCTCGCGCGTGTTTTCGGGGCCTACGCGAACAAGGCCGGTTGAGGATCCCAAAAGTTCAAGCCCATAGGAGAAAATGACAATGGCCGATCTACAGAAGTTGGTTGACGAGCTCTCCAAGCTGACCGTCATCGAGGCGGCGGAACTCAGCAAGAAGCTCGAGGAAGCATGGGGCGTCTCCGCCGCCGCGCCGGTGGCCGTTGCGGCTGCCGCCGCGGCCGTCGCCGCCCCGGTGGCCGAGCAGGAGGAGTTCGCCGTGATGCTCCTCGCCGCCGGCGAGAAGAAGATCAACGTGATCAAGGAAGTGCGCGCGGTCACCGGGCTTGGCCTCAAGGAGGCCAAGGATCTGGTCGAAGCCGCACCGAAGGCGGTCAAGGAAGGCGTCAACAAGGCCGAAGCCAACGAGATCAAGAAGAAGCTGGAAGACGCAGGCGCGAAGGTCGAGCTGAAGTAAGCAAGACCGTCCGGACTACTGCAGAAACATCGGCCGGCGGCGCTCCTCAGAACAGGGGCGCTGCCGGCCGGTGCCGGAAGGCGACGACGAAGAGACGTGGCGTAAAGACGAGGCGACGGCGAACCCTTTGGGGCCAGGATGGCCCCGCGCAGAACCCGGGGCCGTAACGGCCCCATTGAGGACGAGGACATCGATGACGAAGTCGTTTACCGGCCGCAAGCGCATTCGCAGGGATTTCGGGCGGATTCCAGAGATCAGCCGGATGCCGAACCTGATCGAGGTGCAGAAAAGCTCTTACGATCACTTCCTGCAGATCGGCGTGACGCCCGACAACCGCGTCAGCGTCGGCCTTCAGGAGGTCTTCAAGTCGGTATTCCCGATTCGCGACTTCTCGGAACGGGCCGAACTCCAGTTCGTCAAGTATGAGCTGGAAGAGCCGAAATACGATGTCGAGGAATGCCAGCAGCGCGGCATGAGCTTCGGCGCGCCGCTGAAGGTCACGTTGCGCCTGGTGGTCTGGGACGTTGACGAGGACAGCGGCGCGCGCTCCATCCGCGACATCAAGGAGCAGGACGTCTATATGGGCGACATGCCCCTGATGACGGCCAACGGCACCTTCATCATCAACGGGACCGAGCGCGTCATCGTCAGCCAGATGCACCGTTCGCCCGGCGTGTTCTTCGACCACGACAAGGGCAAGACCCACTCCTCGGGCAAGTATCTCTACGCCGCCCGGGTGATCCCCTATCGCGGCTCCTGGCTCGACTTCGAATTCGACGCCAAGGACCTGGTCTATGTCCGCATCGACCGGCGACGGAAGCTGCCGGCCACGACGCTGCTTCTGGCGCTGTGGGGCAAGGCGGCGGAGCAGCGCCTGACCGAGATCGCCGATACCGAAAAGCTGGAAGACGACGAACGGCGCACCGGCGGCATGTCGGCCGACGAGATCCTGGGCTTCTTCTACGACACGGTGGTCTTCTCCCACTCCAAGAAGGGTTGGCAGACGCCCTTCGATCCGGCGCGCATGCGCGGGATCAAGCTGGTGCGCGACCTGGTGGATGCCAAGACCGGCAAGACGGCGGCCGAGGCGGGCGCCAAGATGACCGCCAGGCTCGCCAAGAAGCTCCAGGAGAACGGCCTGAAGCATCAGCTGGTCACGGTCGAAGACCTGATCGGCCGCTACGCCGCCGCCGATCTCATCAACGAAGAGACCGGCGAGATCTTCGTCGAGGCGGGCGACGAGCTCACGGCTGCGATCATCGAGCAGGTCGAGAAGGCGGGCATCGCCACGCTGCCCACGCTTGCCATCGACCACGTCAATGTCGGCCCGTATATGCGCAACACCTTCGCGGCCGACCGCAATCGCACCCGCGAAGATGCCCTCATCGACATCTACCGCGTCATGCGGCCGGGCGAGCCGCCGACCCTCGACACGGCGGAAGCCTTGTTCCAGGGCCTGTTCTTCGACAACGAACGCTACGACCTCTCGGCCGTCGGGCGGGTGAAGATGAACTCGCGGCTCAGCGTCCTGCCGCCGGAGCGATTCGATCCTGCTGGCGCCGGCGACCAGGTGCGCGTGCTGCGCAAGGCCGACATCCTGGCCATCCTCAAGGTCTTGACCGACCTCAAG
>DATNJA010000289.1:0-4218 GCA_035604155.1 Candidatus Udaeobacter sp. | reverse complement strand
TCTCCTTTGCCAGGCTCGTTCGCGCCAACCTCATGCACCGCAGGCGCCTCGACCGTCTGCTCGACATCGAGGTCGTGCCCGAGATCAACGAAGATCAAATGGCACTCCAATGGCGCTGAACCTTAACCGGACAGCCGTGGGTCAAGCCCGGGCATGACGGAATTGTTGGGGCTGGATTTGCGGAATCGTCCGCTCTACGTCGGATTGTCCAGGCTGAACACTTCGGCCTGGTCGTCGTAGGAGAAGAGCTCGGCGAAGCGGCCCCAGGAGATGGCGGTCTGCAGGGTTTCCTGGGCGTCTTCTTCACTCAGCTGGTCCTCGAGCTCGGTCTCGAAGCGCACCCGGGGCGCGCGGTGGCCCGGCCGTTCGTCCAGCACCCGGCGGATGTGAGCGGCCAGCGGCACATAGCGGCGCAAGTGGTCGGCGAACAGGCGCTTCCGCGCCTCGAGATCGGACTCGACGAACTGCCGCCCCGAATCGGTCAGCTTGATGTCGCCCTGGGCGAGCTCGGCGAAGGCCAGCAGCTGCAAGGCCTCGGCGATGGGCAGAAGTTCGTCCACCTCGAGCTGGAGCTCGCCGGCGATCTGGGGCAGATCGGCCTTGCCGCGATAGGGTTCGGCCGCCAGCGCCTCCATGAGGCCGGACAGCGTGTTGGCCGAGACGCGGCTCATATGCAGCGCGATCTGGGTCGTGGCCTTGGCCGCGGCGGCGCTCGCCGCCTGGGCGACGCGCGCGGTCATGCTGGCATAGATGTCGTCCACCAGGGCGCGGAAATGGGGGCTGAGGCGATTGCGCGGCCGCGGCATGTCGACCTTGAACTCGGCGGCGATGCGGCCGGGCGTGCCGGCCAGCATCAGGATGCGGTCGCACATGAGCACCGCTTCCTCGATGTTGTGGGTCACCATCAGCACTGCGCGGATGGGCAACTTCCCTTCGCTCCAGAGCTCGACCAGGTCGGTGCGCAGGGTTTCGGCCGTCAGCACGTCCAAGGCCGAGAAGGGCTCGTCCATGAGCAGGATGGCGGGGTTGACCACGAGGGCGCGCGCGAAGCCGACGCGCTGGCGCATGCCGCCGGAAAGTTCGCGCGGATAGGCGGATTCGTAGCCGTCCAAGCCGATGAGGTCGATGGCGGCGAGCGCGCGCTTGCGCATGTCGCGTTCGGGCACGGCGAGCGCTTCCAGCCCGGCCTCCACATTGCCCAGCACCGTCAGCCAGGGAAACAAGGCGAAGGTCTGGAAGACCATGGCGATGCCTTCGGCCGGACCGGTGATGGGTTGGCCCAGATAGATCGCCTCGCCGCCGGTCGGGCGGATGAGGCCGGCGACGATGCGAAGCAGGGTCGACTTGCCGCAGCCCGATCGGCCGAGCAGGCCGACGATCTCGTGATCCGCCAGGGTCATGTTGACGTTCTCGATGACGACCCGCTCGCCGCCGGATGGGCGCGCGAAGCCCTGGCGGATGTCGCGGACCTCGAGCAGTTTCGGGCTGGCAGTCGCTGCGGGCAGGGCGGCGGATATCATGGCGGCAGTCCTTGGTTGATGGGGCCTCGCTCGAAGGGGCCTCAGTCGAAGCGGAACCGGCGCTCGGCCAGGCGATAAAGCGGGCGCCAGAGCAGCCGGTTGAACAGGATGACATAGACCGACATCACGGCAATCCCCAGCACGATGCGCGGGAAGTCGCCGGTGGTGGTCGCCCTGGCGATATAGGCGCCGAGGCCGTGGGCGGTAAGGTTCGTGTTGCCCCAGCTCACCGCCTCGGCAACGATGCTCGCGTTCCAGGCCCCGCCCGAGGCGGTGATGGCCCCGGTGGCGTAGTACGAAAGCACGCCGGGAAGCGCCACCTTGCGCCACCACTGCCAGCCCCGGATGTGCAGGTTCGCCGCCGCGTCGCGCAGGTCGGTCGGAAAGGCGCTGGCCCCGGCAACGACGTTGAACAGGATGTACCACTGGGCGCCCAGGATCATGAGCGGGCTCAGCCACACGTCCGTATTGAGCCCGAAGCGCACGATCAGCAGCACCGCGACCGGAAAAAGCAGGTTGGCCGGAAAAGCGGCCAGGAACTGGGCCACGGGCTGCACCGTCTGGGCGAGGCGAGGCTTGAGCCCGATCAGCACGCCGAGCGGCAGCCAGACCAGGGTCGCCAGAGCGACCAGCACCGCGACCCGCAGCATGGTGAGAGCGCCGAGCCCGAACGCCACCTCCAGATCGCGCCAGCCGAGACTTTGGGAAACGGTGCTGGCGGCGAGCCAGACGAGATAGAGGGTGACGCTGCCGACGGCGGCGTACCACAGCGCTTCGCCGAGCGCGCGCAGGCTCTTGGGAGCCGGGCGGGCGGGATGCCGCGCGAAGCCGGGGCCGGGCCACACCGCGATACGCCGGAGCGACTGGCCGACGGGCCCGAGGATCGTGTTCATCAGCCGGGTGCGTCGCAGCAGCATGAGGAACCAGGAATCGGGCGCCACTTCGCCCGGCGTCTGCTCGAAGCGGAACTTGTCGGTCCAGGCGATGAGCGGGCGGAACAGCAGCTGGTCGTAGATCAGGATGACGACCAGCATGGTCAGCACCGCCCAGCCGATGGCGCCCAGATCGCGCTGCTCGATGGCAAGCGCGACATAGGAACCAACGCCCGGCAGGCGCACGGTGTGGGTCCCGACGGCGATCGCCTCCGAGGCGACGACGAAGAACCAGCCGCCCGACATGGACATCATCATGTTCCAGATCAGGCCCGGCATGGAGAAGGGAACTTCCAGGCGCCAGAAGCGCTGCCAGGCGGTGAAGCGGAAGCTGAGGCTGACCTCGTGCAGGTCGTGGGGCACCGTGCGCAGCGACTGGTAGAAGCTGAAGGCCATGTTCCAGGCCTGGCTGGTGAAGATGGCGAAGATGGCGGCGAACTCCGCCCCCAGCACGTTGCCCGGGAAGAGATCGAGAAAGAAGGCGACGGTAAACGAGACGTAGCCCAGCACCGGCACCGACTGGAGCACGTCCAGTACCGGCACCAGGATCAACTCGGCGCGCCGGCTCTTGGCCGCCGCGGTGGCGTAGGTGAAGGTGAAGAGGAGCGAGGCCACCATCGCCACCAGCATGCGCAGCGTGGTGCGCAGCGCGTAGCCAGGCAGATGGCCCGGATCGAGGGAGAGGCCGACGGCCTGGGGCGCGGCGATGGGCAAGGCCATCTGGTGCGCCGCGGCGCCGAACAGGAACAGAAGGCTCAGAATGAGCGGCAGGGCCAGCAGGTCCCAACGATTGGGGACGATGCCGCGCGGTATGACCGAGATGGTCGGCGTGGACCAGCGCATGGGCGCACCTGACGTCCTGGGCTTGACGCTGCGCCCGACCTTGACGTTCCGGCGCCCGCTCGCACCGGGGCTTTAGTCCTCGGCGCGGCGGCTGTCAACGCGGGGCGCGCGATTGCAAGCGGGCCAAGGCCCAGGTCCGCCGCAATGCGGCCTTGCGAGCGTTCTGGCGGGCCCAGGGCAAGCGGGCTATAGTCCTGGCGCCTCGCCCCTTTTTCAGCCCGGCGGCCTCACCCTTGGTTTCCTCGATCGCCTCCTCACAGCCGCGCGGCAAGCTGAGCGGGGTGCTGATCATGCTTCTCGCCGTCCTGCTGTTCTCCTGCATGGACGCGCTCATCAAGCTCGCTTCGGCCCGCCATCCCACCGGCCAGATCATCTTCTTCCGCAACGCGTTCGCCTTCCTGCCCCTGTCCTTCTTCATCTTCAAGGCCGGGGGCCTGAAGATCCTGCGCACCAAGCACTTGAGGCAACATCTGCTGCGCGCGTTCTTCGGCATCACCAGCATGGGCTGCGGCTTCCTCTCCTTCGCGCTCATGCCGCTCGCCGATTCCGTGGCCATCGGCATGTCGGCGCCGATCTTCCTGACGGCGCTATCGGTTCCGCTGCTGGGCGAGAATGTCGGCTGGCGGCGCTGGTCGGCGGTGATCGTGGGGTTCCTCGGCATCCTCATCATCACCCGCCCGGGCATGGGTGTGTTCGGCGCCGGCGCGCTGCTCGCCTTGGCGGGCTCCCTGCTCTACGCGTTCGCCATTGTGCAGATCCGCAAGATGCCGGCAGGCGAGCCGGCGGCGACCACGGTGTTCTTTTTCAGCCTGATCGCGACGGCGGCGGGCGGCGCCAGCCTGCCCTGGCAATGGGTGACGCCGAGCCCGCTCATGCTCGCCTGCCTCATCGTCATCGGGCTCATCGGCGGGCTGGCCCAGATG
>DATNJA010000288.1:0-2049 GCA_035604155.1 Candidatus Udaeobacter sp. | reverse complement strand
GATGAATTGCTGATCTGCCGTCCTGCGACGGGGATCCGTGGCCGTTGGCGGCCAGATAATCTCTCCACCTTGCCGGTCGCAGGGCTATAATTCCCCCGACTTCCACCGTCCTCGTAGCTTGGGAGAGCCGTCATGGCCGAGAAATTTCGCGTCGCCTGCGTCCAGAACTGCGCCGAGCGGGACATGGCGCCCAGCATCGCCGCACTGGAGCCGCTGATCCGCGGCGCCGCGAAGGACGGAGCCAAGCTCATCGTGCTGCCGGAGATGGCGACGATGATGGAGCCGCAGAATGCCAAAGTGCTGGAAAAGGCCGTGCCCGAGGCAACCGACCCCGGCGTCAAGAGCTTCCGAGCGCTTGCGAAGGAGACCGGGAGCTGGATCCTGGTCGGCTCCCTCCTGTTCAAGGCCGAGGGCGAGAACCGGGTGGTGAACCGCTCCCTGCTCATCGATCCTGCCGGCGCCATCACCGCACGTTACGACAAGCTCCACATGTTCGATGTCGATCTCCCGAGCGGCGAGACCTATCGGGAATCGGCAACCGTGAAGCCGGGCAACCGCGCCGTGGTTGCCTCGACGCCATGGGGATTGGTGGGCCTCTCGGTCTGCTACGACCTGCGCTTCGCCTATCTCTACCGGTCGCTCGCCCAGGCCGGCGCCAGCTATCTGGCGATCCCGGCCGCCTTCACCTATACGACCGGCAAGGCCCATTGGCATGTGCTGGTGCGCGCCCGGGCCATCGAAACCGGCTGCTATGTCTTCGCCGCAAACCAGGGCGGCACGCATGCCGAAGGCCGGCGGACCTGGGGCCACAGCCTGATCGTCGATCCCTGGGGCGAAGTGTTGGCCGACGGCGGCGAGCAAGTGGGCTGGATCATGGCCGACGTCGATCCCGCCAAGGTGACCGAGGCCCGCAACATGGTCCCGGCTCTGAAGCACGACCGCAGCTTCTCGCCGCCGGAACGCGCGATCGCGGGACGGGCGGCGGAGTAGAAAACCCTCTCCCACGAAGTGGGAGAGGGGGACCCATGGCGAAGCCATGGGTGGGTGAGGGCCTCAGTTCCGGTACTGCACGCCCGGCAGGATGCACAGCATCTCGTAGAGCAGGTTCGCCGCCAGAAGTGCGGTGTTGCCGCTGGGGTCGTAGGGCGGGGCAACTTCGACCAGGTCGCAACCGACGATGTCGAGGCCGCGGCAGCCGCGGATGATCTCGATCCCCTGGATGGTGGTGAGGCCGCCGATCTCGGGCGTGCCGGTGCCGGGCGCCGAGGAGGGATCGAGCCCGTCGATGTCGAAGCTCAAATAGACCGGGCCCGGGCCCAGCTGCGCGCGAATCTCGGCCATGAGGGGCGTCAGCGACTTGTGCCAGCACTCCTCGGCCTGGACGACGCGGAAGCCCTGAGCCCGGGGCCAGTCGAAATCCTCGGCGGCGTAGCCGGTCGCGCGAAGGCCGATCTGAGCCACGCGCTTGCCGTCGAGCAGGCCTTCGTCCACCGCGCGCCGAAAGGGCGTGCCGTGGGCGATGGGTTCGCCGAACATGCTGTCGTTGATGTCGGCATGGGCATCGATATGAACCATGCCGACGGGGCCGTATTTGCGCTTGAGGGCGCGCAGGATCGGGAGCGCGATGGTGTGATCGCCGCCGAGCGTCATCGGCTTGCAGCCATGGCCCAGAATATCGTCATAGGCCTTCTCGATGATGGCGATGCTCTTGGCGAGATTGAAGGTGTTGATGGCGACGTCGCCGATGTCGGCGACCGACAGGCTGTCGAAGGGTGCGGCGCGGGTTGCCATGTTGTAGGGCCGGATGAGGCAGCTCTCGGCCCTGATCTGGCGCGGCCCGAACCTTGCGCCCGACCGGTTGGAGGTGCCGATGTCGAAAGGCACGCCGACAAAACAGGCGTCGAGCCCTTCGGCCGAAGGCAGGCTCGGCAGGCGCATCATCGTCGCCGGGCCGCCGAAGCGAGGCATCTGGTTGCCGCCGAGCGGCTGGTGATAGGTCTTGGTCATCGAAAGATGCTCCTGCCTCAAGGAATTCAGAGCATACCCGCC
>DATNJA010000287.1:0-4707 GCA_035604155.1 Candidatus Udaeobacter sp. | reverse complement strand
GCTTCCTTCCTCGGCTGGACGCTCGACGCTTTCGATTTCTTCATCCTGGTCTTCACCCTGCCGGCCATTGCAGCGACGTTCGGCGTCAAAGTGCCCGATGTTGCCTACGCCATCTTCCTGACGCTCGCGATGCGCTTCGTCGGCGCGTTCATCTTCGGACGGCTCGGCGACAGGTTCGGCCGCAAGCCCATTCTGATGCTGGACATCGTCAGCTATTCCATTCTCGGCGCGCTTGCCGCTTTTGCGCCGAGCTTGAGCGTCTTCCTGGTCCTGCGGGCGTTGTTCGGCGTCGCCATGGGCGGCGAGTGGGGCCTTGGGTCGTCGCTGGCGATGGAATCCATCCCGCCGAAATCACGGGGTCAGATTTCGGGCATCCTGCAATGCGGCTACCCGACGGGCTATCTCCTCGCCTCGGTCGTTTTCGGCGTGTGCTACAAGGCGAACATCTTCGGCTACGTGATCGACTGGCGCGCGATGTTTCTCTTCAGCATCCTGCCGGCTCTGCTTGTCCTCTACATCCGCAATCAGGTTCCGGAATCGCCGGCCTTCGCGGAAGCGAGAAAGGCGCCGCGGCCGAGCTTCCTGGAGACGCTGACGGCGAACTGGAAACTGTCGGTCTACGCCATCGTGCTGATGATGGTCTTCAACCTGTTCAGCCACGGCACCCAGGATCTTTACGCGGTGTTCCTGCAAAAGCAGCATGGCTTCGAGCACGGGACGGTAAGCATCGTGCTGATCGTTGCCAATATCGGCGCGATAGCGGGCGGGCTGTTCTTCGGCGGGCTGTCGGAGCGGATCGGCCGGGTCAATGCGATCACCATCGCGGCGCTGATCGCGCTGCCGGCAATTCCGTTCTGGGCCTACGGCTCGACGGCGCTCATCCTGGCGATCGGCGCTTTCGTCATGCAAGTCGGCGTGCAGGGCGCCTGGGGCGTGGTGCCGGCTCATTTGAACGAATTGTCGCCGGGGCCGGTGCGCGCGACGCTGCCGGGGCTCGTTTACCAGATCGGCAACTTCCTGGCGTCCTACAACGGCCCGTTCCAGGCGAAGCTCGCCGAAGCGCCGGGCAATTCCTATGCCTACGCGCTGGCGCTCGTCGCCGGCATCGTCGCGGTAGCGCTCGCCATCCTGATACGCTTTTCGCCCGAAAAGCGCGGCCATGTAATCTCGGTCACGGCCTGACGACGAGGCGGCCAGCAAAGGCGAGGGACGCTCCTTCCCCGGCGAAGCGTCCGGCAATGCGCTGGCCTGGATGATACTTGGTCCTGTCGCGCTCCCTGTTTCGGCTGATTGGCCAGCTGAGTTCGCGTGGCGGCTAAGCCGCAGGCGGGGCTCCATAGACGGTCTCATTGACCTTGGCATCGCCCTGGACGCCCGGCTTGTTTTCATAGACGAAGATCGCCATCAGCCGCTGTCTCGTTCCAATCACCGGCGTGACCCTATGCACGGAATTGCAGCCGCGGAAGATCACCATTGCCCGCGGCTCCCGAGGCACCGTCACGACACGAGACCTGTCGCCGCGAAGAACCTTGCTCAGCTCATCGAACTTCGGGTCGCTGTCCGACCGGGTATTGGGCACGATCTCGAATTCACCACCCGCCGCGGCAGCCTGGAGCATGAGCGTCAGGGTGAAGGCGTTCGAGGAGTCGAAATGCCAGGCGGACTGATCGCCTTCGCTGTAGCAGTTGACATTCACGGGCTGATACTTGTCCTCGCTCTGGTACAAGGCGCCGGCGCCGACGACGTCGGCAACGAAGCTGATCATTGCCGGCCAATTGTAGAGGCCCTTGAGCGAAGAGGTTGCCGGCAGCAGGTGATTGCCGATCATCGAATAGGAAGCGTCGAAAAATATGTTCTTGGGGTGATCGGCGGGTAGGGCGGGATCCGCTTCGCGATAGAGGTAACAGTTGCGGTGGGACCTGTTCCTGTAGGCGGAGGCCTTGACGCTGTCGACCTCCGCGAGCGCCGCCGACAACGCGGCAGGCGTGATGAAGCCGGGCAGGACGCAATACTGCTGTACTTCCAGGTCGCCTTGAAGCTTCTGAATGATGGCAGCGCGACGAGGGTCCGCCTTGTCGAATATCGGGTAGCGGCGCAGATCCACCACCAAGCCCGGATTGAAGCCGCTGTCTTTCACGTCCGGTTTCCTCCCCATTCCAGTTCGAGATCCATCCTCGCAGGTGCGATTCCATTCCTGCGGTCGGCGGCTTCTTCGCGCATTCTGCCCGGGCGGAAGGCTGATCGGGTCAGCCAGCCCATGCCCTCATCCGCCTGACCGTCATTCCAGACCGCCAACATACAGAAAGTAAGACGGACGTTCAATAAGTTTTTGCCAAACCCCGAAACCGGGTAGCGTAGGGTCTTGCGCAATCCGCGCTTGCCCGGGTCTTCGCATACTGGATTGTGCCGCATCAGGAATGGGACAATTGTCCGATTTCCGAACTCCGAAGAACAGTTGCAAGAAAGGCTCCAGCGAAGGATGGCACGGATGAAAAAGCGCAGCAGGCCCCACACGCAGGTCGAGATCAATGAATATCGCCGCCGATTGCTGGTGGAAGGCACAATCAAGTCGATGGCGGAGCGCGGTGTGGCGGGGACAACGGTGCGCTCGATCTGCGAGGATGCCGGAAGTTCCCGCGGCCTCATCGCGCACTATTACGCCAACAAGGAAGAACTGGTGGCCGAAGCGTTCAGGCACCTCTTCACAACGGTGTCGCGGCACGTCAGAGAAGCCCAGGACCGGGTGGGGGGCACGGCACTTGATCGTCTCAAGGCTCTTCCAAAACTGATCTTCTCACCGCCGGTCTTTACCCAATTCAACCGGCACGCATTCCTGGCTTTCTGGCATGAAATCCGCTTCAACCCCGCGGTGCGGCAGGTGAACAAGGAACTTTATCTCGACTATACGAAACGGACCGAGGCCAACTTTGCGCGGGCCGCGGAAGAATGCCACCTCAGCATCGACTTTCGCAGCGCCGCCATCGGACTCCTGGCTCTGATTGACGGGCTATGGCTGGAACTCTCAATCGACGACAAGGCGGTTTCTCGCGGCAAGGCAATCGACTTATGTCTGCGCTATATTGATAACCAGTTGGGGCCCAGCACAGTCAAGTAATGCCACGGCAATATAATCCGCGTGTCGTGGCTGATGACGGCTTACCAGGTGTAACCGGACAGGCGGGTTCGCAGTGGTCAAGGTCCGCCTGTGACCTACAGCGGACATGATTAACATTCGTGTGCGAAATGGACGATCTTAAGGAATGGGGCCAGTCCGATGGACTGGGCGAGACCGATTGACCCCTCCTTGCGCTCCTCGGCCTGATGTCGCGGCACAAGCCTCGTTTGACGGAGGGCCGCCTCCGGTGCGATGCTTTCAGCCCATTGTGGGCCGCTGCCATCGAGCGGCTGAGATGTGAACGGATGCGGGACGGTCGCGCCTGTCCGCGGGCGCTCCTGGGGCCCGGGCCGAATCACCCGGACCAACAGACCGCGGCAGTCGTCGGGACCGCTCCTCGCCAGAACCGAGGGAGACACCGATGACGCCGAGGACCCATGCGACGGCGGCGCTGGCCGCCCTTTCCATGCTGCTGCTTGCCGCCGGGCCCGCCTGGGCCGCGCCGCAGATCCTGGGGTTGGTGGCGAGCAACGGGATGCCCACGCCGCTCAGCTGCGCCGACGGCCAATGCAGCGGCCTCGTCAACAGCTTCTGCCTGCAGTTCGCCCGGCCTTCGCCCGATGACGGCAGCGCCTACAGCCTGCTACCCGGCGGCGGGATCACGATCCTGGGTCTACGCGCCGACGGCAGCAGCTTCAGGCTCGCCGGCGCCGGCCTGGTCACGCTCCGCAGCCGCGCCGGCTTTTCCGCGGTGACCGTCTCTGTGCCGGAGTCCGCGCTGCGCAAGATCGGGGCGGTGAGCGCGTCCGTCGAGGTAGAAGCCCTGACCGCTGCCCTGCCCGTGGCGGTCGCCGGCGACAGCGACCCCGAGACCCAGGCCGACATCGACCAGGCGACGGGCGCGCTGCGCCAGCTCGCGCAATCGACCTTCGAGGCCCCCGGCCAGAGAAGCGACGCGGCCAGGATCGTCACCTTCGCCATCGACAGCCTGCCGGCGACCGGGCCGGCAAGCCGCGTGGGGCGCGAGACGGCATGGAAGAAGACGGCGTCAATCGCCGAGCAAGCCGGCGTGGACCCGCAAGCCCTTGCCGCGGCCTCCAGCATCTATGAGAGCTGCGGCGCGGCCTCGGCCTTCGCCGGCTGCCTGGAGCGGGCGAGGCAGGATCTGATGAGCACGCTCGAATTCGAGTTCCAGAGCGAGAGCGTTGTAGCGCCCCAGCCGAACGCCGGCGGAAGCTAGTACAGGGTCAGCTTGTCGAAGTGCGGCAGCGGGAGGCTCGCATGAGTCGGGGGGCGCGGCGCGGCGCGGCGGCGGGCTTGCTCGCCATCCTCGCCGCACTTTCGGCCGGCGGCGCTGAGGCGCAGCAGGCCTGCTGGCAGGTGGCCAGCTCGAACGCGCCGGGTGGCAGCCCGTCTTTCGTTCTGGTCAACCAATGCACCGGCCAGACCTGGCAGCTGGTGCGGACACGTGGGGTCGATCAGAACGGCACGGTTAAGCCGAACGAATGGGTGTGGAGCTGGCAGCCGATCGCCATGCCGGCCACGCCGGGCTCGCAGTAGCCAGCTCCGGCCACCTGGCGCTGCCTGCCGGA
>DATNJA010000286.1:0-5270 GCA_035604155.1 Candidatus Udaeobacter sp. | reverse complement strand
TCAGGGCCAGCGGTCCATGTCTGACCGCACCGAAAGGCCGGACACATGACCGCAAGCGACCAAACCAAGCGCTACAAAACTCTTGCAGGCCGGGGGCCATCCACACATGACCCGTGAATCTTGCTCTGCATGTTAGGTTTGGAGCCGGCGGGCCAGGGCCGCATAGACGCCGAGCCCGATCAATGTCGAGCCGGCGAGCCGGCGCGGCCACAGACGCTCCGCCGCGCCCTTGAAGGCGCGCGCAAGTCCGGCGCCGGCGACCGCGACCAGCATGTCGCAAGGCAGCGCCGTCGCCGTGACGATGAGGCCCAGCAGCAGGAACTGGAGCGCGGCGGGCCCGCGCGCCGGCTCGACGAATTGGGGCAGGAAGGCGAGGAAGAACAGCGCCGTCTTCGGGTTCAGCATCTCGACCAGGGCGGCATCGAAAAGCACCCGGGCCAGCGGCCGCCTCGGCGACACCGTCGCTGTTGCCGCCGGCCGTTCCCGGACCATGCGGATGCCGAGATAAACGAGATAGCCGGCGCCGAGCAGGCGGATCGCGTCGTAAAGGCCGGGAGCATATCTCAGCAGGGCAGCGAGCCCCATGACGGCGAGCGCGACATGGAACAGGTTGCCCATAGCGAGGCCGACGGCTGAAACCAGCCCGGCCGACGGGCCCTGGGCCAGGCTGCGGGACAGCACGTAGAGATTGGAGGGGCCCGGTTCGGCGTTCATGATGAACGCGGCCAGGGCGAAGAGCGCGAGATGGGGCAGGCTCGGCATGACGTGCTCTTAATCCCCGGACTTTGCTGCCCGGCTCAATACCTCATGAAGATCGCTTCCTTCGCCGTAGGGCGACAGGTGAGCGGGGCGCGCGATACCGGCCTTGAGGCGTGGATCGGGGATCGATGCTCCGACGACTTGACGGATCGGTATGACGCCGGCCCAGATGGGAAGATCGTAGTCCGGCTCGTCGTCCACCGGCGGGCCGACCCGGACCTTGGCCGAGGCCTCGTCGATCGCCATGCCGAGAACCATGGTCGCCTTCAGTTCCTTTTGGGTGATCGGGCGCAGGCTGGCGTTGCGGCCGGGATAGAGCCGCTCGATATAGGCCTCGACGGCGGCCTGTTTCTCGGTCGGCTCCTCGATCTTGCGGGCCTGGCCATAAGCCATGACCGAGCGGTAGTTGACCGAATGGTGAAAGCCGCTGCGCGCCATCACCAGGCCGTCGAGAAGCGTGACGGTGAGGCATACCGGAATTCCGGCCGCCTGGCTGCGCAGCATCCGGCTGGCCGCGGAGCCATGCCAGTAGAGGGCATCGCCATGGCGCCAATAACCCGTGGGGGTTACGTAGGGCTGGCCATCGATGACATAGCCGATGTGGCAGAGGAAATGGGCGTCGAGGATTTCATAGATCAGCGCCCGCTCCTGGCTGCCGCGCTTGGGGAGGCGCCGGACGCGCGAGCGGGGGCTGACGGGAAAGCTGGAAGGAAGATTCATGGGATAGCTCCTGGAATGGCCGGCTTGCTTGCTGCGGGGATGCCTCCCGCCCGGGGAGCCCCGGGGCATGCGTGGCTGCCATGCAGCGCCGGGACTCTCGCTCTACGATGCTGAACTGTAACATCCCCCGGTCCCGATCGTCGTTCCATTCCATCCGTGAGACATTCAGCCCGCCGATGATCGTTCAGTACCTGCAGCGGCGCGCGCCGAAGATGGCAGGGGTCATCCTGTCG
Source organism: Candidatus Udaeobacter sp. (assembly GCA_035604155.1). Taxonomy (GTDB): domain Bacteria; phylum Pseudomonadota; class Alphaproteobacteria; order Dongiales; family Dongiaceae; genus DASXQK01. The sequence continues at coordinate 3,558 of DATNJA010000286.1, read as the reverse complement.
GTGGCGGGTTATTCCGTCTTCTCGGTACAGGACGCGATGGTCAAATGGCTGGTGGCGAGCCATGCGGTGTCGCAGATCCTGTTCATGCGCAGCGCCACCATCGTGCTGCTGTGCCTAGCCATCGGCCGCCGGGCGCTGCTCACGCAGGTGCTGGCCTCGCCCAACAAGCGGCCGCTCTTCATCCGCGGTGCTCTCATCCTGGTGGCCTGGTTCTGCTACTACAACGCCGCGCGCCATCTGCAGCTGGCCGAACTGGTAACCATTTATTTCGCCGCGCCGATGTTCGTGACCGTGCTGTCGGTGCTGGTGTTGCATGAGAAAGTGCGCTGGCCGCGCTGGGCGGGGGTGAGCCTCGGCTTCGCCGGCGTCGTCATCGCCTGCCAGCCGGGCCGGCTGGGGTTGAGCTTTCCCATCGCCCTTACCCTGCTCGCGGCCTTGGTCTGGGCCTACACCAATATCCTGGTGCGCCAGATCAGCCGCCTCGAAACCACGATGATGCAGATGCTGTTTTCCAACGGCGCCTTTACCCTGGTCTGCGGGTTGAGTTTGCCCTGGGTCTGGACGCCGACCGCGCCGGGGGAGTATCTGCTGATGATGTCCCTCGGCCTCACCGGTGCCGTGGGCCAATACATGTTGTTCGAGGGCTTTCGGCTGGCCGCGGCGTCCCTCGTCGCCCCGTTCGAATACGTGACCTTGCTGTGGGCCTTTTGCCTTTCCTACCTGATTTGGGGCGATATTCCCCATGCCGCCGTGTTCCTGGGCGCGGGCCTCATCGCGGCGAGCGGGTTGCTGGTGATGATCGGCGAATGGCTGCCCACAAAAGAGGAGACGGCCCCGGCCAAGCCGGGGAAATAGAGGTCCCCTATTGGGTCACGCCCGCCTCGGAGCCCCACCATTTCTCGCGCACGGCCTTGTAGTGCACCGTGGGATCGTAGTGATCGACGTTGAGCGCCAGGGCGTCGGCCGTCATGTCACCGATGGCGGCCTTGACCTGAAAGGCGTTGACCGCCTGGTCGTGCTGGGCGGCGACCAGCTCCACCTGGGACTGGAACAGCTCCTGCTGAGCGTTGAGCACGTCGAGGAAGGTGCGGGTCCCGACCTTCTGCTCTTCTTCGGTGCCCTTGAAGGCAATCTCGTTGGCCTGGATCTGGGACGTAAAGGATACGATCTCCGCCTGGGCGGCTTGCATGTTCTCCCAGGAATCGGTCGTGCTCTGAGCGACGTTGCGGACGGTCGCGTCGATCTGATTCTGGCGCTGGCCGTAGGTCTGTTTGGCCTGGCGGATTTTGGAGAATTCGCCGCCGGCCTGATAAAGCGGGATGGTCAGAGTGATCAGCACCTGGGCGCCCTGCTGCCAGTCGCCTTCGAGCTGCTGGTCATTGGCATCGAACAGCTGGCCGGTCAGCGCCACGCTCGGCATCAAATCGGCGCGGGCCACGTCGACGCCCGCCCGGGCGGCCTCCCAATTGGCCTCGGCCGTCAGGATCTGCGGATTGTGCAGGTTGGCGAGGCGGAGCGATGCATCCTGGTTCTCCGGCAGGCCCTGGACCGGCGGCGGAGCCTCCAGCGTTCCCGGCATCTCGCCCACCACCTGCTGGTAGGCGGCGCGCGAATTGGTCAGATTGGCTTCCGCCGCGCTCTCATTGGCCACGCCCTGGGCGAGTCGCGCCTCGGCCTGGGCGACGTCAGTCTTGGTGGCGAGGCCGGCGTTGAGCTGGGCCTTGGCCTGGTCGAGGGCGGAGTTCAACACTTTGACGTTGCTTTGGGCGAGGCCGAGGTTGGCCTGGTCGCGCACCACGTCCAGATAGGCCGTCGCCGCTGCCAGCAAAACCTGTTCTTCCACGTTCATCAGATTGGCCCGCTCGGCATTGACCAGGTAGTCCGCCTGGCTGATGGCCGCGTCGGCGCGGCCGCCGGTCCACAGCGGTTGGGAGACGCCGAGAGAGATGCTGCGCTGCCAAAGCGTCTGGCTTCCGACCTTGCTGGCGTCCAACTGTTCGAAGCCGCCATCGGCCGAACCGGTCACCGTCGGCCGGCGCAGAGCGATCGCCTGGGGCAGGCCTTCGTCGGTCGCCCTCAATTGCGCACGCTCGGCCTGGAGCGTCGGATTGGCGAGATAGGCCATGTCGAGCGCGTCCTGCAGGGTATCGGCAGAGGCGCTGGCAAGGGGGAGCACGCACAGGGCTGCTCCCAGAAGCAAGGCCTGTCTCATGGCTTTCGCCCTCTGTCCTGAAATCCACATTGCCGCGTTGCCCGCCTGCGCAGCCGAAGGAGTTCCTAACCTGCCATGCATCGCGCCCGGCGCAAAGTGGTTCCGTCGGAATCGGCGGCTGACGGCCTTCCGCGGGCTCATCGGACGGCCTCGATGGTGGCGAATGTGGTCGCCCTGACACCCTTGAGGGCGGCGCGATGATCCTTGGCGAGCACGGTATAGACCGCGGGCAGCACGAACAGCGTAAAGAGCGTGCCGATCGACATGCCCGAGACGATGACCAGGCCGATGCTGAATCGGCTGGCCGCGCCGGCACCGCTCGCCAGCAGGAGCGGTATCAGGCCGACGACCATCGCCGCGGTGGTCATCAGAATGGGCCTCAAGCGCACCTGAGCCGCCCGCTCGATCGCCGTGCGCCGGTCGAGATTGTCCTGTTGCTGCAGTTTGTTGGCGAATTCGGTCATCAGGATGCCATGCTTGCTGATGAGGCCGATCAGGGTCACGAGCCCGACCTGGGTGTAGATGTTGAGGGTTGCGACCCCGAGGAACAACGGGAACAGCGCGCCGCAGATCGACATCGGCACGCTGATCAGGATCACCAGCGGATCGCGCAGGCTCTCGAACTGGGCCGCCAGCACCAGATAGATGATGATGATGGCGAAAACGAACGTGACGGCAAGCTGGCTTCCTTCACGCACGTATTGGCGGGATTCCGACAGGTAGTCGTGGTTGAAGCTGGCCGGCAGCAGATCCTTGGCCGTCTGCTCCAGGAAGGCGACCGCCTGGCCCATGGTCACGCCGGGCATGGGCACGGCCGAGAATGTGGCGGAATTCAGCTGATTGTACTGGGTAAGGGCATTGGGCTCGATGTCGGTCGAGGTCGAGACCACGGTGGAAAGCGGGACCGAGGCGCCGCTGCCGGTCTTGACGTAATAGCGCGACAGTTCTTGCGGGGAGAGGCGCGAGGCGCGGGGCACCTGCGGAATGACCTCGTAGGAGCGGCCATTGAGGCTGAAGCGGTTGACGTAGTTCTCGCCCACGAGAAGGGCGAGCGTGTCGCCGACATCGGCCATGGTGATGCCGAGGTCGTTGGCCTTGGAGCGGTCGATGGTGACCCGGACGACCGGACTGTTGTAGTCGAGGTCGCTGTCGACGACGATGAAGAGGCCGCTGGCGCGGGTCTTCGCCTTGATCTTCTCCATGAGCTTGAAGACGTGATTGTAGCTCTCGGGCGAACTGATCACCATCTGCACCGGAAGTCCGCCGGATGAACCCGGCAACGGCGGCAGGTTGAAGGCGAAGACATTCATCCCAGCGACTTGGCCGAGTTTCTGCTGGACCAGCGG
>DATNJA010000285.1:0-4109 GCA_035604155.1 Candidatus Udaeobacter sp. | reverse complement strand
ATATAATCGCCAGTCAACGCCGTGGGCTCTTGTGAATGAATCGGTGGATAAATCGACCACGAATTGTGCGTGATTCGGGAATCCATGCACAGGAATCTTGGCCCGGCCGCCGGCCCTGCCATTGTTCCAGAATGCAAATGTCGTCAAACTTTCATCAGTACGCGAAAGCGTCGGATCCTGCCTCTATGGTGCCGCCCTGCTCGTCAGGATGTCGCCGGAACGGCTTAGGTCCGAGGGCAGTTGCGGCCCTTCCCAGGGCGGACCGCCCGATGTCGATGACTCGGGGCTGTCGCGACAGTTCCCGGAGTCGTCGAGGTGGAAGGCCGGGTCGTTCTCATAAGACTTGCCTTCCGGCCAATGGGAGGCTGCACGGAGCCGGTGACGAGCCGCGCGCCGTCGGCGAGCCCGAAAGCGCTGGCCCTGCCTCGCGGCGGGGCGGGCATGGTGGCCGGGGGTCGGTCGAGAATGGACAGGCGTCCACCGGGTGGGGCTCCCCTGCAAGGGGAGCCCGCCGGTGCGGTGATGCTGGTCGTGATTGAAAGGTCCGTCCAGGCGCGCCGTCGGCAGGAAAGCCCCGCCGCTTTCTCGTGCAGGAGCCTGCAGGGCTCCGAAGGCGTCGGGGCGTCCCTCTCGGGGGACGCGCAGCGGGGGATGGCGACATCGGACCGCACCCGACGCCTTCACATTTATCATGGCCGAGTCCTGCCGCTCAACCAGATTTTGCGGGGCCGTTGGTCTTAGCCACAAACTCTAGCGGCGCGGCAAGATGGCCGTATAGTCCAGCTCCAGGATGACGTCGGGTCCCTCGGCCGGAAAATCTCCGCAGGGCCGGTTCTTGGTCGCCACCGTCTTCAGCCGAAGCGCGCCGGCGTCCCGGCGGTCGGGCAAGGCGATTTTGTCGACCACCGCGGTCCAGGCATAGACCGTATCCCCGGCGAAGCAGGGATTGACATGCCGCCCACCATTGATCGCGGCCACGCGGAAGGCGTTGGCGAGGCCATTGAAGCTGAGGGCTCGCGCAAGGCTGATGACATGGCCGCCATAGACGATGCGCCGGCCGAAGCGGCCGCCGGCGGCTTCCCCATGCTGGTTGAAATGCACCCGGGCCGTGTTCTGGTAGAGCCGGGTCGCGGTCATGTGACAGGACTCTTCGATCGTCATTCCGTCCACATGGTCGATGGTTTCCCCCGGCCGATAGTCGTCCCAGAGATGCGGGGCCCCGGCCAGCCCGACGTCGTAGCCCGAGAGATCGATATTGGCCGGCAGGCGCAGATCCTCGGCCGCCACCGCCGATGCGAGTTCAGGGACGACGGTCTCGGGGGCCGGGGCCAGGCGGTCGCGCTTGCGGACCATCACCCAGCGCACGAACTGGAGCACCGTCTCGCCGCGCTGATTGAGCCCCGTCGTGCGCACATAGACCACGCCGGTTTCGCGGTTCGAGTTTTCCTTCAGGCCCACGACCTCGGATGAAGCCGTCAGCGTGTCGCCTTCATGGACGGCCGCGCCGAAGCGCGCTTCGGCATAGCCAAGATTGGCGATGGCATTGATCGAAACGTCGGGGACGCTGCGCCCGAAGACCAGGTTGAAGACGAGAATATCGTCCAACGGCGCTGCCGGCAGGCCAAGCTTTCGGGCGAAGCTGTCGGCGCTCGGCAATGCGAAGCGGCTTCCGGTCAGCCCGATGTAGAGCGCGCGCTCGCCCGCCCCCACCGTCCGCGGGGTCGCATGGCGGATCGTCTCGCCCGGGCGAAAATCCTCGAAGAAGCGGCCCGGGTCGGTCTTGGAGGCGGATGTCACCCGGGGCCTTCGAGCTCGCCGATGGCGCCTGCCAGATCGACGATGCGCCGCGCGTTCAGCACATGCAGGTTCTCGACCAGCCGGCCGTCCACCACGACGATGCCCTTGCCCTCGGCGAGTGCCGCGGCGTGGGCGGCAATGATCCGCTCGGCCCAATCGATCTGCGCGCCGCTCGGCGCGAAAATGCGATTGGCAAGTTCGATGGTCTTGGGGTGGATGAGAGTCTTGCCGTCGAAGCCGAAGTCGTGGCCCTGGCGGCAGGCATCCTCGAAGCCCGCCATGTCCTCGAGGTCGAGATGGACGCCGTCGAGGATCGCCAGGCCATACGCGCGGGCCGCCAGCATGCACAGCCCGAGGCTGGTGAGCATGGGCAGGCGGTCGCGGGTGTGCTGGGCGTGGAGATCGTTGGCGAGGTCGGAGGTGCCCATGACGAAGCAGGCGACCCGGGGGCTGGCGCCGGCGATCGCCTCGGCGTTCAGCATCGCTCGCGGCGTCTCCATCATGCACCAGATGGCCAGATCGTCGGGCGCGTCGCTCGCCGCCATCACCGTCTGCGCCTGTCGGACGGATTCGACGTTCTCGGTCTTGGGTAACAGGATCGCATCGGCCCCGCTGGTTGCGGCCGCCACCAGGTCGGCGTAGCCCCAGGGCGTGTTGAGGCCGTTGACCCGGATCACCAGCTCGCGCTTGCCGTAGCCGCCGGCCTTGACCGCGTTCACGACCTGGATCCGCGCGTCGCGCTTGGCGTCGGGCGCCACGGCGTCCTCGAGATCGAAGATGACCGCATCGGCGCCGAGGGTCTTCGCCTTCTCCATCGCCCGGAGATTGGCGCCGGGAACGTAGAGCACGCTGCGCCGGGGTCGAGCGGTCTGGAACATGGGCCGGCCTCCCGAGCCGTCGTCTTGCAAAGCGCGGCGACTATAAAGCAGGCGGGGGCTGTGGCAAGTTAGCCCCGCTGCCATGGACATTCTTTCCATTCAATCCCGCGTCGCCTTCGGCCATGTCGGCAATGCCGCCGCCGTGCCGGCCCTCCAGCGCCTGGGTCATCGGGCTTGGCCGGTGGAGACGACCATGCTGTCCAATCATCTGGGCTATGCGACTCACGGCGGGCGCATCCTTCAGGCCGAAGAGGTCGCCAGCGTGCTGGAGGGGCTCGCGAAGCTGGGCCTCTTCGGCCGGCTGGATGCACTTCTGACCGGCTTCCTAGGTGCGGCGGCCGAGGCGGCAGTGGACGCGGTGCGATCCCTGCGGCAAGCGAATCCCAACGCCCTCTACTGTCTCGATCCCGTGATGGGCGAGCGCCAGGGCGGGCTCTATGTGCGGGCCGCGACGGCCGACGTGATCGCGCTGCGCCTGGTGCCGGAAGCGGACATCCTGCTGCCCAATGCCTTCGAGCTCGACCGGCTTGCGAGCGGGCGCACGCAGAACCTCGCTGAGGCGTGCGCCGCGGCGGAGCGGCTGCGCGGGCGCGCCCGGCCCAACGCCGTGGTCGTGGCGACCGGCCTCGATTGCAAGGATGGGCCGGCCGACCAGGTGGAGGCGCTGGCGGTGGGACCCTCGGGCAAATGGCTCGCCCAGGTGCCGCGCCTCGACGTCCCGGCCCATGGCGGCGGCGATCTGTTTTCCGCGCTCTTTCTTGGCCACTACCTGAAGCGCCCGGATTTGCCCTCGGCCCTCGCCCGCGCCATGGATTCGACCCACGCGGTCTTCTCTGCCTCCATCGGCCGCGAGGAACTCGCCCTGGTCGAAAGCCTGGAGCAGCTCGCAAGACCGCCCGTGGTGGCGCGGATCAAGCGGCTCGAGTGAACCTCCTCACGCCGCGAATTCGTGCTTCACCAGATGCTCGGCGATCTGGACCGCATTGAGGGCCGCACCCTTGCGCAGGTTGTCCGAGACGACCCAGAGGGAGAGCCCGTGCTTGACCGTCGGGTCCTTTCGGATCCGGCTCACATAGACCGCGTCCTCGCCGACGCATTCCACCTGGGTGACATAGCCCTCGTCGGCCCGATGATCGATGACGCTGATCCCGGGCGCGGCGCGCAGGGCCGCGGTCGCCGCCGCCTCGTCGATCGGCCGCTCGAACTCGACGTTGACCGCTTCGGCATGGCCGATGAACACGGGCACGCGCACGCAGCTCGCCGAGACCGCGATGTTCGGATCGAGGATCTTGTGGGTCTCGGCCACCATCTTCCATTCCTCCTTGGTCGAGCCGTCGGGCATGAAGACGTCGATATGGGGAATGCAGTTGAAGGCGATCTGCTTGGTGAACTTCTGCCGCTCGACCGGCGCGTTCATGTAGATGGCGCGGGTCT
>DATNJA010000284.1:0-9602 GCA_035604155.1 Candidatus Udaeobacter sp. | reverse complement strand
GGCCCATGCCGTTGCAGTGGGGCACCTGATAGAAGCGGTTCTTCGCCGTCACCGGACCGATGCGGACGGGTTCGAACAGAATGTCGTAGCGCGGATCGCGCGGCATGGAACTTCCCCCCGATGAGCTTGCCTCGACCCACTCTGGCCTTCGGCTGGCGCGCCTGGCAAGCCCGGCCGCGCTTCCCAGCGGCCACCGCTCAAGCTAAGATTGCTTGCTGCGCTTTCCGATCGGAGGTGGACCATGCCGGGCATCGAAAAAGTGTTGGACGAACGTCGGATCGACAGCGACCCCGCTCGCTCCTACACGTTGCCCTCGCGGCTCTATACGGCGCCCGAGGTCTTCGCCGCCGAGCGCGAGGCGATCTTCTTCCGCACCTGGCACCTCGCCGGCCATGTCAGCGATCTGGCCGAAACCGGCAGCTACGTCACCGCCGCGATCCACGACCAGAGCATTTTCATCTGCCGCGGCAAGGACGGCGAACTGCGCGGCTTCTACAATGTCTGCGCCCATCGGGCCCATCAGCTCCTGAAGGGCAACGGCCGGGCCAAGGTGATCACCTGCCCCTACCATGCCTGGTCCTATCACCTGACCGGCGCGCTGCGCAGCGCCCGGGGCGCGGAGGAGATGGAGAGCTTCGACAAGGGCGAGTTCTGCCTGACGCCTGTCCGGGTCGAGACCCTGGGGCCGCTCGTCTTCTACAACCTGGATCCCGATGCCGAGCCGCTGTCACGACAGGCTGGAGGGCTCCTGGCGGAGCTCGAGGCCCATATCCCGGGTCTCGCTCAAATGAAGCGCACCGACAGCCGGGCCGGCGGCGGCACCAGCGTCATCGAGGCCAATTGGAAGGTCGGCGTTGACAATTTCCTCGAATGCTATCATTGCGCGCCGGCTCATCCGGCCTTTGCCGATATCGTCGATATTTCTTCTTACCGGTCGACCCTGCACGGCTTCTATTCCTCCCATATCGGGCCGGTGGTGCGGTCCCAGAACAAGGCCTATGCCTTCGATCCCGCCGCCCCCATCCAGCACAGCGGCTTCTGGTGGCTTTGGCCCATGGCGACCATCAACGTGATGCCCGGCGACCCCGCCTTCTCGCTCTTCTGGTGGAATCCGCTGAGCCCGACCCGCACGGAGCAGCATTTCGTCAACTATACCCCCGACGGCAAGCGCACGCCCCAGCTTGAGGCGGCCTCGATCTATGGCGGCATTATTCTGGGGACCGAGGACAACCTGCTCTGCGAATCGGTGCAGCGCGGCCTCGCCTCGCGGGGCTATCGCCAGGGCCGCTTCGTGGTCGACCGGGAGCGTTCCGAGCGCAGCGAGCACGCGGTCCATCACTTCCACCGGCTGGTGGCCGAGGCGCTTGGCTACTGAAGGCCTGCCTATTCGGCGGCGCGGCTGATCACCGGGTCGACGCGCCGCAGGTCGGCGAGCGGTATGTGACAGGCGATGCGATGTCCGGTCGCCGTCGTCAGCTCGGGCGGCGGAACGTCATCGCAGATTTGTCCCACCTTCCGCGGACAACGGGTGGCGAAGGGGCAGCCTGCAGGCACGTCGCGCACGCTGGGCAAATTGCCTTCCAGGATAATGCGCTTCTGCTTCAGGTCCGGATCGGGGATCGGCACCGCCGAGAGCAGCGCTTCGGTATAGGGATGATAGGGCGGCAGGAAGACGTCCTCGACGTCGCCGAATTCGACGATCTTGCCGAGATACATGACCGCGACCCGGTCGGCGAGATAGCGCACCACGGAAAGATCGTGGGAGATGAAGATCAGCGTGGTGTCGCGGCTTGCCTGCAGCTCGATCAACAGATTGACGATCGCCGCCTGAACCGAGACGTCGAGGGCCGAGACCGGCTCGTCGGCCACCACCACCTCCGGATCCCCGGCCAGCGCGCGGGCGATGGCGACCCGCTGCTTCTGGCCGCCGGAAAGCTGGCGCGGCTTGCGATTGACGAATTCAGCCGGCAACTTCACCGTCTCCATCAGCTTGCGCGCCTCGGCCTTGGCCTGGCCTCGCCCCAGCCGCTTCAGCCGGCGTAGCGAGCGCTCGACGATATAGCCGATGGAATGGCTGGGGTTCAGCGTGCTGTCGGGATTCTGGAACACCATCTGCAGCTTGCGCTTGACGGCATTGGCGCGGCGTTCCACCGGCTGAGTGCCGATCTCCTCGTCGTCGAGCACGACCTTGCCGCCCGTCGATTGCTCAATGCCCGTCAGCACCTTGGCGAAGGTCGACTTGCCGCAGCCGGACTCGCCCACAATGGCGAGCGTCATGCCGCGCTTGGCCATCATGCTGATATCGTTCAGCGCCTTGACGTCGTAGGCCTTGCCCCCGGCGAAGATGCTCGGCGACTGGCGATAGAACTTCTGCAGATGGTCGACGTTGAGGATCTCTTCCTTGTTCCCCTTCGATACAATCGCCTCGCCGCTCGGTTTCGGGGGTTCGCGCGGCGGCAGCTCCGCGCTGCGCACGCACTGAACGCGATGTCCGACCTCGCCGGGCACGCTCGTGGTGTCGATCGGTCCCGCGGTGCAGCGCGCCGCTTCCACGTATTTGCAGCGCGAGGCGAAAATGCAGCCGGTGGGCCGGTTGATCGCCGGCGGCATCTGGCCCGGTATCGGCGCCAGGGCCGAGGAGGTCTTGCTGCTGCCGAGCACCGGAATGCAGTCCAGCAGGCCGCGGGTATAGGGATGGCGCGGATTGCGGAACACCTCGCCGATCGCGCCCTCTTCGATCAGCTCGCCGGCGTACATCACGCCGATCCGGTCGCAGATGCGCACGACCGTTCCGAGATTGTGGCTGATGAACACGATGGAGGAATTGTGCTTGTCGCGCAGCCGTGCCACGAGGTCCAGCACCGCCGCCTCCACCGTCACGTCGAGGCCGGTGGTCGGCTCGTCCATCAGCAGGAGCGAAGGCTCGGACATAAGCGCCATGGCGATGACGACGCGCTGCTGCTGGCCGCCGGAGAGCTGATGGGGATAGCGATCGAAGACGCTCTCGGGATCCGGCAGGTTCACCTCGCCCAGCATCTCGAGCGCCCGGCGGCGCGCTTCGGTCTGGGAGGCATTCTGATGGATTATCGGCACTTCCATGAGCTGGCGGCCCACAGGCATCACCGGATTGAGGCTCGACATCGGGTCCTGGTAGACCATGGCCATCCGGCCGCCGCGGATCTTGCGCAGCTCCTCGGCCGACATCTTGCTCATGTCCTGCCCTTCGAACAGGATCCGGCCGCCCGTCAGGCGCCCGACGCCGCTCAGGTAGTTCATGACCGAGAAGGCGACGGTCGATTTGCCGCAGCCGGATTCGCCGACGAGGCCGAGCGCCTCACCCTGCTCGAGCTTGAAGGAAACCCCCGGGACGACGTTGATTTCTCCGGCCCGGGTGAAATAGGAGATGCGCGCGTTCTGGAGCTCGAGTACCGGGGGCATGGGCTCAGTCCCTCAAGCTGATTTCGCGCAGGCCGTCGGCCAGCATGTTGAAGCCGACCACGAGCGAGCTGATCGCCGCGCAGGGGAACAGGGACATGTAGGGGGAGGAGGACATCATGGTGTAGGTGTCCTTCACCATGCCGCCCCAATCGGGATCGGGCGGCGGCAAGCCGAGACCGAGGAACCCGAGCACGCCGATGGCGATCGTCGTGTATCCCATGCGCAGGCAGGCATCGACAATGAGCGGCCCGCGGGCATTGGGCAAGATCTCCACCAGCATGATGTAGATCGCCGGTTCGCCGCGCATCTTTGCCGCGGCGACGTAGTCGCGCTCGCGCAGCTCCAGGGTGAGGCCCCGGACGATGCGCGAAACCTGGGGAGACGCGATGAAGGTCACGGCCAGAACGATGTTGAGGGCCGATGGTCCGAACTGGGAGATGATGATCAGGTAGAGAATGATCACAGGGAAGGAGAGGATGATGTCGGAGATCCGGCTGATGACGACGTCGATCCAGCCGCGGTAATAGCCGGCCAGAAGCCCCATGGTGCAGCCGACCACGTAGGCGCAGAAGGTCGCGATCGGCCCCACCGTGAGCACGATGCGAGAGCCCCAGATGATCCGCGACAGGATATCGCGCCCCTGGTTGTCGCGGCCGAGCCAGTAGACCATGGACGGCCCCAGATTGGCGAAATCGTCCATGTAGTTTTCATTCGGGTCATATGGCGAGATCAGCGGCGCGAACAGCGCGACCAGAACCCAGAACACGACCAGCCCGGCGCCGATCATGCCCACGGGCGACTCGCGCAACAGAGCAATCCGCTTCAACAGCCTGAGGAGCGCGCCGGCCGGCTTCTTGCTGTCTATGGCGGTGGCGGCCATGGGCGGATCCTCAGGTGAACCGGATGCGCGGATTGAGCAGCATGTAGCCGAAGTCGCCGATGACCTGGGTGGTGACCGTGACGAGCACGGCGAACATCGAGCCCGCCTCGATCACAGCGACATCCTTGTTGAGCGCCGCATCGAGCATCATTCGCCCGAAGCCGGGGTAGCCGACCACGGCCTCGACCACGACCACGCCGGTCACCAGGTAGTTGACCTGAAGCAGAATCACGGTGAAGGGGCCGATCATGGCATTGCGGATCGCATGCTTCATGATCACGTCCCGGAAGCTGAGGCCTTTCAACACCGCGGTGCGGATATAGGGGCGGGTCATGGTCTCGACCATGGAGGCGCGCACCATGCGCACGACATAGCCCAGATCGTAGAGCACCATCACAGACACCGGCAGGACGAGCTGGGAAGCGATGGACCAGCCGCCGCTGGCGTCAAGCGGCGATGTGCCGGGCAGGAGCCCCAGCCAGATGACGAGGACGCTCTGCTGGAACACGCCGGAGGCGAATTCGGGAACCGAGGTGGTGATGATGCTGAACAGGGAAATCGTGCGGTCCAGGCGCGATCCTTCGCGCATCCCGGCACTGACCCCGAGGAAGATCGAGGCGGGCACAATGACCAGGAAGGCGAGCGAGGCGATGATCGATGTATTCGCCAGCCGGTCCCAGATGATGTCGTTGACCGGAACGCCCCACAACGTCGATTTGCCGAGGTCGCCCTGGAGAATATGGCCGAGCCAGATGACGTAACGCAGCAGCACCGGGCGATTGAGGCCCATCTGCTCGGTCAGCATGTTGACCTGCTCTTGGGTCGCAAACGGCCCCAGGATCTTGCGCGTGACCTGGCCGGGGGAATACTCGTTGACGAGGAAGATGATGAGAGAAACCGACAGCATCGTCAGCAGCAGATAGCCGAGCCGCTTGGCGAAGAAATTCAGCATCTCTTCTCCCGCTTCCGCGCCTGCCGTCGGCCCATGGGCCGTGCCAGCCTGTCGCGCGTGAACCCCCTTTGGCGGGTGACGCTCTTCCTGGCGGTCACCTACGCCGTCTTTGACTTGAAACTAGGAAACACACAATTGGGGAAGCGATCAAGCGCTTCCTGCAGGCCCCAACGGCGCAGCGGGACTTAAAGATCTTTCATCAGCCGGGCCGCATCGAAGATGGCGGCGTGGACGTTGCGGCTCATGATCGCGTCGCCGATGCGGAATAGTTGGAAGCTGCCGGCCGGGTTCGTGGCGAGGTCCTGGGCGAGGCCCCCGATCAGCCGGTCATAGTCGACCTCGCCCAGATTGCGCGAGTCGGGTCGAAGCGCATGGTAGAGCTCGTCGCGGGGCAGCGTGCCCAGGTCGTAGACGACCTGGTCGATGGAGCGCTCTTCCTCGGCATTGGTGAACTCGTTGCGCAGCACCGCAATAATCGAATTGCCCTCGGCGTAGACGCTGGTCAGTCGCAGGTTCGGCGTCTGGATGACGTTGTGCTTGTAGAGATTGCGCAGATGGGCCACGAAGCCGGTATGCCCGATGGCTTCTCCTACCAGCCGGTCGGGCGTGACGAGTTCCACCTCGGCGCCCCGCGTGGCGAGATAGTCGGCTGCGCTGACACCTCCTTGGAGGCCCGGCTCGTCATAGACCAGCACATTGCTGCCGGGCGGCGTCTCGCCCGCAAGGATCTTCCAGCTCGAGACCGCGAGGTCGGCGCCCGGACAGGCCGGGGCTCGTGGCGTCCCGCCGGTGGCGATGACGACGATCTCGGGGGATTCCGCCAATACGCCGTCCGCGTTTGCCGTCCGATCGAGCCTCACGTCGACGCCGAGCCGTGCCACCTCCCGCTCGAGCCAGCGCGTGATGCCGGTGAGATTTTCCCGCCAGGCGATGGCCCGGGCAAGGTTGATCTGCCCGCCCAGGCGCGACGATGCCTCGAACAGCACGACGGAATGGCCCCGCTCGGCGGCGACTCTGGCCGCCTCCAGCCCTCCGGGCCCGCCGCCGACCACCACCACGCGCTTTGGCTGCGGGGCGCGGGAGACATTGTGCGACATGAACTGCTCACGGCCGGTCGCCGCGTTCTGGATGCAGGCGAGGCCGCCGCCCATGGCCGCATGGTCGACGCAATAATTGGCACCGACGCACTGGCGGATTTCGTCGGCGCGGCCTTCCCGCAGTTTGCGTACCAGATGCGGATCGGCGACATGGGCCCGGGTCATCGCCACCATGTCCACATGGCCTTCGGCCACGGCGCGGGCCGCGGTCGCGATGTCCCGAATGGCCGAGGCATGGAAAATCGGAAGGTCGGTCTCGGCCTTGACCGCGCTGGCAAGATAGAGGAAAGGCGCCGGCGGAAACGACATGTCGGGCAGCATGCCCACGAGCCCGCTGAAATTGTCGCCATGGGACTGGTAGACGCTGAGATAGTCGATGAGTCCGCTGTTGGCGAAGGCGGCCGCGATCCTGAGACATTCCGCCTGATCCAGCCCGCCTTCCAGAAGTTCGTCGCCGGCGATCCGCATGCCGAGGATAAAGTCGGGGCCCACGCGCTCGCGGATCGCGGCCATGACTTCAAGGCCGAAGCGCATCCGGTTTTCCAGGCTCCCCCCGTACCGGTCCTGCCGCCGGTTCGTGACCGGGGAGAGGAAGCTGTCGATCAGATGATGGGCGGCCGCGATCACCTCGCAGCCGTCGAGCCCGCCTTTCTTGCAGCGCTCGCCCGCGTCGGCGAAGGCTTTCAGGATCCGGCGGAAGTCCCAGTCCTCCATTTCCTTGGCATAGGAGCGATGGAGCGGCTCGCGCGTGGCCGATGGGGCGACCAGCGGCAGCCAATGCCGCCCGTCCCAGGCGCCCCGCCGGCCGAGATGAGTGATCTGGCAAAAGATCGCCGCGCCGTGCCGGTGGACCCGATCGGCGAAGGAATGCAGGTAGGGAAGGATTCGGTCGTCGCTGACGTCGATCTGGTTGAAGGGCAGCGGCGAGTCCGGTGCGACCGAGGAAGAACCGCCGAACATGGTCAGCGCCAGGCCGCCCTTGGCCTTTTCCTCATGATAGAGCTGATAGCGCTCTCCCGGCATGCCGTCCTCGGCAAAGCCCGGCGCGTGGGCCGTGCTCATGATCCGGTTGCGGAGCTGCAAATGCTTCAGCCGGAAAGGCTGCAACAGCGCTTCATGGTCTTGCATCGGGGTCTCTTCTGGCAAAAACGACGCGATCGGAAGCGACTCAAGGGCCCGGAAGCCGACAGCGTCAAGCGCTTTCCGAAAGCGCCCGGACGATCGTCCAATCGTTGCTCCGAATCGACGGCACCGAGTCCCCCGAGACTTGACCCGCACCTCCGGGAAGCGACAGTCTCTGGTCCATGGAAGCCTACGACGTCGCGGTCATCGGCGGCGGTATCATCGGCTGCAGCGCGACCAACCATCTGGCGGCGGCCGGCTACCGCACAATCCTCATGGAGCAATTCGATCTTGCCGGAGCCACATCGGGGCGCACGAGCCGCCTGCAATATTGCGGCCTTTCCTATTTCTCACGGTTCCGCTCGGTGCTGGATACGCTCAGCCGGCCGGGCGAGGCGTGGGAGGGCGTGGAGCTTGCCCGCCGGGCGATGCGCGACCGGTCCGGTTTCGTGCGCCAGACGCCCGAACGGGTGCGGCCGGTCACCTTCTTCTTTCCCCTCTACCGCGACGGTTCGATACCGCTCTGGCAGGTTCGTCTCGGGTTCTCCCTGCTCGAACGCCTGGACCCGGGTGGCGTGCCGCTGGATCGATTGCTGCTCAGCCCCGAAGAGGCGCGCCGGGAACCGGTGCTGGCACACCTGCGCGATCCCGACGGGCTCGTCGGCGTGATGCGCTACACCGAATATCAGTTCGATTGGCCCGAGCGCATCTGCGTCGACGCCGCCCTCAATGCCAAGGACAATGGGGCCCGCATCGCCAATCACATGGCGGTCACGAGTCTCGCTCGCCGGCCAGATGGCGCCTGGTCGATCGCCACGACCGAGCGGCGGACCGGCGCTTCCGGTTCTGTGGAAGCGAGAGCCGTGGTCAACGCCGCGGGGGTCTGGGTGGACGATCTGGCCGCGGCATCGCGCCTCACGGTCCCCGCAGTCAACCAGGGCTGCAAGGGCACGAACGTGATGGTCCGGCTGCCTGAGGCCTTTCGCGGTCTCGGCTTCGAGAGCATGACCCGCGGCGGCGAACCGTTCTACGTCATACCTTGGGACGAGCTGCACTACTTCGGCCCTTACAACAAGGCCCATGACGGCAGCCCGGATGGCTTTCTCGCCACCGAGGACGAGGTCACTGGCCTCATCGACGAGATGAACTACCAGTTCCCCGCCCTCGGCCTTCGCCGTCAGGACGTGATCTATAGCTGGTCCGGCGTGCGGCCGCGCACGGCCCGACGGGGCCATCCAGCCGGCGGGCCAGCCGTGATGCTGCACGACTTCGATCGGCAGGGCTTGCCGGGCTACTACGTCTATACCGGCGGCCTGCTCATGACCCACCGGAGCGCCGGCCGCGCCATCGTCGAAGGCGTGGCAAGGCGCCTCGCCCCCTCCGGCCCTGCGCGAGCCGTGCCTTACGGCGCGCGGGCGTTCCCCGAGGACCACAACACGCCCCGGATTTCGCCGGCCTATCCCTCCGTCAGCATTTCGGACCTGCGCTTTGCCTGCCAGCATGAGCATGTCCAGCGGCTCGAAGACCTGCTGTTCCGGCGCGTGCGGCTGGGCTGGAGCGAGCGCATGGGCTCCGACATCGCCCATGACGTGGCCCGGGAAGTGCGCGACGTCATGGGCTGGTCGCCCGCAGAGGCCGACGGCGAGGCCGACGGTTACGTCGCCGAACTGCGGCGTAAATTCCAGCTCGGGGCCTGAAATAGAGCGGGCGCCCCGAAGGGCGCCCGCTTGGATGGTCCGCGTCGAGACCGGAGCTAGACCGACCACTCCTCGCAAAAGAAGTAGTTGGTCGGATGCATCTTGAAGCCCTTCACCCTCTTGTTCACGCCGGTGAAGACCGCGCGCCACACGGGCTGCACGATCGGGCCTTCCTCCTGCATCAGCTCTTCGACCTGCTTCAGCACCAGCTTGCGCTTGGCCACGTCCAGGGTCGCGTCGGCCGTGTCCATGAGGGAATTGAACTTCGCGTTGTCGAAATGCGACTCGTTCCACGGCACGCCGGTCCGATAGGCGAGGTCGAGAACCATGACGCCGAGCGGACGATGGGTCCAGGCCGTGTAGGCGAAGGTTTCGATCGTCCAATGGTCCCAGTATTGGGCGGAAGGCAGGACGTT
>DATNJA010000283.1:0-5294 GCA_035604155.1 Candidatus Udaeobacter sp. | reverse complement strand
CATGATGGTCGGCGTGTATTGCAGGAAATTGCAGATGTTGCAGTAGAGGTAGCTGGACGGGTCCTGAAGATAGGCGTTCCAGCCCTCCCCGTAATAGCGGAACGACACGCCCTTCTTGATGAGGGCGTCGCCGATGGTGGGGAGGTTGCCCGGCGGCACCGTGAACGGATCGGTCTTGTCCAGGGTCCCGTCCCCGAGATAGCCGGGGTTGTAGTTGTTGACCAGATAGAAATGCCCGGGCTCGCAATTGGGGTTCGGCCGATAGGGCGGCGCCGCCAGGTAGCCCAGGATGGAACCGACGCCCGGCTCGGCCCGGTCGGCGCAGCCCACATAGGAGCCGCCTGAATAGCCGTCCTGCGAAAAATAGTTGTTGGTGCCGGGCTGCGGATCGGGATTCTCGATCTGGTTCTTCGGCGGCGTGGCGGCGTTTCCTTTGCCGTCGCTGAACCAAATGACGTCGCCGCTCCCCAGCATGATGTGATTGGCGCCGGTCCCGCCATTGACGGCCTGATGGTAGTTGTCGCTGAGCGCATAGCTGTCGGCCAATTGCTTCAGATAGGAAGCGTCGCCGTCATTGACATTGTAGAAGCCCATGGCCGTCGAGCCTTCGCCCGTCGTCTTGTCGTCGAAGCCGGCGGGTTGCGGCTTGCCGTTGCTGCCGGCGCCGACGCTGACCTCGACCCAGGGGAAAAGGTCGGCGAGGCAGCCGCTGGGGTTGGCGGGCGTGGCGTGATCGAGGCTGCAGTCGAGCTGCTGCCACATCTGGAAGAAGCGATGCACAGGGCTGGCAGCGTAGGCGTCGTAAGGAATGCCGGGGGTAAGCTGGAAGGGGCCGTTGGGCAGCGCTGCCGCGCCCAGCAGTCGGCTGTCGAGGGACCGTTTGGGGAGACCCGTCGCCCCGGTCAGCAGCAGGCGGAGATCGGCGCCCGGCAGTCCCGGATCCATCGAGGCAGCATGGCCGATCGTAAGGAAAGGCGCTTCGCTCCCATCGCTGGCGGCGGCCGGCGCCGACCCGGTCATGGCCGGAGGCAATTTGTCATAGGGTTGCTTGTGGGTGGGCGCCGATTCGTACTTGCCTTCGACAACGGCCTGATACTGCGCAGCCTTGGCAAAGTTGGGGCCGGGCGACCCGTCAGCTCCGATGATGCCCTCGGAGAGCAGATTGAACACCGTCTGTCCGGGTCGCGGTTGGTAGGCACCGAAGACGTGGTCGAAGCTGCGGTTCTCGCCGATGATGACGATGACATGCTTGATCGGCGTCGTCGTCGCCGCATCGTTGGCCTGGAGCGAAACCGTCTGGGCGGCGGCGTTGTCCAGGGCGGCCGGAACCGCGGCAAGCAAAATTGTCCCGATCGCCTGTGCTCGTAGCATGGCAAGGCGCATGATTCGTCTCCCCTGCTGGCTGGCCGCTCCTGGCCCGGAGTATGGCGGCGAAGCGTTGCAGGCGCTTGACGGGTCGTCGGTCGGATATGTTGTCGGTCAGCCCGCGTTGGCCGCCGCTCCCCGCCGTCTTTTCGGGGTTTGCTTACGCTTGCTCGACTGAGCGGCGTAGAGGCTCCGGACCTCCTTGAGCCTCGCCGAATAGCCCAGCTCGTTGGGCGTGTAGACGACTTGCTTCCTTGAGGCGATGTCTATGGTGACGCTGTCGTCCGGCGTTTTTGCCTGGATGCTGTCGCTCGCCGGGTGATATTCGATCCTGAGCTGCTTCAGATCGACGATCACCCTCAGATAGCCGTAGTCGATATCGTCGTAGTTCTCGAACGTCACCGGATCGTCGGCAGCACCTTGCGCCTTCAAGGTCTGCGGCGTGCGCAGCGGCACGCCGCCAGGCGCCTGCAGCTTCTGCACGTTGTGCCCGCCGTTGCCGCAGATGATGTAGGGGATGTCGGTTCCGTCCGGCCGATGCCGCGTGAAGCGCTGATAGGAATGCGCGTGGCCCGCCAGCACCGCGTGCGGCCACACGCCGATGTCCTCGCAGATCTTGTCCATCTGCCGGCGCATGTCGAGGCTGGAAGAATGTTGGCCGCCGATCGCATAGGGCGGATGATGATGGGCGAAGAGCAGCGCCCCGGCATATTTCTCGCTCTTGACGCGCTCGAGGGCCGCCGTCAGGAAATCGAGCTGGGAATTCCCGATTGTGCTGTTGGCGATGACGCCGGGATCCTCCAACGTGTTGCTGTAGAACACGAGGATCCGCACGAAGGGCGCGTCGAAGGTGAAGAACACGCCCGGCTGGATCTGCGCGGTGCGCGAAAGCCCGCCCGCTTCTGGCGTCATGGTATAGCCGGCCGCCGGGTCGGCGCAGAAGTTCCGCAAATAGGCCTCGAGGCTGGTCGCATGCGCCAGCGGCGAAATCATGCCGTCGTGGTTGCCGGCCGCCGCCAGGACCGGCGCGTGGTAGTTCCGGTACGGCTCATAGAACTGATCGTAGTAGTATTCCGGCTCACCGAAGCTATAGACGTTATCGCCCAACAAGAGGCAGAACTGCGGGACTTCCTTCGAAGCGGCCTCGGTGAAGTCGCCGATCATCTTGTCGGTGACCTCGTTCTCAGTCTTGGGGCCGCGCGTGCTGCCGCAGTCGCCCGCGGCGTGGAACACGATCTGGCCGGTTTGCGAGATGACGTCGGTGGCGCCGCTGCCGCCCCCGAGACCTGGGCCAGCGTCAGCTGCGGTTCGGAGCCGTCGCCGCGCGGCGGCGGAAAGGGCATCGGTTGAACACGGTGCTCCTTGTTCAGCTGATCGATGACCTTGTAGGCGGGACCATCCGACGGGTGTTTGATCTTGAAGATCGAGGGATCTGCAGTCGGCTCCGGCTGGGCGAAGACCGGCGCATCCAGCGCTCTGGGAGCATGGACCGCAGCCGGCTCTGTGGGCGGGCTGCTCGCGCTCGTCTGGAACTGCTTCGGTCGCCTGGCCATGGAGCTTCCTCCCCGATCCTACGAATGTCCGAAATCACGAAGGGGTGTCACGGGACGAACGGACATCCTGCCGCCGTTTCCGCGGTCCTCCGGCATTCCCCGGATCCTCGCTACTGCCGGCCAGTCTGAACTTTTTGGGTTACGGCTTTGCTAAAGTGCAATCCCGACGAGCAGCGGTGCAAAGAGGCAGCGCATGCCACCGCCGAGATTCCGGCCCGGCGCTGCCGCACTCCTTTTGACGGCGCAACTCAATGCCGGAGCCGGCTCATCAAGACTGCGAAGATCGGGTGTAGCACGCTGGACAGGAGCCAAAGCAGCCCGACAAGGCCAATCGCGGCGACAATAATTTTCGTCACCGGGCTGGTTGGTTTGGATCTGAAGGCCCGCGCGGAAAGCGGCAGCGTCCCTGCCAGGTTGCCCGCCGGCGCCTCGCCCGTTTGGTATTTGGGATCCAAATGTTGCTTCAGCCGGTCGACGGCAGCCTTCGACTGCAGGGCCTCGGCCGCGCCCGGGACGCCCTTCTCCTTGGCGAAGCCCAGGACCATCTCCATCATCTCCGCAGTCTCGTTGCCGGGAATGGGGCTCGCGGCCTTGATGCCTGCGGCGTGGCTCATCTGCAGGGCCAGCCATTGGGCTTCCGCCAGTTCCCGGATGCCCTGACCGGTGCCGATCTGGCGCCAGCCCTGGCCCCTGATGCGGACGGTGACCACCCAGGGCGTCTCGATCGGCACGGCGTGAATGGACGCCACCTGGTCGATGGCCATGGACTGGGTGATGCGGAAGAGGCCATTGGTTACGCGGATGACGCCATTGCCGATGACGATGCGCTCGGCCGCGAACCAGAGGCGCGCCAGCCAGAGATAGAGCAACAGGTTGAGGACGCCCCAGGGGACGATGACAACCAAGGGGATTTGGCCATACGCGAACAGCATCAGGACAAACGAAACCGCAAACACGATGGACTGGGCGACGGCGCCTCCGGCTCTGCCTATCGGCGGAATGAGGAATTCGGTCCCGCCCTCGGCCGCCGGCCTGATCTTCACCCGGAAGCCCGGCCCGGGCTTGTAGTCCTCCAGCCTGCGCTCGCGATCCGCGGCGATGGCCGCCACGGCGGCCGCCTCGCCGGCGCCGAGCGATGCCGCGAACACCGGCAATTCGAACTCGGCGTGATAGGCCTGGGTGCGGCCGCTGGCATCCTGCACGTCCAGCACCCAAGTCCGCCAGTCCCGGCCGTTTGGGAAGGTGGTCGCCGGCTGGTCGGCGGGAACCGCGAAGGCGATCTTGAACAGACCGCTGCCGTCGGAGACCAGCGTGTCTTCGTCCTGCCAAACGGCGTGAGAGTCGACTGACCTTTCTTCGGCGGTGGGAAAGGGCTTGTTGATCGACTGGTAGTCATGCACCACCGAATTGACGCATTTCAGCGTGACGCGCAGCTGCCGGCCGGCCCGGAACTGCCGAGTCATGATGAGCTCGGCCTTCATGGCCCCGCCGAGCGGGATCGGCACCGTCTCGAGCTTGAGGCGCGAGCGGCCGTACCTGGCCCAGCTCATGACCAGATGCACGGCCTTCAGCGTCATGCCGGCGCCCACCAGGCCGAAGATGGCCATGGGAATGAAGGGCCCAAATCCGCCGTCCGGCGCCAAATGCAATCGCTCGTGATAGAAGCCGAAGGCAACGGCCAGGAAAACCAGGCCCATGAACGCGATGACGAAAACGTCGAGATGGAGCCCGACGCTGTCGCGCATGATGCCTGCCGCCCAGTCCTTGCGCTTCAGCCACGGCTTCTCGCCGGGCGAGCCGGACGCCACCGCATCGGCCGGCCCTAACGCACTATTCTGCTGGTTCGACCCCGACACCGGCACTGATCCCCCGCTTTCCCAGGATCTGCACGGTCGATTGCGAAAGCATTGTAACACAAGGCCAGGCGAAGGCGGGACAATCGGGTGTCCCGACGGAAAATGCGCCTTGATGGAAAGATCCCCACGTTCCGCGCGGCTTGATTTGACCGTCGGTGCTACCGCACAGTCTTTCTTTCGGTTGTCCGGTACGCGGGTGCCGGCTTCGCCCTAGTCGGGAGAGCCGCCAATGAAGCCTTCCCACCACGCAGCCAAAGGGCGAACGCGCGCGCGCAGGCTTCCTTTCCTGTTGGCGCGGCTCAAGGAGCACCCTCTGGCGCGGATCGGGCCGGGTCTCATCACCGGCGTGGCCGACGACGATCCAAGCGGCATAGCAACTTATTCCCAGGCGGGCGCCCAGTTCGGTCTCAACATGCTGTGGACCATGCCGGTGGCGTTTCCGCTGATGGCCGCGATCCAGTCCATGTGCGCCGACATCGGGCGGGTCACCGGCAAGGGGCTCGCCGCCAACATCAAGGCC
>DATNJA010000282.1:0-4821 GCA_035604155.1 Candidatus Udaeobacter sp. | reverse complement strand
TGGGACAAGGGGGGCGGCTTTTCTCACGATGACGTCGACCGGCGACGCGTTCGTTAAGTTTTCCGAGATCCAGAAGAGCTACGACGGCGAAACGCTGGTCGTAAAGAACCTCAACATGGATATCGCGCGGGGCGAATTCCTCACCATGTTGGGTCCCTCGGGCTCAGGCAAGACCACCACCCTGCTGATGCTGGCCGGCTTCGAGGTGCCGACCCATGGCAGCATCTTCCTGGACGGCAAACCCATCGACAGGATGCCTCCCCACAAGCGCGACATCGGTATGGTGTTCCAGAACTATGCGCTGTTCCCGCACATGACGGTGGAGGAGAACCTCGCCTTCCCCCTCCAGGTGCGCAAGATCGCGAAGCCCGAGATCGAGACCCGGATCAAGCGGGCCCTCGACATGGTCCAGCTCGGCGCCTTCGGTCACCGGCGTCCCGCCCAGCTATCCGGTGGACAGCAGCAGCGCGTGGCCCTCGCCCGCGCGCTTGTCTTCGACCCGAAGCTGGTGCTGATGGACGAGCCGTTGGGTGCTCTCGACAAGCAGCTGCGCGAGCAGATGCAGCTTGAGATCAAGCACATCCACCAGGGCCTCGGCGTCACTGTGGTCTATGTGACGCATGACCAGAGCGAAGCGCTGACCATGTCGGACCGCATTGCCGTGTTCAACGACGGCGTCATCCAGCAGCTGGCCACGCCGGCCGACCTCTATGAACGGCCGGACAACGCCTTCGTTGCCCAGTTCATCGGCGAAAACAACAGGCTTCGCGGCAAGGTGACGGCGATGAACGGCACCACCTGCCAGGTCGAGATTCCCGGCAGCGGTTCGGTGCGCGCGATGACCGTCAACGTCGATGGCGTGGGCGTGCCGACGACCCTGTCGCTGAGACCCGAGCGGGTGAAGATCAATCCGGCCCCGGGGAGCCTGCCGAACCTGTTCAGCGCCGAGGTGAAGGAGCTGATCTACCTGGGCGATCACGTGCGCACGCGGGTTTCCGTCTGCGGCAATGACGACTTCATCGTCAAGCTGCCCAACGCCGAGGAGTCCGTGGTGCTCGAGCCTGGGACCACCATCACGGTTGGCTGGAAGACCGAGGATTGTCGGGCGCTCGACGCGCCATGACGATGGGCCCGGCGGCGACCGCCCGAAAGGCGGCGGCCGGGAGAGTCGAGAATGGCCGCTCCCATGGTGGGACGGCAGAGCAGGGAGACCGAAAGACGATGAAGAAATCTCTCATGATCGCCGGCGCCCTGGCGGTGGCCGGCCTGGCCGGCGTCATACTGTCGCCGGTCAAGATGGCGGCGGCGGGCGACCAGCTGACCGTCGTCTCTTGGGGCGGCGCCTACCAGATGAGCCAGCGCAAGGCCTATTTCGAACCTTTCGCCAAGGCGAACAGCGTCAAGATCACCGAGGAGGAATACAACGGCGAGCTCGCCAAGGTCAAAGCCATGGTCGATGCAAAGAGCGTGACCTGGGATGCCGTGGACGTCGATTCCGGCCATGCGATCGAGGGTTGCACCTCAGGCATTCTCGAGACGATCGATTGGGGCAAGCTCGGCCTCGACCGGGCGAAGTTCGCCGGCGCCGACAAATACGACTGCGCGGTGCCGGGGATCCTCTATGCGACGGTCATCGCCTATGACAAGGACAAGATGGCGAACGGCCCGCAGACTATCGCCGATCTGTTCGACACGACCAAGTTCCCGGGCAAACGCGGGCTGCAGAAGGACCCCTTCGTCAATCTCGAATGGGCTCTGATAGCAGACGGCGTGGCCATGGGCGACGTGTACAAGGTCCTGGGGACGGCCGACGGCGTCGCCCGCGCCTTCAAGAAGCTGGACACGATCAAGAAGGACGTCGTCTGGTGGGAGGCCGGCGCCCAGCCGCCGCAGCTCCTGGCCGATGGTCAGGTGGTGATGACCTCGGCGTGGAACGGCCGGATTTATGACGCCGACAAGAATTCCGGCAAGCATTTTGTCATCATGTGGGATTCCCAGGCTCTCGATTGGGATCTCTGGGCGATCCCGAAGGGCGATCCGCGCCTCGACGATGCCTACAAGTTCGTCGCCTTCGCGAGCTCGCCGGCGGCCCAGGCCGACCAGACCCACTACATCTCCTACGGCCCGGCCAACAAGGACGCGATCCCCGACGTCGACCCGGCGATCCTGCCAAACCTGCCGACGGCGCCGGACAACATGAAGAACGCCTTCTTCACCGACCCACAGTTCTGGGGCGATCACGGCGACGACCTGCGTCAGCGCTTCACCGCCTGGCTGGCGCAATAGCGAGCAAGGCAATGGGACGGGGAAGCATCGGTCTTCCCCGTCCCGGCCTGCCCTTCGCAGCAACGTGAAGGGCCGGACCGGCGAAGCTCAAAACGACAAGCACGCCCATGGTTAGCACGACGGTAGACCAGATCGCCCGCACCGCCGACGGCGTTCCGCTGAAGGTGAAACTCCAGCGGACGGAGCGCCGGCGCAAGCTGAAGGCTGTCGGCCTCGTGCTGCCGCTGTTCCTGTTCATTGTCGTCGCCTTCATCGTGCCGATCGGCGTCATGCTTTTCAACGCTGTGCATGACGAAGACTTGAAGACCATGCTGCCCGAGACCGAGAAGGCCTTGGCCAATTGGGACGGCAAGGATCTGCCCGACGAAACCGTCTATGCCGCCCTCGCCCTAGACCTGAAGGCGTCATGGGCGCTGCATGACGCGCCCGAGATCGGCAAGCGGATAAACTATGAGATGCCGGGAGCGCGCAGCGAAGTGATCATAAGCGCCCGCAAGGCCTCCAAGCTGACCACGGGTCCCTACAAGCAGGCGCTGATCGACATCGACGCCCTTTGGGGACAGAAGGCGACCTGGTTCCTGATCCGGCGGGGCGCCTCAGCCTATACGCCATACTATCTTCTGCGATCCATCGACTTCCAGTACGGCGACAGCGGACAGATCATTGCCTCGCCGCCGGAAACCGCCATATTCCGCGACATCTTCGCCCGGACGTTGCTCATCAGCGTCACCGTCACCGTTGCGACTCTACTCCTCGGATACCCCGTCGCCTATCTGCTGGCGAGCCTGCCTCTCAGGACCAGCAACCTGCTGATGATCATGGTTTTGCTGCCCTTCTGGACCTCACTGCTGGTCCGCACCACGGCCTGGGTCGTGCTGCTGCAGGAGCATGGCGTCATCAATGACATCCTGCTCGGCCTCCACATCATCTCCCAGCCCGCCGAGCTCATCTTCAACCGGGTCGGCACCATCGTGGCCATGACCCATATCCAGCTGCCCTTCACCCTGCTGCCGATCTACAGCGTGATGAAAACGATCCCGCCGAGCCATGTGCGCGCCGCGCGCTCGCTCGGCGCCGGCCCCTTCTACGCCTTCTGGCGGGTCTATTTTCCCCAGAGCCTGCCCGGGATCGCCGCTGGCTGCCTGCTGACCTTCATCCTCAGCCTCGGCTACTACATCACGCCCGCTCTCGTGGGAGGGGCGACGGACCAGATGGTGAGCTACTTCGTCGCCTTCTACACCAACCAGCAACTGAACTGGGGCATGGCCTCGGCACTGGGTGCCGTCCTGCTGACGGCAACGCTCCTGCTCTACTACGTCTATAACAAGCTGGTCGGCGTCGACCGGATCAAGCTCGGATAGCCGCCATGGCTTTGCCCACATACGCTTCGCCGCTGGAACGGATCTGGTACTTCGTCCACCGGGTGTTTTGCGGGGCCGTGCTGCTGTTTCTCGTGGCACCGATCCTGGCGGTCATGCCGCTGTCGTTCAATTCGGTGCCGTTCTTCACCTATCCGATGCCGGGCCTCTCGCTACGCTGGTACCGGGAATTCTTCCTGACCGACCGCTGGCAGGGCGCGCTCCACAACTCGATCTTCATCGCGGTCTCGGTAACCCTGCTCTCGACCTTCCTCGGCACGCTCGCGGCGCTTGGTCTCAGCCGGGCAAACTTCCCCTATCGCACCGCGGTGATGAGCCTGCTGATCTCGCCCATCGTGGTGCCCGTGGTCATCAGCGCGGTCGGCATGTATTTCTTCTATGCCGATGTGCACTTGATCAACACCTACACCGCCTTGATCCTGGCCCACACTACGCTGGCAACCCCCTTCGTCGTCATCACCGTGACCGCGACCCTGATGGGGTTCGATCACAGTCTCACCCGGGCCGCCTCCAGCCTCGGCGCAAGGCCGACCACGGTCTTCTTCAAGGTCATCCTGCCCCTCATCCTGCCGGGCATGATCTCGGGCTCGCTGTTCGCCTTCGGGACCTCCTTCGACGAGGTCGTGGTGGTGCTGTTCGTCGCCGGCCCCGAGCAGCGCACCCTGCCCAAAGTGATGTTCGCCGGCATCCGGGAACAGATCAGCCCGACCATCACGGCCGCGGCCACCGTGCTCATTCTGGTCTCCGTCGCCTTGCTGACCACGGTCGAGCTATTGCGCCGGCGCTCTGACCGCTTGCGCGGGATTCGCCAGACTTAAGAGCGAATCACCATCGGAGGAACGGGCGCCCGCCATGGTTCCCTCGCGCGATTCCGGATAAAGTCGGGCTCCACATGTACCGCGACAACAGCCTGATCCCGAGCGAGACCGTGCGTCTCGCCGCCTTGGGCCTTCTGGCGGAAGGCCGGCGTAGCTACGGCGATCTCGCGAGCGAGGTGCGCCATCTGAGCGCCCGTATCGTCGGGCCCTCCCTCGATCTTCTCGGCCCCTCGATCGAGTTGCTCAAGGTCGAAGGCCTTGCCGCCGCCGAGGCGGACGGGCCGCTCGCCATCACGGGCAAGGGCGAAGGCGAGCTGCAGCGGCTGCTGAAGGCGCCG
>DATNJA010000281.1:0-2144 GCA_035604155.1 Candidatus Udaeobacter sp. | reverse complement strand
CCCCACCACTTCCGCCACCCGTTCCGCCGGCGGCGTGTTGCGGCTGCGCCCGATGCGGACCACGCCGTCGATGACGACCATGCCGACGCCGGGCAGGTCACCCAGGCGAACGCTGTCCAGGAGGTTCTTGCCGGCGCTGTGCTGGGCCTTGTCGAGAAGCGTGAAATCGGCGGCGCGGCCAACCTCGATCAGGCCGGCATCGAGCTTGCGCAGGCGCGCGGTGTTGCCGGTGGCAAAGCAGAACGCCTGTTCGGCCGGGACTTCGCCCAGGCTCGAGAGCATCGCGATCATGCGCAGGATGCCGAGCGGCTGGACGCCGGAGCCGGCCGGGGAATCCGTGCCCAGGATGACGCGCCCGAGCTCGCCCAGCTCTCGCGCGGTGTGGAGCGCGTAGAGCGCCGCCTTCTCATTGCCGTTATGGACGATCTCGATCGCCCGCTTGCATTGCTCGCAGAGGCAGCGGATCTCGTCCAGCGGCAAGGCCGTATGCCCGCCGTTGATATGGCCGATCACGTCGGCGTCGGCCTCCAGCACCACGTCCTTGTCGATGAGGCCGGAGCCGGGGATCGATGGGCCGCCGGTATGAATGGTGCTCTGGATGCCGTGCTTGCGGGCCCAGGCAACCATGCGCTTGGCCTCTTCGCCCGTCTTGACCCCGCCGAGGCCGACCTCGCCCAGAAGCTTCACGCCGGCGGCGGCCATCTCCTTGAAGTCCTCTTCGACCATGCCCTTCTCGATCACCGGGGCGCCGGCATGAACCTTGACGCCGCCGGGCCGGAAGGCCTCGAAGGCCCGCTGCGCCGTGATTGCGAGCGCCTTGACCCCGACCACGTCCTTTGGCCGGCCGGGCAGATGCACCTCGCCGGCCGAGATCATGGTGGTCACGCCGCCATGGAGGAAGCTGTCGATCCAGTTGAGCTGGCTCTGTCGCGGCGTCCAGTCGCCGAACACCGGATGCACATGGCTGTCGATCAGGCCAGGGACGAGCGCCGTGCCCTTGGCATCGATCACTGTCCTGGCGCCGTCGCTGTCCAGGTCTTTGGCCTTGCCGATGGCCGCGATCCTGCCGTCGATCGCCACGATCGCGTCGGCGTCGAGGATGGGCCGGGCGAGATCGCCCGAGAGCAGCAGCCCGATATTGCGGATCACCAATTTGCCGGCGGCGGCGGCGGCTGTTTGCGCTTCGGCCATTGTTGCGATTCCTAACCGGTGAGTTCGACCTTGTCGACCAGGCGGGCCCCGCGCGAGGCCATGAAGTAGAGACCCATGTAATGGGCGATGTCCTGGGGATGTGCGGCATGAGCGCCGAGCCCGAGGCTCTCGGCCGTCTCGCGCGGCAGATGGTAGGTCGAGCAGCCGGCCTCGTAGACAAGAATGTCCTTCAGGCCCGGCATGAGGTCGTGGTTTCGCGCCGACAGGAAGGTAAGTACGAAGTCCATGACGCAGATGTCGGTGCAGATGCCGACCACCAGCACCTGCGCCAGGCTGTGGCGCTTCACCCAATCGACCACGCGGTTGGAGCCGTCGGCGGCGATGGCGCCCACGAAGCCGTTGATGCAGTCCTTGCGGACCAGGGTCGCGTTCGCATCGCGCTCGAGCCAGGCGAGCGCCGGCACCAGGTTCTCCTGCCCCGTCCCCGCTTCGCAATGCGGCGGATAGGGCGGCTCGGGCTTGCCCGGAGCATGGGTATCGAGGAAGGCGAAGATCGGCCAGCCCCGGCGGCTGAATTCCCGGGCGAGGCGGTCGGTCTCGGCGACCATCCGCGTGACCTGGGGATTTTCTGCCGCCGGCGCTAGGGAGCCCGCGCCCACCGTGGCGAAGCCGTTGACCTCGTCGACGATGACCAGGCCGATCCTGCTGGCGCCCAGTCTCTCGCCCGCGAGCTTGAGGGGCATGGCGCGGGAGAGCTCGGCCAGGATGCTGTCGGTTCCGCTCATGAATTCGCTTCGCGGGTTAATCGCCGGTCGTCCCTGCGCCGGTCATGCCTGCGATAGTGGTCCGGCGGGACCGGGAATGGCAAGACCGGCACGTCCGATGGCCGCTCTTTGCGGCGAAATGATGCCTGCCTTTTTGCGAAAGCCTGTGCTAAGTGACCGGGAGGATGCGTGAAAATCTGCCGAATCCGGCCAAGGGGACGGGCTCCA
>DATNJA010000280.1:0-13374 GCA_035604155.1 Candidatus Udaeobacter sp. | reverse complement strand
TGGCCAATACGGCAAGCCAATATCCGCCCGGCGAATTGTATCGGGCGGGGACGCTCGCCAATGCCGCGGCGGAAACCTTGGCCAAGAGCCCTTTTTCTTCCAGCAGCATCAGCTCGGGCGAGTTCTCGGTGAAGTACACATCCGCCGGCGAATCGGCTCCTTCGGCCAGAATCTGGTTGGCCACCTCCGGCCCTTCACCCGAATGCACCCGGACCTTGATCCCCGTCTCCTTCTCGAAGTCGGCAACCAGCAGGTCGACCGTTTGCTCGTGCTGGCCGCTGTAGAGGGTGAGGGTCTCGGCCTCGGCGCTGGCGACAGGTGAGCGGCCGGCGAGGCCCGAGAGACCGAGGACACATAGAAGACCGAACAGAACTGCTCGCGATCGACGCTGCGGACGCATGGGATACTCCAACAATCGAGGGAAAACACTTGGCAAGGATTGCGGCCGGGATCATCCCAGTCGCGAGTCACTATCAATCACACTGATTCCTAGCAGCTTCGCCACCTGCGGTCAATGCGAATGATAATTTGTCGCAACATGGCCTCCTCTGCGGCGGCATCGATGCAGCCGGACAGAACGGAACATTTATTCCACGGAAAAAGGATTTCGGTTGACGAGTGCCGCGGGTTTGCATTCAATCCCCGACATTGGATCTTTCCGATCAGGGGGGCTCAAGATGCGGCGGCTGCGGGCAGGTTTGCTCGGAGCGGGGCTGGTGGGGCAGGCCGAGCACGCCTTCTACCTCTGGGAGGAACGCGAGCGCTTCGCCTTCGTCGCCCTCGCCGATGCCTCCGTCACGGTTCGCGCTAGCGTCGGGGCCCGCTACGGCCTCGCCGGACTTTATCCCGATATCCAGGGCCTCCTGACCGCCAAGCTCGATGCGGTGGTGATCGCGGCACCCGATGCCTTCCACCCGGCGCTTGTCATCGCCGCCCTGGAAGCAGGCCTGCATGTGATGTGCGAAAAGCCTCTCGCGCTTACCGTTGACGGTTGCGACCGGATCGCGGCCGCTCGGGATCGCGCCGGCCGGGTCGTCCAGGTCGCCTACATGAAGCGCTACGATCCCGCCTACCGGCGTGCGCTCGAGCTTCTGCCGGCCCGCATCGAGGACGTGAAGCTGATTTCGGTCGAGGTCAACGATCCCGACCAGGATCCCTTCGTCGCCCATCTGCCCATGGTCCTGCCGAATGATCTTCCGGCCGCGCTGCGCGAACAGGCCCGTGCGGAAACGGCAGCACAGCTTCGCGAGGCCGCGGGGCGTCCGCTCGACGAGGCGGCTGCCCGGGCGCTTGGCGGCGGGTTTCTTTCCTCCCTGGTCCATGACGTCGCCGTCGTCCACGGCATCTTCGCGCATTTCGGCGCCGAGCTTCCGCGCGAGGCCGAACGCGGCGCGCTGTTCGACGGCGGGCGCGGCGTAGAGCTCGCCTTCCCGCTTCCCGGCGGCGGCAGGGTCTGCATGGCCCATCTCAACCTGCCGGGCGTGCCGGACTACACCGAGCGGGTCGTCATCTACTGCAGCGACCGGATCGTCGAGCTAACCTTCCCTTCACCCTATCTGCGCCACCTTCCCACTCGCCTTACGCTTCGCCAGCGCGGTGAAGGCCAGGCCCTCGAGACGATCGAATACCGGGCGAGCTATGAAGAAGCGTTCCGCGAGGAATTGCGCGCGTTTCATGCCGCCGCCACCGGCGAGGCACAGGTCGAAACGCCGGTCGAACAGGCCCGCGGCGATGTCGAGCTCCTGATTTCCGCATTCAGAAAGGCCATGCGATGAGAATCGGCGTTTTTTCGGATTCCCTCCCCAAGCTCGGCCGGCGCGAGATGTTCGCCTGGTGCGCCGAGCGCGGCATCGCCGACGTCGAGCTCGGCGTCGGCGCCTGGGGTCCCTGGCCGCGCCCTCATCTCGATCTCAACACCATCGGCGAGCGCCAGGAGCGCGAGCGCCTGGCCGGCGAGCTGAAGGAGCATGGCCTCAGGCTCGCGGCCGTCAACGCCGCCGGCAACCTGCTCCATCCCGATCCGGCCAAGCGCAAGGATGCGCAAGACCGCTTCCGCGCCGCAGTCGATCTCGCGGTAGCGCTCGGCGTCAAACGGGTGGTGACCATGAGCGGCTGCCCCGCCGGCCCCGGCGGCGGCAGCCTCGGCGTGTTTCCTTGCTGGGCCACCTCGGCCGACGACGAGAAGCTGTTCGCCTGGCAGATGGAAAACGAGGTGGGCCCTTTCTGGCGGGCGACGAGCGATTGGCTCGCCAAGGCGGCGCCGGACGTGATGGTCTGCCTGGAGATGCATCCGGGCGTGACGGTGTTCAACGCCGCCGGCTTCGAGGCGCTGACGGCCTATGTCGGGCGCAACGTCGGCCTCAATCTCGACCCGAGCCATTTCTGGTGGCAGGGCATCGACCCGGTGAGCGTGGTCGAGGCCTTCGGGGATCGCATCGGCTGGATGCATGGCAAGGATACCCTGCTCTATCCGGACCGGATTCGCCGGCACGGCGTGCTGCACTACATGCCGCCCAGCGACCCGTCCAAGGCGCCCTGGCATTTCGCGCCCGTGGGCGAAGGCCGGGACGACGCGGCCTGGGCAGCGCTTTTCCGCGCCGTGCGCGCGGCAGGCTACGACGACGTGATATCCATTGAGCATGAAGACCCGCGCTATGACGGGCCCGAGGGCACGGCGCGTTCGCTTGCGGGATTGCGCCGAGCGCTGGGCCAACTTCAGAAGGCTGCGTGACGTCGCCGCGATGGACATGGTGGAATGGGCCGCGGCCTCGTCGGGTGCCCATGTCCACGGCGACGGTGCCGGCGGTGACCAGGGAGCGCCGCAGTCGAGCAAAGCCTGGATGGCCGACTGGCTCGTGAGGGACAGAGTCTGAATGGACGTTCGCTACCAGCAGGTCTCGAAGGCGTTCGGGCCGATCCAGGCCTTGGCGCCGCTCGACCTGCATGTCCCAGACGGAAGCTTCCTGGCGTTCCTCGGCCCCTCGGGCTGCGGCAAGACCACCGCGCTCAGGCTGCTCGCCGGGCTCGAGCGGCCGACGGGCGGGCAGATCTTCATCGGCCAGCGCGACGTGACCTATGCGCCGACGAAGAACCGGGACGTCGCCATGGTATTCCAGAGCTACGCCCTCTATCCGCATCTGAAGGTGGCCGACAACATCGGCTATCCGCTCAGGGTCCGTAAGGTCGAGCGTGCCGAGCGCATGCGCCAAGTGCGCAAAGTGGCCGAGCTTCTCGGTCTCGAGGACTACCTGGAGCGGCGTCCGGGGCAGCTCTCGGGCGGCCAGCGGCAGCGGGTCGCTCTTGCCCGCGCCATCATCCGGCGGCCGCAGGCCTTTTTGATGGACGAACCGCTGTCGAACCTGGACGCGCAGCTCCGGCTTCAGATGCGCATCGAGATCAAGAGGCTGCAGCGTGAGCTCGCGGCGACGATGCTGTATGTCACCCACGATCAGGTCGAAGCGATGACCATGGCCGACCGCATCGCGGTGATGCACCGGGGCAGGCTTCAGCAGCTTGCATCCCCGGCGGTGGTGTACGCGCGGCCGGCGAACCTGTTCGTCGCTACGTTCTGCGGTTCGCCACCGATGAACATTCTCTCGGGCGAGATCGCCGACGGCGCGTTTCGCAGAGCGACCGCGAGCGTGCCGATGCCGGCGGCAAGGCACCGCGGCCCGGTCAAGCTCGGCTTCCGTCCCGAGCACGCCGACCTGGCCGAGCCGGCATCGGATGGATCATTCGCCGGCGAGATCTATGTCGTCGAGCCGCTCGGCAATGAAACCCTGGTTACGATCGACGTCGGCGCTGGGCTGGTGAACATCCGGCAGCCTGCCGACTTCGCGATGCCGATCGGCAGCCCCTGCGCCGTCCGGCCCGTGGCAAGACACCTGCATTTGTTCGACGTGGAGACCGGGGAAGCACTCGAGACCGGAATAGCCAACTCTGTCTGATCGGCTGAAGAAGGTTCAATCGGCGTACAGCAAAGGGAGGAGACGAAGAATGAGCGACAAGACCAAGAATACCGGCAAGAGCAAACTGCTGAAGCGGCGGATGCGCCGGCGTGACTTCATCAAAGGCGGCATTGCGGGCTCGGCCCTGCTTGCCGGGAGCGGCATCTTTGCCCCGCGGATCGTCCGCGCGGATACCGCTTCGATCACCATCGGCAGCTTCCAGGACAACGCGATGGTGCCGTTCCACGAGTACTTCTGCAAGCAGTTCACGGTCGAAACGGGCATCGCCGTCAACTACAACGAGACGAACTACGACACTTGGTACCAGAACTGCAAGAACGACGGACTCAACAAGACCGGCGCCTACGACATCTATGTGATGGACGACAACTGGGTGCCGGAGTTCGCGGCCGGAAAGATCGTCCAGAGCCTCGACAAGCTCGGCCTCAAGGTCAATCCGGACATTCTTCCCGCAGGCCTCGAGATGGGGCTCTGGCCGCCGAAGTCCGGCGCACGTATGAAGGACTTCGCCAACGCGACTCCCGAGCTCTATTCCCTGGTCATCATCGACGACGTCGAGATCCTGTACTACAACAAGGACTTCTTCCCGACGGCGCCGGTGACCTGGGACGATATCTACAATGTGGCCAAGACGACGAAGGCCCCGGACATGTACGGGTGGTCGCCCCGCGGCGTGAAGGGCAATCCGATCATGATGACCTACCTGCCGCTGCTGAACTCATATGGCGGCAATTTCGTCAACCCGGACTGGACGCCGGGCTTCGCCGGTCCGGAAGGTGTTGGTGCGCTCTCCCGTCTGTTCAGCTTCATTCCCTACATGCCGGACGGCGTGGCCGAGTACGACACGGACCAAGAAGTCCAGCTGATGCTCGAAGGCAAGTGCACGGCGCTGACCGAGTACACCGGTCTCGCGCAACGTGTCGACGATCCGTCGTCGTCGAAAGTCGTTGGCAAGATCTACATGGCCGCAACGCCGAAGCAGGTTAAGTCCGGGCCTGCGATCGGCACGTTCATCGCTGGCATCGCGTCAGGTGCGAAGAATCCGCAAGGCGCGGTGCAGTTCCTCGAGTGGTTCACCTCGAGCGCAACCCAACTCGAGTTCGCTCGGAAGTACGGCGGCGCCGCGGTGACCGGAACGGCGCTCAACGACCCGGAAGCCGTGCAGAAGCACCGCTGGCTGCCGGCGATCGCCGATGCCGTGAACAATTCGGTGGAGAAGCCGAGGACTCCGGACGAACCGAAGATGGAAGACATCCTCGGCACAGCCCTCAATGAAGCGCTCGTCGAGGCGATCGCCCAGAAGTCCAATTACGACGCGATCGCCCAAAAGCACCTCTCGGACGCCGCGGATCAGATCACGGCTTACCTGAAGCAGCAGGGAGGCTATTTCTAAGCCTTGACCATCACGACCAACATCGTCGTGGAGCGCGAAGATAGGGTGCAGCGGCTACGCGCGGCCTCTGTGCCCTATCTTCTGCTCATCCCCGCGGTTGTCGCTCTTGCCGCGATTTCCCTCTACCCCACGATCGACGGCATCCGCGCGAGCCTGCATAAGTTCCGCTACGGGCTCGACATGGGCTTTGCCGGCGGGGACAACTACACCGCCGTCTACAGCGACCCCGTCTTCTGGCAGGCGATCGCGACGACGGCCTGGTTCGTCGCCCTCGTGGTCTCGATCGAAACGCTGCTGGGCCTGCTGCTGGCGCTGCTCGTTGCGCGCGAGCTGCGCTTCGCCGGCCTGATCCGCGTGGCACTGATCCTGCCGATGACGATCGCGCCTGTCGTTGTCGGCGTCATCTGGCGCCTGCTCTACGCCTCCGACATCGGCGTCGTCGATCCACTCTTCCAGGCCTTGGGGCTTGGCGCGCCGCATGTGCTTGCCCACCCGCTCAGCGCGTTCCTCGGCCTCGTGGCGGTCGATGTCTGGGAATGGACTCCGCTCCTGTTCCTCATCATCCTCGCAGGGCTCCAGTCGATGCCCCAGGACCCGATCGAGGCGGCTCGTGTCGACGGCGCCAGCGGGCTCCAGACCTTCTTTCACCACACCCTGCCGCTACTCAGGCCTGTGTTGCTCGTCGCGGTCGTGCTTCGGACGATCGATGCGGTGGGCACCTTCGACCAGATTTTCGTGCTGACCAAGGGCGGCCCGGGGACATCGACGCAGTTGATCTCGATCTACGCCTACAACACGGCGTTTCTCTTCAATCAGTACGGACGGGCGATGGCGATGCTGATCGGCGTCCTCGCCGTTCTGATATTCCTCATGCTGGCCGCGGTTCGTCTGATGCGGCGCACTTCGGAGGCCATCGAGTGACGTTGCGCGAGCGGATCGGACTGACGTTCGTCTACCTCGCGCTGGGCGTGGCGATCCTGCTCGCGCTTTTTCCCTTCTGGTGGATGGTCGATACGTCGCTGAAGCGGCCGGTCGACATCTTCTCGGGCGTCGCGCTCTGGCCGCAGCAGCTGACGCTCGACAGCTACTACCGGCTGATAAACGACTACCATTTCGGCTCGTTCCTGCTGAACAGCGTGATCATCGTGGCTTCGGCTGTCGCGGTAAGCCTCGTTCTCGGCACGCTGGCGGCCTATGCGCTGGCCCGCTTCCGGATGCGCTTCGGCGTCCGCCAGATGGCGCTCTACCTGGTGCTGCTCGTGCGCATGCTCCCGGGAATCATGCTCTGCATCCCGCTCTATATCGTGCTCGCGAAATGGGGTCTCCTGAACACGAGGCTGGGCCTGATCCTGATCTACGCCGGCCTCAATACCAGCTTCGTCGTGTGGATGATGCAAAGCTTCCTCGAGGAAATCCCGCGCGACATCGAAGAGGCGGCGATGGTTGACGGCGACTCGCGGCTGACGGCGCTGCGGCGAATCGTGATTCCGCTGGCCGCCCCCGGTTTGGTCGCGACCGCGATCTTCAGCGTCATCACGACCTACAACGACTTCATCATTGCGCTCACCTTGACTTCGACGCCGGATGCGCAAACGATTCCGGTCGGCGTGTCGACGCTGATCGGCAAGATCGAGATTCAGTGGGGGCCGATGGCGGCCGCGGGCGTGGTCGGCGCATTGCCGATCGTGATCTTCGCGCTTGTCGTGCAGCGGAATTTCGTGCGCGGGCTGACGCTGGGCGCGGTGAAGTGAGCGGCAAGCCCCGCTCTAAGAGCAAGATTCACGGGTCAGATTGATTCAATCTGACCCGATCTTGCTCTACATGTTAGGATTAGAGCCTGATTCACGTCTCAAGCCGAGCAAGCTTGAGACGATCAGGCTCTAGGGGAAGACCGCCGAAAGAGGAATTCGAGGGATGACCCTGGTGCGCGCCGCCGTCACCGAAAAGCCGGGCCGCATCGTGCTGCGCGAATTCGCCATGCCGGAGCCGGGCCCGGGCGCCGTCATCATGAAGGTCCGCTTTTCGGGCATCTGCGGCACCGACAAGCACACCTTCCGAGGCGAGAGCAAGCAATATGCCGGCACGCCTCACGAGCGGGATCTGACATATCCGCTGATCTGCGGCCATGAGAATGTCGGCGAGGTCGTGGCTCTCGGCGGCGAGGTGCTGGACAGCGAGGGGCAGCCGCTGAAAATCGGAGACCGCGTGGTCCCCGGGGCCAACGTCGCGTGCGGCGCCTGCCACTTCTGCCGCAACAACTATCCCTACTACATGTGCGAAAACCTGCAGGACTATGGCAACAGCCTGCATTGCGGCCGGCCGCCCCATCTCTTCGGCGGCTGGGCGGAACATATGTATCTGCTGCCCGGATCGAAGATCTTCCGGGTACCCGACGACCTGCCCGACCACGTCGCGGTGCTGACCGAGATCATGTCGGTCACCCACGGCGTGGAAACGGCCCAGAGCCTGCTGGGGCTGATCGGGGGCAGTCGATTCGCCCAGACGGTCGCCGTGCTTGGCCAGGGTCCGCTCGGCCTCTGCCATCTGATCAAGGCGAAGCTGCTCGGCGCGGGCAAGCTGATCGCCACCGATCGCTTCGCCTCGCGCCTCAAGATGGCCGAGGCGTTCGGCGCCAGTCTCACGATGCGGGTCGACGACACCGAGCCGGCGGAGCGGATCGCGCGCGCCCGCGAGCATAGCGGCGGCATCGGTCCGGACATCGTGCTGGACTGCAGCGGCTTTCCCGAGACCTTCGTCGAGGCGATCCGGATGGTGCGGGTCGGCGGCGTCGTGGTGGAGGCCGGGACCTTCGTCGACATGGGGTCGGTCGCGATCAATCCCAATTCCGACATCTGCACCAAGAATGTCAGCATCATCGGGATCGGCGGCGAGACCGCCACGGCTTATCTTCCGTCGATGCGGCTGATGGCCGCTAATCTCGATCGGCTGCCCTTCGAGCGCATCGTCAGCCATCGCATGCCGCTGGAGCGTGCCGAGGAAGCCCTCGCGCTGGCGCAGACCGACCGCGCCATGAAGGTCGTGATGGCGCCCAATGGCGGAGCGGGCTGAAGGCGGAATTCGCGCCTACGGGTTTCAATCTCGCCCTGTCGGACTATATTCTCGGGCCAGCGGCTTCGCCTGAAGGACGTGGCCGTCCGAGTCCGAGAGGAACAGCGCGATGAGTAAAGTCGTCGAAGCCGAAAAGAACGGCAGTCTCTATCTCGACGACCTTCGGGTCGGGCAGCGTTTCACGAGCGGCAGCCATGCGCTGAGCGCGGATCGAATCAAGGCCTTCGCCGCCGAGTTCGACCCGCAGCCCTTCCATCTCGACGAGGTTCTGGCGAGCCAGTCCGTTTTCAAGGGCCTCGCCGCCAGCGGCTGGCACACGGCGGCCATCACCATGCGCCTGCTGGTGGATGGCGGCATGCCCATCGGCGATGGCATCGTCGGCGTCGGCGGAGAGATCGCCTGGCCAAGGCCGACGCGGCCCGGCGACGTGCTCCGGGTCGAGACCGAAATCATGGAGATCGCGCCGTCGCGCACGCGCCCCGATCGGGGCATCGTCACGATCCGCTGCGAGACGCGCAATCACAAGGACGATATCGTGCAGACCCTGTTGGCGAAGGTGGTGGTGCCGCGCCGCACGGTGCCGGCGAACGACTCAATCGAAAGGGCATTGTAATGATCGATCTCTACTACTGGCCGACCCCGAACGGCAAGAAGGTGACCATCCTGCTCGAGGAATGCGGCCTCTCCTACAAGATCGTCCCCGTTGCCATCGGTCGCGGCGATCAGTTCAAGGACGAATTCCTGCGCATCAGCCCCAACAACCGGATGCCGGCGATCGTCGACCACGATCCGGCCGGCGGCGGCGCGCCGGTCAGCGTCTTCGAATCCGGCGCGATCATGATGTACATCGCCGAGAAGGCCGGCAGGTTCTGGCCCCAGGACCTTCGCGGGAAATACGATGTCGTGCAGTGGGTGATGTGGCAGATGGCCAACCAGGGACCCAAGCTCGGCGAATGCGGCCATTTCCGGCGCCTCGGCGACCGGGAAGGCGACCAGTCCTATGCGGTTCGCCGCTTCACCGACGAGGCCAACCGCCTCTACGGCGTGCTGAACAACCGGCTCTACGACCGGCGCTATCTCGCCGGCGACGAATACACCATCGCCGACATGATCGCCTATCCCTGGACCGTCGGATGGGAAGCCCAGGGCCAGAACATCGACGAGTTCAAGTATTTCAAGCGATGGTTCGAGGAACTCGGCGCCCGCCCCGCCGTGAAGCGCGGGATGGCGGTGGGCAACGACCTCTCCACCGACACCTCGAAACTGCCCGCCGAAGAACAGGAACGGATCAGAAAGCTGCTCTATAACCAGCGCGCCCGGCCCGCCCCGGCGGCGTAGGCAGTCCTGCAGCGTTCTATCGGGCCGGAACCTCAGGGCTCTTTCTTCGCCTCAACCGCGACCTTGAGGCGCCGCGGGCGCTTCGCAGGCGTGGTTTTGTCCGCGGCTTCGGCCAGCACCAGGGCATCCCTGTCGGCCGCCTCCTTGGCCAGGCGCAAGGCGCGCAGGCGCTCGAATTTGGCCGCTTCCGCCTGTTGGGCCTGGCGCTGAAAGCTCACCACGTCCTGCTCGCGCTGCTTGGCCTTGGCGAACTTCTCTTCGGCCCGCCGGCGCGTCTCCGCGTTCTTGGATGTCCCGAACTGCATGGCGATCGTCCTCCTTTGACGCCGGAATCGCTGCCGGCTTTCAGCTATCGACCCTCAGCTATCGGCCCCTAGAGCCATCGGCCCATTGGGGCAAGCCGCCAGAGGGCTCAGGGGACGGGCGCGTCCTCCGGCAGCTGAATGATCATGCGATAGCAGTCGAGGCTCCGGCTGAGGAACTCATAAGCGGCGCCCCACAGATAGAGGCGGAAGCGCCGGTAGTTGAATTCACCGAAGCGCTGGACCACGTCCGCCCGGTTGGCGTCGAAATTGCGCGCCCATTGCTGGAAGGTGAGGAAATAGCTGTAACGGTCGTTGAAGATCTCGATCACCTGGAGCGGCGTCTTGGCCAGCTTGTCGAGGAAGTCATGCAAGACCAGGAAGGAGTGGTTTCCGCCGTAGATGTATTTCACCATGTAGGAGGAGAGCTCGTACTTCTTGATCGTAGCGCTACCATCCAAAAAGATGAACTTTCCCGGCCTCAGCAGGGTCATGAATTTCTCCAGCACCAGCTGGTACTGGGGCAGATGCTCGATCACGCCCATGATGACGATGGCGTCGTATTTGCGGTCGGTCTTGTACTGAAGGAGGTCGGAGAAGATCAGCTCCCAATCGAAGCCCAGCTCCTTGGCTCTGCCGTTCAGGTAGTCGATGGAGGTCTGGGAAATGCTGATGCCGGTACATTTGACGCCCCGGCGCGAGGCGTATTCGAACCAAGCGCCCCAGCCGGGCCCGATCTCCAGGATATGGTCGCCCGGCTTCAGCTGGCAGCGCTGGAAGCAATAGTCGAATTTGCGCACAGTGGCCGCCTCCAGCGTCTCCTCGGCGCTTTCGTAAACCCCTTGGGTGTAGCAGGGCGTCTTGGGATCGAGGAAGGCGAGGAAGAAGGCCGGATCGATGTCATAGTGGGCCGTGATCGCCTGCCGGTTGGTGTGGACCTGGCCGAACAGGAAGGGCTGGATGAAACGCCAGGCGGCGGTGAGCAGGTGGAAATCCTTCATCGATTTCCGCAGCACGAAGGGGCTCAACATGTCGCCTTCGATGTCGAGGTCGCCGGCGAGATAGGCATCGCCGATGCGCCCCTCGTCCACGCTGGTGACCGCGCGCATCGCCCGGGCATTCTTCAGGGTGACGTGGAAGCTCGGCGCGCCCGGCCCGAAGCGCTGGACCACGCCGGAAGGAAGGGTGACATCGAAGGATACGGGCGAATCGGAGAACTGGGCGGCGAACCGGCCCAGCAGGGATTTCGGCGAGGCTCCCGCCGGAGCGGTACCGGTGTTCCGCTTCAGATCGTCAGTCGCTGTGTGTTGTGAAGCCATTGATCTGCCAGTCGCTATGATACGGTGACCCGCCTTGATTTTGTAACTTTGTGCCACTCTATCATGGCATCTTGCCGCCCGACAGCCTGTTCGGCTTCGAGGGCCGGAGACCGGCGCCGGGGCGTTCAACCTTCGTCGATGGGGCGGGCCGACTGGTCGGGCGCCGTATGTCATCGGTGCCGGCCGGTAACAAAAGAGCACAATGGTGCCTCCGTTTGTGTATGTTGTCGGAAATCTCATGGCGCCGTGGCGTGGCTGCCATATCGCCACTGGACAAAGGGCAAGGACATGTCACGAAGAGCTTTGGTTTTCCTGCAGAAGCGCGGCACCGAGGGCGAAAGCTACCTCGGGCCGAAGCTGATCGATCCCACCCCCAGCCTGGGCAGCCGGGTCGCCTTCATCCACGAAGGCCGTACCCTCGCGGGCCAGGTCGGAAGCATCCAGCCGCCGGCCTGGAGCAAGGATTCCGAGATCATCCCCACGATCCGCGTCATCCGGGACTAGCCCGGATTTCCCGGACCGCCGCCGGCGGCGCCCTCCTTCCGAGGCAGGGGCGGCACGGCCATTCCGGACCGGCAGACATGGCTCGGCTTTCCGGCTTGCGGACAGGATGGGGAGGCCCCGCGTCAAAGGCAGGAGGCCCGTCGTGACTGAGCGCGCCCATCGGCAACCCAAGGCCTATCAGAACCACGGATTCCTCGAGAGCCGGGACGGACGCGCGCTTCGCATCCTGGCCGAATACCTGGAGCCTTTGTCGCGATTCCATCGCCACAAGGTCCAGGATACCGTCGTGTTCATGGGCTCGGCCCGGCTCAAGTCGAAGGAGGCGGCCGAGGCCGCCCTGGCGGAAGCCGAGAGCAGGGGCGAGCCCAGCGCCGGCCCCCGCCGATTGCTGGAGATGTCCGCCTACTACGAGGCCGCGCGCGAGCTCGCGAGACGCCTGACCGAGTGGTCGAAGAACCTGGGCGACGGGGATCGCCGGTTCGTCGTCTGCGCCGGCGGGGGTCCCGGCATCATGGAGGCCGCCGCCCGGGGTGCGGCCGAGGCCAAGGGCCTCAACGTCGGCCTGACGATCTCGATCCCGAACGAGGAATTCGATAACCCCTACGTCACCCGCGAGCTGCACGTCCACTTCCACTATTTCTTCATGCGCAAGTTCTGGTTCGTCTATCTGGCCAAGGCGGTGGTGCTGTTCCCGGGCGGCTTCGGCACGCTGGACGAGCTGTTCGAGATCCTGACCCTGGTCCAGACCAGCAAGATGAAGAAGCGCATGCCGATCGTGCTGTTCGGCGCGAAGTTCTGGGACGATGTCGTCGATTTCGATGCCCTGGTGGACTACGGCACCATCAGCGCCTCGGACCTCGCACTGTTCCACCGCACGGATTCGGTCGACGAGGCTTATGACCTGATCACCCGGGGCCTGACCGAAAACGCGCTCGGCAAGCCAGGCGCGGTGCTTTAGCCGGCGTTGGCCGCGAGCATCGGGGCCGGTTCCGGAGCCGAAGGAGCCTTGAAGGCCGCCGGCCTCACTCGCGGAAGTTCACGAACTGGACCGGTTGATCGAGCTTGAGGGCACGGACCATGGCGATGGCGGCCTGAAGGTCGTCCCGCTTCTTGCCGCTGACGCGCAGTTCGTCGCCCTGGATCGCGACCTGGACCTTGAGCTTGCTGTCCTTGATCTCCTTGACCAGGCGCCGGGCGAGATCCTTGTCGATGCCCTGTTTCACCAGCACCAGCTGGCGCAGCTTGTCGCCCGAGGCCCGCTCCGGATCCTTGAAGTCCAGCACCGCGGAATCGACCTTGCGGCGCGTCAGATGCGCTTTCAAGAGCTCGTGCATCTGTTTCATCTTCGGCGGATCGTCGGCGAGAATGGTGAGGGTCGCTTCGAGCCGCTCGATCTTGCACTGGGATCCCTTGAAATCGAAGCGCGTGGCGATCTCGCGCTCGATGTTCCTCAGCGCGTTGTCCACCTCGTTGAGATCGGT
>DATNJA010000279.1:0-29339 GCA_035604155.1 Candidatus Udaeobacter sp. | reverse complement strand
GCCCTTGCAGGCCGCGGGCACGGCAGGGACGCTGCCGAACCAGGCGGCGAGGTCGCCCTGGAGCTTGGGCGAGAGCGAATGCTCCAGCCACATGTAGGCGCAGTTCGGATGCGGTGCATGGGCATGCATCATGGTCGTATCGGCCCAGCCGGTGGCCCCCTCTTCCGGTATGACGCTGTCGATCGGCTGCTTGTTGCTGTCTCGCAGCAGATTGACCTGATAGGGCCAGGAGGTGGCAGCGACCACACCCTCGGAGGTGAAGTCCTGGGTCTGCTGAGTGGCGTCGCTCCAGTATTTCTGGACGATCTGGCGCTGGCCGCGCAGCAGGTCGAGAGCGGCCTGGAACTGCTTCTGGTCCAGTTCGTAGGGATCGGTGATGCCGAGGTCGGGGCGATGGGCCTTCAGATAGAGCGCGGCGTCGGCGATGTAGATGGGCCCGTAATAGGCCTGGACCCGGCCCTTGTTGGACTTGCCGTCGGGCAGCGTCATCTCCTCGAACACCACCTGCCAGCTCTTCGGCGGCTCCTTGAAGACCTTGGTATTGTACATCAGCACGTTCGGCCCCCACTGATAGGGCGTGCCGTAGTGATGGCCGTTGACCGTGTGCCAGGCGCCGTTCTGCAGGCGCGGGTCCACGTTCTTCCAGCTTGGGATAAGGTCGGTGTTGATCTCTTGCACCGTATGGCCGGCGATGAGCCGCAAGGTGGCGTCGCCCGAAGCGGTCACCAGGTCGAAGCCGCCGCCGTTCATTAAGGAAACCATCTCGTCCGAAGTGCCGGCCACCTTGGCATTGACCTTGCAGCCGGTCTGCTTCTCGAAGTCGGTCACCCAGTCATAGTTCTTGTCGTTGGCGCCGCGCTCGATATAGCCGGCCCAGGCGACGATATCGACCTCGCCCTCGCCCGGCCCGATCTTGGTCATCATGTCGGCCTGGGCCGTGGCCCCGGCAAACAGCACGCCTAGCGCCGCCGACGCGACGATCCGCGGATATTTCCCCGTCATACTTCCTCCTGCCCCAGCAGTTTATCGTTGAATTCGATAGGATTGGCGCGCCTAAGCTACGCTCTGGCCCGACGCTTGTTAAGCCGGATTGTGCTCGGCCGCCCCGGAGGTCTCCGATGCATCGGCTCCCTGGAAGGCCACGAGCCCGGCTTTCAGGCTGGCGGCCTCGATATCCCGGGTGATGAACACGATGCGGCTCCTGCGGTCGCCGTCCGGCCAAGCCGGCAGTTCCACCGGCGGATGGAACAGATGCTGCACGCCGTGAATGGCAATCGGCCCACTGTTACCCGCCACGTTCAGCAAGCCCTTGATGCGCAACAGGTCGGTGCCGTGAAGGGCGATCAGGCTCTCGATCCAGTCGGCGAAGCGGCCCCAATCCAGCGGCCGATCCCAGGTCAGGCAAAAGGCGCGGATGTGCTCGTCGTGACGGTTGCGGTCGAGCGCGCGATCGTGGTTGTGGTCGTGGACCCCTTCGCCATAGGCCTCGGATTTGAGCCAGGCTTGGGCCTCCAGGCTCTTGGTCGTCGGGTTGTAGAGCCCGGCATCGAGGATAAGGGCGGGATCGATCCGGCCGCGCTCAGCCACCAGAATTGGCGCGGCAGGGTTGAGCCG
The DNA here is from genome assembly GCA_035604155.1 of Candidatus Udaeobacter sp. Lineage (GTDB taxonomy): Bacteria > Pseudomonadota > Alphaproteobacteria > Dongiales > Dongiaceae > DASXQK01. The sequence continues at coordinate 27,725 of DATNJA010000279.1, read as the reverse complement.
GCGAAGCCGCGTCGTGAGCGCCGCGGTTTCGCCAGCCAGGTCGGTCTTGGTCAGGACCAGCCGGTCGGCGACAGCCGCTTGCTTGACCGATTCCACCTGGCGATCGAGCTGATCCATGGCGTTGACGGCATCGAGCGTGACGATGACCCCGTCGAGGCGATAGACCTCCGAGAGCAGCGGATCCTGCATCAAGGTCTGAAGGACCGGTGCGGGATCGGCGAGGCCGGTGGTCTCGATCACGACTCGCCGGAAGGCCGGTATCTCGCCCTTGGCCCGGCGCTTGAACAGGCGGCGAAGCGCATCCACCAGATCGCCCCGTACGGTGCAGCAGAGACACCCGCTCGCCAGCAGCACCATGTCTTCCCGCGCGGCCTCGACCAGGAGATGGTCGAGGCCGACCTCGCCGAACTCGTTGATCACCACCGCCGTGTCGCCGAGCTCGGGCTGCGTCAGCAGATGTTTCAGCAGGGTCGTCTTGCCGCTGCCGAGAAAGCCGGTCAACACCGAAACGGGCAGGCGCTCGGGCGGTGCGGTCTCGCTCATTGCCGGGTGCGGTAGCTGTGGAGAGCCCAAAGAGCAAGGGTGAGCAGCATCACGGCACCTGCCTGGTGGGCTGCGGCCAACGGCACGGGTACCACGAGAAGCAGCGTGGAGATGCCAAGGGACACTTGAATGGCCGCCATCCCGGCCAGCAGATGGATCGGCAGGCGCGCCTCGGCTGGCAAGAGCCCACGGCGCAGCCAAAGCGCCGCCACCGTGGCCGCTACCACCATCGCAAGCCAGCGATGGATGAACTGGGCCGCGGTCGGGTTCTCGAAGGGATTGCGCCAGAGGGGCTCGAGGGCGAGGAGATCGCCCGGTACGAGCTGCACGCCCATGAGGGGAAACGTGTTGTAGATCTTGCCGCCGTCGAGCCCGGCCGTGAAGCCTCCCATGGTCAGGGTTGCGACGACGAGGACCAGCAGGGCCAGGACATGACGCCGGATCGCGGCCGCGCCGGGAATTGTCGCCGGCCGAGGACGGAGAAGGCCGAAGGCGACCCACAGCGTGTAGGCGTAGATGACCAGGCCCGAAAGCAGGTGGGCGACCAGTCGGTACTGGCTCACGTCGGTGCGAACTGCAAGCCCGCTCTCAACCATGAACCAGCCCAGCACGCCTTGAAGCCCGCCGAGGACGAAGAGGGCGACGAGATGAGGACGTAGGGAAGCCCTGATCCGGCCGGCGGCGAACAGCAGGAGGCCGGGTATGGCGAAGGCAAAACCGATGAGCCGGCCCCAGAGCCGGTGGGCATACTCCCACCAGAAGATGCCCTTGAACTGCTCGAGGGTCATGTCGGGATGCAGCTGCTGGAACTCGGGGATCGCCTTGTAGCGGTCGAACTCCTGCTGCCACTGGCCGGCATCGAGGGGCGGCAGCACGCCGCTGATCGGCTTCCACTCGGTGATGGAAAGGCCCGATTCCGTGAGCCGCGTGATTCCGCCCAGCATCACCATGACAAAGATCATGGCGGCAACGGCGATCAGCCAACGGGCGACCATGCGGTCGTCCGTCACGGGGCTCCGGGGAAGGGCGATGGCCTCAGACATGGGTTCAAGAAGCGCGGCTCAGCCGCGCGGGGGCTTTCTAGCCGATCGAGGGCGGATCGGCTAGTGGAGTGTGAGGTAGGCGCTGGTCGCGCGGAACTCGCCCGCGGTGATGAGGCGGGTCGAAGCTACGGTCACGGAATGCAGCCGCCCTTCGATGCTGTCGCGCCAGAAGTCGAGGAACCGGCGCAGCACGGGGAATTCGGGCGCCAAGTCATAATCCTGCCAAGTGTAGCTCTGGAGCAGGCCGGGGTGATCGGGGAAATGGTAGAGAATCTCCGCGGTGGTGAGGCGGTAGCGCTGAAGCTGGCGAACCAGCGTGGCCATCTGATCCCTCCGAACCGGTCCTTGGGTCCTTCGGTTGGCTTTCGACCCGCCGCGGGACTCTCCTGTCTCGAAGTATGATCCGAGTCGGTCTCGGAGATAAATAGAAAGTTCAACAATTACAATCATTTAGCAGCCGACGAGTCGGATTGCTGCCAGATTCCGCCGGCGAGGGTCTTGACTAGGCTGCCATCCTTCTCTATGTCGCTGGCACTCAATTCGTCCGAGTGCTAGCAACCGTCCTGGACCGGGCCGGAAGCTCGCTCTGGACGTGGTCGAATAATCCAATTCCTACAGGAGGTTATGCCAATGAAGTTCCGTCCCCTGCATGATCGGGTGGTGGTGCGTCGGATCGAGTCCGAGGAAAAGACTGCCGGCGGGATCATCATTCCCGACACCGCGAAGGAAAAGCCGATGGAAGGCGAAGTCATCGCCGTCGGCCCGGGCGCGCGCAACGAGAAGGGCGAGATCGTCGCCCTCGATGTCAAGGCCGGCGACCGGATCCTGTTCGGCAAGTGGTCGGGCAGCGAGGTCAAGATCGACGGCCAGGATCTCCTCATCATGAAGGAGTCCGACATCATGGGCGTCATCGAGGGCGCCAAGGCCAGCGGCAAGAAGGCCGCCTGAGAACCCAAGCCAGACAAGAACAAGAGAAGGATCATCGACTATGGCTGCTAAGGAAGTCCGTTTCAGCACCGATGCCCGCGAGCGCATGCTGCGCGGCGTCGACATCCTGGCGAACGCGGTCCGCGTGACGCTGGGTCCGAAGGGGCGCAACGTCGTCCTCGACAAGTCGTTCGGCGCGCCGCGCATCACCAAGGACGGCGTCACCGTCGCCAAGGAGATCGAGCTCGCCGACAAGTTCGAAAACATGGGCGCCCAGATGGTGCGCGAGGTCGCGAGCAAGACCAATGACATCGCTGGCGACGGCACCACGACGGCGACCCTGCTGGCCCAGTCGATCGTGCGCGAGGGCGTGCGTGCGGTTGCCGCCGGCATGAACCCCATGGACCTGAAGCGCGGCATCGATCTCGCCGTCGCGGCGGTGATCGAGGACGTGAAGAAGCGCTCTAAGAAGATCTCCACTTCCGACGAGATCGCGCAGGTCGGCTCGATCGCCGCCAACGGCGAGCGCGAGATCGGCGACATGATCGCCAAGGCGATGGACAAGGTCGGCAAGGAAGGCGTGATCACGGTCGAGGAGGCCAAGGGCCTCGAGACCGAGCTCGAAGTGGTCGAGGGCATGCAGTTCGACCGCGGCTATCTCTCGCCTTATTTCATCACCAACGCCGAGAAAATGCAGGTCGAACTGGAGAGCCCGTTCATCCTGCTGCATGAGAAGAAGCTCTCCGGCCTGCAGAGCATGCTGCCGATCCTGGAAGCGGTGGTGCAGTCGGGGAAGCCCCTCCTCATCGTCGCCGAGGACATCGAGGGCGAGGCGCTCGCCACCCTCGTGGTCAATAAGCTGCGCGGCGGCCTCAAGGTCGCGGCGGTGAAGGCGCCGGGCTTCGGCGATCGCCGCAAGGCCATGCTGGAGGACATCGCGATCCTCACCGGCGGCCAGGTGATCTCCGAGGATCTCGGCATCAAGCTCGAGAACGTCACCCTCGACATGCTGGGCAAGGCGAAGAAGGTGGTCATCGGCAAGGAAGAGACCACCATCGTGGACGGCGCCGGCAAGAAGAAGGAAATCGAAGGCCGCATCAACCAGATCCGGGCCCAGATCGAGGAGACGACCTCCGACTACGACAAGGAGAAGCTGGCCGAACGGCTTGCCAAGCTGGCGGGCGGCGTGGCGGTGATCCGGGTCGGCGGCGCGACCGAGGTCGAGGTGAAGGAGCGCAAGGACCGGGTTGACGATGCCATGCACGCCACCCGCGCGGCGGTCGAGGAAGGCGTTGTCGCCGGCGGCGGCGCCGCCCTGCTCTACGCCACCCGGGCGCTCGTCGGCCTCAAGTCCGCCAATGACGACCAGAAGGTCGGCATCGACATCATCCGCCGTGCGATCCAGTCGCCGGTGCGCCAGATCGTCGAGAACGCCGGCAGCGACGGTTCGGTCGTGGTGGGCAAGCTCCTGGAATCGAAGAACACCAACTGGGGCTTCGACGCCCAGGTGGGCGAGTATGCCGACCTCGTGAAGGCCGGCATCATCGACCCGACCAAGGTCGTGCGCTGCGCCCTCCAGGACGCGGCCTCGGTCGCCGGACTTCTCATCACCACCGAAGCGATGGTGGGCGAGAAGCCGGAGAAGAAGACCGGTCCGTCGGCTCCTGGCGGAATGCCGGGCGGCGGCATGGGCGACATGGACTTCTAAAGTCCGCTCGCCTCGGTGCTCAAGGAAAGGGCCGCCCTTCGGGGCGGCCCTTTTCATTTCGGGTCTGGGAGTGGGAAGGAAGATGAACCACAGAGGCACAGAGACACAGAGGAGGAAGAAAGGAGAAGAAACTGGGCCGCGAAGCGGCCCAAGAATCCTCTCTTCTTATCTTGCTTCTCTGTGCCTCTGTGGTTATCTTTCTTATGCTAAAGTGAACACTTGACTATCCGGCGCCGCCGGCATACTAAAGCACATGCTTAACCATAAGCGTTCTCTGGACCGGGTCTTCCATGCCCTCGCCGACCCTGCGCGCCGGGGAATGCTGGAACGCTTGAGCCGGGGCCCGGCCTCGGTCAGCGAGCTTGCTGCGCCCTTGGAGATGTCGCTGGCCGCGGTCGTGCAGCATGTCCAGGTTCTCGAGGCGAGCCGCCTCGTCAGGACGCGCAAGCACGGACGGGTCAGGACCTGCCGGATCGAGCCGGCCGCCTTGGCGACCGCCGAATCCTGGCTCTCCGCCAGACGCATGTTGTGGGAACAGCGCCTCGATCGGCTGGGTGCGCTGCTCGCCGAGGATAGTGTCGCAGCAAGAAAATCCATGAAGAGGAAAGAGGGACCATGAGCATTCCCCGGGCCATGCACGGTACTTTCACCATCGAGCGCCGGTACGAAGCGACGCCCGCGCGGGTCTTCGCGGCTTTCGCCGATCCGGCGGTCAAGGCGCGCTGGTTCATCGGTCCGCCGGAATCCTGGAAGATCCTGAAGCGCGAACTCGACTTCCGTGTGGGCGGCAGCGAACTGCTGCAGGGCAGGTTCGAAGGCAAGATCGAGACCCTCTACACCGCCCGCTATCACGAGATCCTAAAGGACCGGCGCATCGTCCTGGTCTACGACATGCACGTCAACGCCGAGCACCATTCGGTCTCGATCGCGACGATCGAGATGACCGCAGAAGGCACCAGGACGCTGCTTTCCTTCACCGAGCAGGTCGTCTTCCTCGACGGCACGGACGGCAGGGCCGGCACGGCGTCGCGCGAACGGGGAACGACAGACCATCTCGACCGGCTGGGCGAGGTGCTGACCGGCCGTTCCTGATGGGGCAACGCCTCGGGCTTGTTGTCAGGAGGCCTGGTCGCCGTCTTTCGGTGCGTAGGGCCCGAGCGCCTCGAACAAGGGTCCCAAATGCTTCGCGTAGCGGCGCCAGCGCTGGACGGCGCCGCCGTAGATCGGCCGGCGGACCTGGTTCAGGCTCGCCGTCTGTACCGGGCGCTGGGTCTCGTAGAAGCGCAGGCAGGCGTCGTTCCAAGGCAGGCCGCAGGCTTCGATGATGCGGCGGATCTGCCGGTCGGGGTCGGCCACCAGATCCTCATAGACCAGGTCGATGACCCGGCCGGGCAGGACGCGCTGCCAATGAGCCATGATCCGCCGATAGAGCCGGTAATGCTGTCCGATCAGGCCGAGGTCGTAGGAGGTCTCGTTGGCGGTGCCGAACAGGACCCGATAGTAGCCGAGACAATTGTCCACGGGATCGCGCACCGAATGGAAGATCGTCGCCTTGGGCAGGCAGAGTTCGATGAGCCCGATTTGCATGTAGTTGCCGGGCATCTTGTTGACGATGCGCTCGGCGCGGGGATGGTAGCGGCGCAGCTCTTTCACGTAAGCCGCACCCAGCTCCCGGAAATGGCGGGCCGGTGGCTTCGGCGGCTCGGCGATCTGAATCGTGCCGTCGCTGGCCTGAATCCGATAACCCCAGCTGGGCCAGCGCATGCCGCCCATGGTCTCGACTACGGCGTCGATTTCGCCGGCGCCGTGGACGAGCGGATGGCTCGAGAGGATCTGCTCGATGAGCGTGCTGCCCGAACGCGGCATTCCCAGCACGAACACCGGCAGCCGGGAGGGATGGCCGAAGCCGCGGTAGCGTTGGAGGAACTCGGGCGTATAGTTGATCTCGATTGCGGAGGCCGTCCGGGCGATCTCGGCCAATGATTCGGCCGGGTCCAGGCGCCGCGGGATTATGCCGCCCGGTTCCACCATGCCGGAAGGGGCCTCTCCCTTGCCCTCTACCAGCAGCGCCTTCACCAGATCGTTGGCCCGCTTCAAATGGGTGAAGGCGGCGTCGTAGTCCCGCCGGTGATCATGGACCGAGGCGAGAGTGAAGCCGGCGCTGGCGATCCGGTTCAGCTGTTCGGACGGGTCGGCGAAAATCCGCTCCAACATGGCGACTTCCTCGGCCGTGAGGGCCGAGGGATCGATGCCGGCCAGGTTGTTGTATGACGGGAGTCGTGCCGGATCGAGGGTGATGGCGCGGCGAAAGACCTCCTTGGCCTGCTCCTGGCGACCCAGAGACTGCAGGGCGGAACCGAGCTCCTCGAGGATCGGCAGCAGATCAGGCTGAATTTCGAGGGCCTTGCGGAAGGATGCAACCGCCTCTTCGTAGCGGCCGAGATGGGCCAGCGTGCGACCCAGGTAGTAGTGGGGCTCATGGGCCGAGGGATCGAGGGCGGCCGAGCGCTTGATGAGCTGGATCGCCTTTTCCGGGCTGCCGTTCTCCATCTCGATCACGCCCAGGATATGGACCGCCGCGGCATGACGGGGATCGAGCCGGAGCGCGTGATTCACGGCTTGGCGGGCCTCGTCGAACCGGTCGCGCAGGAGATGTTCCTCGGCCTCGGCGCAGAGGCGCCGCACCAGAGCCACCTCGCCGGGCGACAGCGCCTGGGCCATTGAGGCTTGCGGTCCTACAGCGTCAGATGGCGGGCACGGGAGCCGCGCTCGATCGCCGCCGCCGGCAGGCGCCCGATCCCCAGCCTGTCCCGGATCATGTAAAGCACCCGGGCCTCTTCCTCGGTCACCCTTCCGTCGGCAGCGGCCACGTCGCAGGCGAGCGCATAGGCCGTCTCGCGCAGCTTCTTGGGCAGTGCCCGCTTGATCTCCTTGAAGGCCTTCTCCAACCCGTCGGCGTCGGCCAGGAGTTTGGCGCAGGCGGCACCCACCTTGGTGACCTTGCGCCGGTCGAAGTTCCGGAACACCGGCAGATGGGCGACCATGTCGCCCATGGATTCCAGTTCGGAGTCCGGCATTTCTCGGTCGGCGGCCGAGACCAGAACCATGGCGTAAATGAGGGCTTCGTGGTGCGAGATCATGGGGTTCCTACAAAGGGTTCGGTGGTGGGTTGGCCCTGTATAGTCGGGGGAGAGCCGCAAGCGCAACCTTGACACCCTCGCCCGCGCAAAGCGCGGGTGGTCATAGCTTCGGCGGCGTCCTTTCCGGCGGCTTTTCGCGGGCCAGGAAGTCGCGGGTAGCGGCAACCGCATCGGCCAGGCCCGCCCGGCGGATCTCGATTCCGGCCGGAAAGGCGCTCAACAGGCGCGAAGGGAGCTGGCGGTCCAGCAGCACGAAGACGCCCCGGTCGTCGGCCCGCCGGATCAGCCGCCCGAAGGCCTGCTTCAGGCGCAGCCTGGCCAGCTGGTCGTCGTAGTCGGCGCCGCCGAAGACGGCCTTACGGGCCCGGTGCAGGATGGTCGGCCTGGGCCAAGGCACGCGGTCGAAGACGATCAGGCGCAGCGACCGGCCCGGCACGTCCACGCCGTCACGCACCGCGTCGGTGCCGAGCAGGCAGGCGTCCTCCTCGGCCCGGAAGATGTCCACCAGCGTGCCGGTATCGAGCCCGTCCACATGCTGGGCGAGCAGGGTGAGGCCGGCGGCATCGAGATCGCCGGCGATGCGCCGGTGCACGGCGCGCAGGCGCTCGATGGCGGTGAAGACGCCGAGCCCGCCGCCGCCCGCGGCCAGGAACAGGGCGCGATAGGCTGAGGCCACCTGGTCCGGCTCGCGCTTGTCGATATCGGTGACGATGAGGACGCGGGTCTGGGCGGCGTAGTCGAAGGGCGAGGGAACGCGCGCGCGGATCGCGCTGGGCAAATGGTTGGCGCCCGTGCGCGCCTCGGCCGCGGCCCAGTCGCCGGCTTCGTCGCCGCGTCCGTCGGTCAGCGTTGCCGAGGTGACCACCACGCCATGGGCCGGCCGCGCCACGACCGTGGCAAAGGGAATCGTGGGATCGACCCAATGACGGTAGAAGCCGATGTCCAGGTCCCGGCCCTCGATGCGCTCGACGGCGAACCAGTCGACGAACTGGGCCGGCGTCGTCTCGCCCAGAGCCCCAAGCATGTCGCGCCAGGCAGCGACCTCCATCTCGCTGCGCCGTCGCAAGCCGCGGGACAACGCTTCGATTCGCTGACGGGTCGGCGTGTCCAAGGTGTCCGCCTCGTCGACCAGGCGCTTGGCGAGACGGCCGGCAAGCGCCCGCATGGGCTTCAGCAGCGCCTCCAGGGCGACGGCGAGAGCGGCGGCGCGCTGCAGCAGGGCTTCAGGGGGCGCGGTCGCGTCGGCTTCCAGGCCATGGGGCCCATCGACGCCGGCGGCGCGCGCGCGCACCAGCACCCGCACTTCGACGAGGAAGCGTTCCATGGCGCCCATGGCCGCGCCGTCGGCGAGACGCCGGAGCCAGCCTTCGGCGGGGAGATTGCGGGCGGCCTCGAGGACCGCCTGCAGATCGGCATTGGCCGCGTCGTTGTCGGCGATCAGGTCCTCGATCCGACGCTTCAGGCCGCGCAGGCGGCCCGAATCGCCGCCGATAAGCCAACGGCGCAGCTCCGCCGTCTCCATCCCGGTCAGATGGGCGGCGAAGGCTCCGTCGGCGGCATCGAAAAGGTGATGGCCTTCATCGAAGACATAGCGCGTCGGCAGATCCGCTTCGTCGTCCGCCGCGCGGGCAGCCTGGATCATGGTGAGGGCGTGGTTCGCGATGACCATGCTGGCCCGGCGCGCCCTACGCACGCCGCGCTCGATGAAGCACTTGCGGTAGTGTTCGCAGGCCGAATAGATGCATTCGCCGCGCCGGTCGGCGAGGCCCTGCGTATGACCCCTGCCGATCAGGTCGGAGAGCCAGCCGGGAAAATCACCCCCGGCGATATCGCCGTCCCGGCTCGCGAGCGCCCAGCGGGCGACCAGGCCGAGGGCGAGCGCCTCGGCCGGGCGCGTCGCCAGGGCGCGCACGGCTTCTTCGTAGTTCAGCAGGCAGAGATAGTTTTCCCGGCCCTTGCGGATCACCGTCTTTTCGGCCTTGGCGCTGCGGGTCGGATAGAGCTTGTCCAACTCGACGTCGATCTGGCGCTGCAGATTGCGGGTGAAGGTGCTGATCCAGACAGTGCCGTCGTTGCGCTCGGCCCAGAGGCTGGCGGGCGCGATGTAGCCGAGAGTCTTGCCCACGCCCGTGCCGGCCTCGGCCAGCACGAATTGCGGCTCGCCCTCGGACAGGCGCGGCGAGAAGGCCGCGGCCACAGCCGAGGCGTAGTCGGCCTGTTCAGGCCGGGCTTCGGCGCCCTCGCCCAGGAGCTTGGCTAGGCGCCGGCGCGCATCGGCCGGCTCCACGGGCTCGCTGCCGGGCGGCGGCGGGGGGGCGTAGTCCTGCCATTCGGGCAGCTTCGCCCAGACGTCGAGTCCACTGCTGCGATCGCCCATCTCGCCAAGACCGAGGGCACCGACGATTGCGGGGCCCCAGGCCCAGCCGCCCTTGGCCATGGTGAGTGCGATGCGCACGAGACGTGGATCGGGCGAGGCGGCGGCAAGTTCCGTCAGCAGCGCGGCCGCCGACCGGTGCAGGCTCGCCGCTTCATCTTCCAGGCCGTGGGGAGCAGCCAAGCCAAGCGCCTCGCCAAGGCCGCGGGGCGTGGGCAGACAGAAGCGGGCAGGGCGCACGAAGGCGAACAGCTCCAGCAAGTCATAGGCCGCGAAGCGCTCGATCCCCAGGCGCTTGGCCGTCGCGGGCCCATGGCAGAGCATGGGCTTTTCGGCCGCCACTTTCCGCGCCGCCTCGGCCGGCGTGATCAGCGCGATCTCGCCCGTGGGATCGAGCCAGGCCGCGGCGGCGAAGCCGGCTACCAGCACGGGAGCGGCGGGCAGGGCGGGCAATGGCGGAGGGTTCGAGGACATGATCAGCAGGGAACGAGTCTACGTCAGCCTTCGCCAAGCGTGCGACAGAAGAAACCGCTGGTGGCTATCCCGCCGGCGCAGCGGCTAAAGCCCGAACCGCGCCCAGAGCGCCCGTTCCTCGGTCGCCGCCAGGGCCCGCTCGGCCCAACCGTCCAGCCTTCCCAAGGCCAGACGCCGGCCGAACAAACCGCGCCTTGCCGTCACCGGCACAAGTTTGACCTTCGTGCCAAAGCGCTCGCGCAGGGTCTTGCGCAGGTCGCCGATGCCGTCGATGAGGCCGCGGGACAGCGCCTGGCGTGCGGTCCAGAATTCGCCGCTGAAGAGCTCCGCCTCTTCGCCCTTGAGGCGCGTGCCACGCCGCTCCCGCACCTGGGCCTTGAAGTTGTCGTGGATCTCGCCTTGGAGCCGCTCGAGCCGCGCCACGTCCTCCGGCTGCTCGGGCCGGAAGGGATCGAGCATCGACTTCCTGGACCCGGCCGTATGGACCCGGCGCTCGACCCCGATACGCTGGAGCAGATCGGCGAAGCCAAAGCCCGAGCTGATCACGCCGATGGAACCGACGATGGAGGATTCGTCGGCGAAGATCTCGTCGCCCGCCGTCGCCAGCCAATAGCCGCCCGAGGCTGCGACATCCTCGACGAAGGCCAGCACCGGCACCTTCTTTTCCAGCGCCAGCGCCCGGATCCGCTTGGCAAGAAGAGAGGACTGCACGGCGGAGCCGCCGGGCGAGTTGATGGCGAGCGCCACGGCCTGGAGGTTCTTCAGGCGAAAGGCGCGCTCCAGCGGCCCCGCCATGGAAGCCATGGACAATCCGCCGCCCCTCGCCGGCCATGGCAAGCCGATGGCGCCGGACAAGCGAACGACGGCAATCTTCGGCCCGCGGGAGAACCAGTGGAGGGGGTTGAGGCAGGAGAGGAGGGAGCGAGCGGTCATGGCCGACAAGATTACTACGCCACGAAGCCCGACGCCTCTTCCGCGTTCCTAACGTGCCGGTGGATGCCGGAGCCGCCCGAGCAGGTATCCACGACCGCGACGCCGGCTAACGGCGTCACTGGCCAAGAGAGTTTGGTGCCACAACTCGGCAGGCATCGCCCAGGTCAGGTCACCTGCGCCAGTTTCAGTGCCCGATCCACCTCGATCAATATCCTCTCCATCGGATCGAGCTTGCGCAGGATGGCGTCGGCGCCGAGCCGCCTTGCCGTCTCGACGGTATCGACGTTGTAAAACAAGCCGGCGCCGGAGACCGCGATGATCCCGACCCGGTCGCCGCGCTTGCGGATTTCGGCGATCACTTCGCCACCCTCGACGCCCGGCATGATCATGTCGGTGATCACGACATCGGGGTTGTGCTGCTCATAGAGCGCCAAGCCTTCGCCGCCGTCGGCCGCCTCGAGAACCACATGACCCCGGCCTTCGAGGATCAGCCGCAGCATGTTTCGATAGGACCAGTCGTCGTCGACTACCAGTATCCAGGCCACGAGTTGCTCCCTTTCTTCGTCAAGGGCGGCCATCCCGGGCCGCGCCAATTCCTGAGCCCGCCGCTCAGTCGTCCCCCCTTCCACTACCACCCCTAGCGGAAGGTATTCGATCCCCCCTAAATGTTGTGGGCAAATAAAAACAGTTTGTTAACAAAGTTGAGCATAGAACTGATTGGTAAATGAAAAATTTACGAAAAATTCCTGGCAAAATCGGACCGTCGAGTTCTCGCCAATAACGCTCGAACGAAGGTCCGCGAGTTGTCCGGCTTCTTTTCAGGATGAGTGGGCCCCGGCGGGTGAGCAAGGGATGAGGTTCGAAGCATCGTCTACTCCGACAACGAGCTGCCGATGGCGGGCAAGACTATGCCAAGGCGTCGTGCGCGGCGGCGACATTTCCGCTCCGAATCACCGGCGAGGTTGATATAAGAGACTGCGGCGATTTGGGTTGCGGGACGCCTCAACAAGATCGAAGAGCAGGCATGTCGAGCAACGGATCGAAGAAACTGCTGGTGGTCGACGACGAACCGTCGGTCTGCGCTCTGGTATGCCGGGTGGCCGAGGCGGCCGGATACGAGGTCGCTGCCGCGGTTACCCATGAGGAATTCACTGCCGCTCACGACCGTCTCCGCCCCAACGTCATCGCTATGGATCTTCTGATGCCCCAGGTGGACGGCATCGCGCTCTTGGAAATCCTGGCGGAGAAACACTGCCGGGCCAAAATCATCGTCATGACCGGCCATCACCCGGAGCTGTTGAAAAGCGCGGCCCGCATTGCCGCCAGCCACGGCCTCGACATCCGGGATACTTTGCACAAGCCCTTCGGCGAGAGCGATCTGCGCCGGGCGCTCAGCGTCGGCTGATTCTCCACACCAAACTCAGCCTCTGGCGCGAGGAATTCCTCGCCCTGTGGTAAGCGGACCGGCGCAGAGACCGCCCCCTATACGCTGTGCTCTAGGCGGCAGTTGATGGGAATCTCCACCACCGAGGCGGAGTTGGGGAGGGAGAGCACGGTTGCCACGAGACTGGCGATGGCGCCGGGCTGGATCATGTCCGCCGACGCCAAGGTGGTGACATCCGCGGTCATGTCGGTCGCCACATAGCCGGGGCAGATGGCCGTGGCCCGGATCCCATGCTTCCAGCCGCTGTACCGGACGGCATGGGTCAGCGCCATGGTAGCGAACTTGCTCATGGAATAGCCGGTGTAGGCCTCGGTCGTGACCCGCTTTCCCGAGAGCGACACGATGTTGATCACCCGGCCGCTGCCCGAGGCCTTGAGCATCGGATAGGCGGCGCGGATCACGCGCAAAGGGCCCTTGCTGTTCACTTCCCACATCTCGTCCAGCAGTGACTCGTCCTCGCTCTCGACGCTGAAGTCATGGCCGATGCCGGCATTGTTGACCACGCCATCGATGCGGCCGAAATGCTTGGCCGTCGCAGCAACCCAATCGGCCGCCGATCCCACGCTGCCGGCATCGTAGGCGTGGCCGAAGGCGCGGGCTTTCTCCATGCGGTCGAGAAGCGGCTTCAGGCTATCGGGACGCCGCGCGCCGAGGCCGAGGCTGTAGCCGTCGGCGTACAGGCGCTCGGCGATGGCGCGGCCGATGCCGCGGTTGGCGCCACTGATCAGGATGACGCGGCCCTGGGGCAAGAGCGGGGCGTAGGTCATAGCGGGTTCCTTTTCCGATGGTGGTGATCAGGCTTGGGGATGGTCCGAGCTCTCAGCCGGGCTCCTTCTTGCCGGACGCCTGGCGCTCCAACCGTTCACGGCCGGTATGGGCCGCCGCCAGCGTTCGCGCTCAGTCCGGTTCGACGGCGATAAGTTCCAGCGGCGTGGTCGACAGGATTTCGACGCCGGACTCCCCGTAGATCAACGTGTCGATGAGCCAGCTGTCGAATAGGCTTTCGAAATTGGTGACCATGTTAGCTTCGAACACGCGGTCCAGGTACTTGTCGTCCCGGACGTTGAAGAAGAAATCCCCCACCCAGTCGGGCGGCAGGCTGAGACCGAGCTCGTAGCCCAGCGCCCAACCCGGCTGATCCAAGAGACCCACCCCTTCGTAGTACCGGCGAGCAATGGCGTTGAACGCGTGCACGGTCATCCCGGCCCGCATTTCCGCCCGCAATGCGTCGAACACGCCCGCTGCCAGGCGATTGCGTTCCACCATCTCGCGCGGCGGATCGCCGAGGAAATACCCCCGCATGACGTTGCCGTGGTAACGGTGATGGACACCGCAGAGATCGGCCGTGAGGAATTCGCCCGCGCCGATAACGCGCCGGCCGGCCATGGCATGGCCCGAGGAGATGGGACGCCCATCGCGCACCGGCATGGCATTGAAGATTGGGATGAGGGCCGGAAACTCGCTTCCTGCCGCCATCATGGCGCGGGTCACCTCGCCGAAAAGCTCAAGCTCGGTAATGCCCGGCCGAAGATACCGCCGGATGGCGGCATGGCCTATATCCGCCAGCGCCACGCCCTTGCGGATGTAGCCCAGTTCCGCAGGTGACTTGACGCGGCGCACCCGGCGCAGGACCGCGCTGCCATCCACCACCCGGCAACCCTCGGCCAGGAAGGCGCCCTCGAGCATGGTGCTGATCGCCCGATTGGGAACATAGCTCCAGTACTCCATGGCGACGGTGCCGTGAAGCCAGCCTTTGGCCTCCAGCTCTTCGATGATGAAAGCCAGGTTCGGTGCCGCTTCCCGGGATTTGAAAAACCGCAGATCGGTGCAAACGGAGGTGCTGGCCAAGACCGGCATCTCCGTCGGGTTGTCGAAGTGGATCGGCTGGTCGTGATCGACATGGATGGCCGTGCCATAGAGCTGGGGATAGCGCATCGGGCTGTTCGCCTTGTACCAGCTGGCCACATAGCCGTGCAGGTAGCAGACATGGTCCGGGGTCGTGACATAGAGCAGGTCGATCTTCTCGGCCGCCATGCGCTCGCGCACCCTGACAAGGCGCTGGGCATATTCATCCGGACCGAAGGCGAGTTGCCTGAGTTCGGGCGGCGGCGCCTCGAAGGCGCCCGGCGTCAGGCCGATGTAGGACGCGCTCTGCGACATGGGACCACCTTCTCACCGGGCGGGGGAGCGAACTCTACGTCAGGAATCGCCGGCCGGGCGAGAGGGGAAAGGCGGCAGCGCGTCATCGGCCTTTGGACAGCCGCTCGAAGAGCAGCTGCAACGGCAGCACTGCGACGAAGCAGGCGGCGCCGAAGAAGACCGCGCTTGCCGCCGTGCCCGACAGGTCGCGCAGGTATCCGGCGATGACGGGGCCGACGGCGATCAAGGCATAGTGCACGGTGAAAAACAGACCCAGCCCCGAAGCCCGGTTCTTGAGGCTGAGCGCCTGGGCCGGCAGTGCCATGATGGCGGCCGCCGGCGGCCCGATGGCGAGGCCCAGGATGGCCGAGAGGCCGACGGGCCAGAGCCCCGATGGAAGCAGGGCCAGCGCCCAAGCGGCGATGAAGCAGGCGACCGCGATGACGGCGTGGCTATGGCCGGTGCGATGGATCAGAAAGCCGCCGAGAGGAAGCGAAAACATGCAGATCCACAAGGCCACGCTGGTCCAAGAAGCGGCCTCGACCGGGAGCGCACCCTGCTCCACCAGCAGCAGCGGCCCGAAACTGAAAAAGACGATCATGCCGATGTTGTAGCTGCCCCAGATGGCGCCGCCGACAATCGCCGGCAGGCTCTCCTTCCGAGGCGGCAGGGAAATCCAGGCGACCGCCTGGCGGGTCTTTCCCGCCTTTCGCGTCCTGCGACCCGTGGCGACAGGCGCACGGTAGAGGCCGAAGACGAGGAGCATGGCGAGGCCGGAAATGCCGGCGGTGAGATACATGACCTCGGGCCAGCCGACGGCTGCTGCCATGGCCGATTGGAAGACCAGGCCGGCGGCGATGCCGAGCGGCCAGCTCGCCAAGAGGATTCCCATGGCAAGAACGATTCCCCGGGGCGCGAACCAGTCGGCCGTCATCTTGGTAAGCGCGACATTCAGCATCACCCCGCCCGCGCCCGACAGCAGCCGGCCCCAGAACGCCATGACGTAGCCGTGGCTGAGGCCAAGCATGACGCCGCCTATGACCATAAGGGCGAGGGCCGCGCTCGCGATCGCCTTGTCGGGGACATGGCGTCCGAACAGGCCGGCGGGCAGGGACACGACCGCCCCCGGCAGGCTGAACAGGCCGATGAGGGTGCCGATCTCGGCGTAGTTGAGACGCAGGCTATGGATAAGGAATGGCGCCACCGAGGCGACGGACTGGAACTGGAACCCCATGGCCGCGCGAGCCAGGAACATCACTGCAAGAATGAGCCAGGAATAGAGCATCGCGTCCTATGAGGTTCGCCTGCCGCGGCGCGCTCGTTATAGGGATCGGGGCAGGCTTTGTCCCGGGTCGCTGACGCCGGCCTCCCAGTCGGAATATGTCGTTGGGCCGTGGCAAGCCGCCATGGGAAACTTATGATCGGTCCCGAATGCCGCACCGGCTGCTCATCATTGCCCACGGACCCTCGCAGAATACGAGGCGGCTACGCGATGCGGTCCTTCGCGGCGCCGGGTCGCCCGAATTCGCCGATGTCGAGGCCAAGCTCCTGGCGCCCTTGGAAGCCGGGCCGGAGGATGTGTTGGCTGCCCAGGCGATCGTGCTGGGGACGACGGAGAATCTCGGCTACATGAGCGGCGCGCTGAAGGATTTCTTCGACCGCATCTACTACCCGTGCCTGGAGCGGACCCAGGGCATGCCCTATGCGCTCTACATCCGCGCCAGGCATGACGGGACGGGTACTCGCCGGGCCGTTGAGAGCATCGCCACGGGCTTGCGTTGGCGCGCGGTCCAGGAGCCGCTGCTCTGTCGCGGCGAATTCCGGGAGGATTTCGTCGCTGCTTGCGAGGAGCTGGGCCAGCTCATGGCCGCCGGCCTGGACGCGGGGATTTTCTAGAGGAGCTTCCCGACTTCCCTGGTTGATCAGGACCTCGTTTGCCCTCTCCCGTTGACGGCCGGGCCTCGGGCCCATAGGTTCCGCCGGCCTTCATCGGGTGAAAGCGGGATGGACGAAGCGCAGCGAAACTACGCCCTGGCGGCCAGAGCCTGGCCCTTCGAGGAAGCGCGCAAGCTGATGCAGCGCTTCAAGGAGACGCCGCCGGCCAAGGGCTATGTGCTGTTCGAGACCGGTTACGGCCCCTCGGGGCTGCCCCATATCGGCACCTTCGGGGAAGTGGTGCGCACGACCATGGTGCGACAGGTCTTCCACAGGATGTCGGATTTGCCGACCCGGCTGTTCGCCTTTTCCGACGACATGGACGGATTGCGCAAGGTGCCGGACAATGTTCCCAATGCGGAGATGCTGCGCCAGCATCTGGGACAGCCGCTGACGCGCATCCCCGATCCCTTCGGCAAGTTCGAGAGCTTCGGTCATCACAACAACGCCATGCTCCGGCGCTTCCTCGACGGGTTCGGCTTCGACTACGAGTTCCAAAGTTCGACCGAGTGGTACGCCAGCGGTCGCTTCGACAAGGCGCTCGGCGATGTGCTCGCCCATTACGACGAGATCATGGCGGTGATGCTGCCTACTCTCGGCGAGGAGCGCCAGCAGAGCTACAGCCCCTTCCTGCCCCTTTCGCCGAAATCCGGCCGCGTATTGCAGGTGCCGATCCTGGAGGTGAAACGCGATCCCGGCAGTGTCGTGTTCCGCGACGAGGATGGAAGCTTGACCGAAGTGCCGGTGACCGGCGGGCATTGCAAGCTCCAGTGGAAGCCCGACTGGGCGATGCGCTGGCATGCGATCGGGGTCGACTACGAGATGTCGGGCAAGGACCTGATCCCTTCGGTCGAACTCGGCAACCGGATCTGCCGCATCCTCGGCAGCGCGCCGCCCGAGGGCTTCAACTACGAGCTGTTCCTGGACGAGAAGGGGCAGAAGATTTCCAAGTCCAAGGGCAACGGGCTCGGCGTCGACGAGTGGCTCGCCTATGCGCCGCCCGAGAGCCTGTCGCTGTTCATGTATCAGAAGCCCCGCGCAGCCAAGCGTCTCTACTTCGACGTCATCCCCCGCACGGTCGACGACTACCTGACCTTCCTGGAGAAATACCCGGCGGAGGCGCCGGCCCAGCGTCTGGAGAACCCGGTCTGGCACATCCATGACGGCAACCCGCCGAGCGCCACGCTTCCCATCGGTTTCGGCATCCTTTTGAACTTGGCAAGCGTCGCCCATGCGGAGCACAAGGCCGCGCTCTGGTCCTACATCTCGCGCTATGCGCCCGAGGCGACGCCGCAGAACCAGCCGCTGCTGGACCGGCTGGTCGGCTACGCCGTCGCCTACTACCGCGACTTCGTCAAGCCGACCAAGCGTTATCGCATGCCGAGCGAGCTGGAACGCGCTGCGCTCGCCGATCTTTTGACCGAGCTCGAGGCGCTGCCGCCCGGCAGCACGGCCGAGGTGATCCAGGAGCGGGTCTACGAAGTCGGCAAGCGCCACCCCTTCAGCGAACTCAGGGCCTGGTTCCAGGCTCTTTACGAAGTCCTGATCGGCCAGAGCACCGGTCCACGCATGGGCTCCTTCGTTGCCCTCTACGGCATCGCCGAGACCGCGGACCTGATCCGCAAGGCACTCGCGGGCGAGGATCTGAACGCCGCATAACGCGATCTGCCCGTCTGCTCCCCTTACTGTCCGGCTACCGCGATCGTCGAACCGCCCGGCGGCTGGCGTGAGCTAGAGGGGCTTTGGCCGATACCGCGTCATCACCTGCTGCAAGCGGTCCAAGGGAAGGGCATACAACGTCCGGCCCTTGAAGCCGGTCATCGTCTCGGCTGCGGTCAACGCATTCAGGATCGCTTCTTCGGTCGCCTCCGCCGCGGCGCGGAAGAGGGGCGTCATCCGCTCGGCGCCCAGCATCCGGACATCGGCGTGGGGCGCGTTGTTGCGCACCCGATTGCCGGTGGAGAAGGCGAGGAAGATGTCGCCGCTGCCGTTGGCACCGATGCCGCCGACCCAGGCGAGGCCCGTGGTGGCGCGCCTAGCCAGGCGCTGGCATTGGATCGGCAACAGCGGCGCGTCAGTCGCCAGGATGACGATGATCGAGCCGCCATCGGCCATCGGGATTCGATGGCCCGGAACTTCGGCATGTGGAATCTCACGGCCCACCGGCACGCCATCGACCCTCAGCAGATCGCGGCTGCCGTAATTGGCCTGGACCAATGCCCCCACGGTGAATTGCTCGCCGCCGGTCTCCACCAACCGGCTCGAGGTGCCGATGCCGCCCTTGAACTCATGGCAGATCATGCCGGTGCCGCCGCCGACCGCGCCCTCGGCGACCGGGCCAGCGGCGGCCTGGTCCAGGGCTGCGTGGGCCATGGCGGCCGTCACCGGAAAGGTCTCGGCATCGGAGAGCCACCCGTCATGGGTCTCGGCCACCACGGGCAGGTGGAAGGCCTGGCGAATCCCCTCGCGGGCGGCGTAGCTGCAGATCGCGTCGCGCACCACGCCCACGCAATGGGTGCAGGTGATGCCGATGGGCGCGGACAACAGGCCTTGTTCGGCGAGCCAGATGGTGCCGGTCATCTCGCCATTGCCGTTGAAGCTATGGAACCCTGCGAAGCAGTAATCGGTCCAGATGTCGCGGCTGGGCCAGATCATGGTGACGCCGCTACGCACGATCGCCGGCTCGTCGCGGATCAGCGTGGCATGACCGACTTCGACACCCGCGACGTCGGTGATGGCGTTCAGCGGCCCGGTCGGCAGCGTGCCGGTGCTGAGGCCGAGGTCGCGAAGCCTGGCGCGGCCCATGGGCATTCCCTCTCGAACTGTTATGCGGTCAGAATTTTGCCCAATCGGGCTTGCGGGGCGAAAGCTTGGCGCTGCCGGCCACGAGCGCGCCGTGGCCGAGCGCCTCAAGGCGCACCAGGGCGAGGCCGATTTCGCCGGCGGCGCTGCGCATCTCGCCGGCTTCCTTGTCCCCCAGGAGGAGCGGAGTCCCCGGCGCCGGTGCCGGACCCTCGATGGTGACCGGCATCAGGCGTTTGCGGACCAAACCCCGGTACCGGGTGCGCGCCGTCAGCTCCTGACCCATGTAGCAGCCCTTGTTCCAGTCGATGGCGTTCAGCTCATCGAACCCGTTCTCCAGCAGGATCGCCTTTTCGACCGGAAGATCGCGACTCCCGTCGGGCACGCCCAGCGAAAGCCGCAGCTGGTCATAATCCATGGGCTTGGCATTTTCGGGCGGAAACCTCGCCGGCGGCAGGATCGCCCGGGCACCAAGCGCGGCTAAGCGGGGATCGACGAAGACCGTGCCTTCGCTCTCGATCCGCGCCGAGCCCGGCTCGACCGCGAGCGCCAGGGCTTCGAGCGTGCCGCCCCCGAAATAAAGGCCGACCGCCAGGTCGTCGGCATTGCCGAGAGCCACCTTGGCGCGGAGTTTGTACATGGAAAGGCGGCGCAGGAGGTCGGCGCGGCGCTGGGCCTCGCAGTCGATGAGCAGGCGTTCGCCCGCGGCGGCGATGAAGATGTCGTGGAGGTATTTCCCTTGGGGCGTCAGGAAGGCGGCGTAGATCGCACGTTCGGCCGTCGCCTTGGCCACGTCGTTGGAGACCAGCCCCTGAAGGAAGCTCTGCCGATCCTCGCCCGATAGGGCGATCACGGCTCGATCGCGGGCGATGAGGAACATTGCTTGTCAGCCTGCCTTCCGATTTGTTGCACTGCCATCATACATGGCGGCCCGGCACCGCTTCGTCCAGAGGCGAGATTGCGGCCCCCTTGCTCACGCTCGGCGGTTCATCGCTACGGCGATGGGCGGCGCCTGCTTCAGAGTCTGGTAGACGACGCAATAGCGCTCGGTGAGGCGCAGCAGGTTGGCGAGCTGATCTTCGCTGGCGTCGCTATTGACTTCGAAGGTTAGACGAATGTCGCGAAATCCGACCGGCGCTTCCTTGGCGACACCGAGAGTGCCGCGGAAGTCGAGATCGCCCTCGGCGCTGACCCTGCCGCCACGCAGCGGAATGCCCAAGGCAGTGGCCACGGCCCCGAGGGTGACGCCGGCGCAGGCGACCAGCGCCTCCAGCAACATGTCGCCCGAGCAGGCCGAGAGCCCGTCGCCGCCCGTGGCCGGATGGAGTCCCGCTGCCAACACGGCCTTGCCGGTCTCGACCTTGCACGTCAGCCCCTCGCCCAGCCGCCCGGCCGCCTTCAGGGTGATGAGCGCTCTCTCGGGCTGTTCGCGATAGCGCTGCTTCAAGGGCGCCTGCATCTGCTTCAGGGATTGTGCGTCCATGGCTGATTCCTCCGCTGGCTGGTCGGGCGGTGCCAACAATAGCGGCGAGGCGCTGCTCCTTGCCAGGCACGGACGAAACGTCGAGACTGCCGCGCCATGGCGGGCAAGCGCATCGGGATTCTGACCAGCGGGGGCGACTGCGCCGGGCTCAACGCCGCGATTCGCGCCGTGGTGCTCCATGCCTCGGCGCGCTACGGCTGGCAGGTAATCGGCATCCACAACGGCACGGCGGGACTGATGGCGCGGCCGGTGGAATGCCGGGAACTCTTGCCGGACGACATGGGCAGCGAATTGCTCCGCCGGGGCGGCACTCTCCTCGGCACCACCAACAAAGGCGATCCCTTCGCCTACCCCATGCCCGACGGCCGGCTTTTGGACCGGAGCGATGAGGTGATCGCGGGATATCGGGAACTGAAGCTGGAGGGCCTCATCGTCGCCGGCGGCGACGGGTCGCTCCACATCCTGCGCAAGCTGGCGGAGAAGGGCTCGATCCCGCTCATCGGCATCCCCAAGACCATCGACGACGATCTGGGCCTGACCGAAGTCTCCATCGGCCACGCCACGGCGGTGGATACCGCGACCGACGCCCTCGACCATCTCCAGCCTACCGCGGCGAGCCACAGCCGGGTCATGGTGCTGGAGGTGATGGGGCGCGACGCCGGGCACATCGCGCTCTCGGCCGGCATCGCCGGCGGGGCCGACGTGATCCTGATCCCGGAGATCCCGTACAGCCTCGTTGCGATTGCGGCCAAGATCGAGGCCCTGAAGGCCAAGGGGCGCAACTTCGCCCTTGTCGTCGTGGCCGAGGCGGTCAAGACCGAATACGGCGAGCCGGTCGTGAAGGAGAATCCGGGCGGACGCACGGGTTATGGCGGGATCGGCCATTACATGGCCGAGCGCATCGCCGAAACGACCGGCGCCGAGACCAGGGTTACGGTACTGGGCCATATCCAGCGGGGCGGCCAACCCGATTCCCGGGACCGGATCATGGCCTCGGCCTTCGGCGTGCGCGCCGTGGATCTGATGGCGGAGGGCCGGTTCGATCGGATGGTCGCTTGGCGCGAGCGTGACGTGAGCGACGTGCCGATCCTGGAAGCGATCCGCCACTACAAGGCGGTCGATCCCAAGGGTGCGCTCGCCCGCACCGCCCGCGGGCTCGGCATCTGCCTTGGGAACTGAGGCATGGCGGAGTTCTGGAACTTCTCGCTCGGGCTTTACAGGCGGCATGGCGTGGCGCAGGCCTGCATCGCCTTGCAGGACGGCTTCGGTCTCGATGTCAATCTCCTGCTCTTCTGCTGCTGGCATGGGCAGGCGAACCGGCGTCTGACCGAGGAAGATCTGCGTCGGGCGATGGCTGCAGCCGAGGCCTGGCAGCGCGAGGTGGTGCAGCCGCTGCGCGCCGTGCGCCGGCGCCTCAAGGCCGGGGTGGCCCCTATCGCGCCCGCCGAAAGCGAGGCCTTGCGGCGCAAGGTGAGCGATCTTGAGCTGGAGGGCGAACGCATCGCCCAAGCGGCCTTGGAAGCACTGCCAACGCCGGCGGCGGGTCGCCGCCCCGCCGTGGCGGAGAATCTGGGTCTCTATCTGAAGCTCGTGGGCCGCGATCCGGCGCGAGTACCCGAGATCGCGCTTCTCAGCGAGGCTTGCGCATAGCCGAATCTTCGCCCCACCGGCGCACCCGGCCGCTGTCCATTCCGAAGAGATCCAGGACCCGGCCGATGCTGTGGTCGACCATGTCCGCGAGCGACGTTGGCCGGGCATAGAAGGCGGGGACCGGCGGAGCGATGATTGCTCCCATCTCCGAGAGAGCCAGCATGTTGCGCAAATGCCCGCTATGGAGGGGCGTTTCACGGACCATCAGGACGAGGCGCCGACGCTCCTTAAGGGTGACGTCGGCGGCCCGGGTCAGCAGGCTCGATGTCACCCCGGTAGCGATCTCGGCCATGCTGCGCACCGAACAGGGGGCGATGATCATGCCCTGCGCCGGGAAGCTGCCGCTGGCGATGGCGGCACCCAAGTCGCCCACGGGGTAGACCACGTCGGCCAAGCCTTTCACCGCGGCCGCTGTCGTATCGGTCTCATAGCCGATAGTCATCTCGGCGGCCTTGGAAACCACCAGATGGGTCTCGACATCCAAGGCGCTCAGGGCCTCCAGCAGCTGGATGCCGTAAATCGCGCCCGAGGCCCCGCTGATGCCGATCACGAGGCGCATGGAGGCCGGTTTTCCGCGGGTCCTGGGCGGGCTCATTTACAAGCCCCTCCCGGCGGCGTTAGCATTGCTTTGCCATGAAATCGTAATGGGCAGGAGGCGCGATGATGTCCCTCATGGAGCATATGGAGTCCCTGAAGACCAAGCATCATGATCTAGAAAATCTCATAGAACAGGAAGAGGCTCGGCCGAGGCCCGACGAGGCCAAGATCAACGAGCTAAAACGCCAAAAGCTCCGAATCAAAGACGAAATCGCCCAACTAGCCCGACACTGAAGCGTCTCAACATCGCTGGATTTGCAACCACCGACGGACAGGGCCTCGCCTTGGCCGGCCGGCGAAGAGGATTTGCTGCATCAGCGCGGTCCCCATGACCGGACTGCCTATCGGGCTGCATGACGGCCCGGTCCTCCTGTTGGGCGCCAGCGGGCAGATCGGCCGTTGCCTCATGCGGCGTCTTGCCGCAGCCCGGCGCCCCGTCATCGCCGTCTGCCGCCGGCCCCTGCCGGCACTCGCCCCCGAAGCCGAATGGCTCGCCCGCGACCTCGTGGGGCCTTTGAACCTTGGCGACCGGCGGCCGGTGGCGGCCATCCACGCCACCGGCGCCTGGCTTCTGCCCCTCCATCTTCCGGTACTGGCCGCCGCCGGGGTGAAGCGTCTGGTCTGCTTTTCCTCGACCTCGGTCCTCGCCAAGGCCGATTCCTCGAGCGCCGCGGAGCGCAGGGTCGCCCGACAACTGGCCGAGGCCGAGACGGCGGTGGCAGCAAGTGCCTTCGCCTGGACCATCCTCAGGCCGGCCCTGGTCTATGGCCTCGGCCTCGATCGCAATGTCGGTGCCGCAGCACGTTTCATCCGCCGCTGGCACTGGTTTCCCCTGGCCGGGCCGGGTGCGGGCCTGCGCCAGCCGGTGCATGCCGACGATCTGGCCGCGGCCGCCATCGCGCTGCTCGGCGCCGGGGACGCAATCGGCGGCCGGTTCAATCTCGGCGGCGGGGAGACCCTCACCTATCGGGTGATGATCGAACGAATTTTCCGGGTGCTCGATTTGCCGCCCCGATTCCTCCGGCTGCCGCTCCTGGCCCTGCTGCCTGGGAAGATCGGCGCCATGGCGGCGCGGATGGAACAGGATCTCGCTTTCGACGGAGGCGAGCTCTGGACCCGGCTCGACTTGGCGCCGAGGAAGTTCCTCGCCGGCGGAAGGCGCGACCTCGGCGCTTGACCGCGGCCGAGCGCGGCCCGCAGACTTCCCCCGAGGAGGAATGCATGGGCCGTTTCGACGACGTTCATCGCCGGTCGCTGGCCGACCCGGAGGGTTTCTGGGCCGAAGCCGCGGGGCTGATCCAGTGGAGCCGGCCGTGGGACACAGTGCTCGATCGCACAAGGCCGCCCTTCTACCGGTGGTTCGTCGGCGGCCGCTTGAACACCTGTCACAACTGCCTCGACCGGCATGTGGAGGCCGGTCACGGTGAGCGCCTTGCCCTCGTCTACGATAGCCCCATCACCGATACCAAGCAGCGCTTTACCTATCACGAGCTTCGCCGCGAGGTCGCCCGTTTCGCTGGCGCCCTCCAGCGCCTGGGCGTGGCCAAGGGCGACCGGGTCGTCATCTACATGCCCATGGTGCCTGAGGCCGTCATCGCCATGTTGGCCTGCGCGCGGCTCGGCGCCGTCCATTCGGTCGTCTTCGGCGGGTTTGCCGCCAACGAACTTGCGACCCGCATCGACGACTGCCAGCCGAAGCTGATCGTCTCGGCCTCCTGCGGCGTCGAACCGGGGAAGATCGTGGCCTACAAGCCGCTGCTGGACACGGCCATCGCGCTTGCCAGCCACAAGCCGGAGCGCACGATCATCCTCCAGCGTCCCATGGCCAAGGCCGAGCTCCTCGCCGGCCGCGACCTCGATTGGCAGGAGGCCGTCACCGGCGCGCCCGAGGCGGCTTGCGTCGAGGTCGAGGCGACCGATCCGCTCTACATCCTCTACACCTCCGGCACCACCGGCCAGCCCAAGGGCGTGGTCCGCGACAATGGCGGCCATGCCGTGGCCCTGGCCTGGAGCATGGCCAATGTCTACGACATTGCGCCGGGCGAGGTGTTCTGGGCCGCCTCGGACGTCGGCTGGGTGGTGGGCCATTCCTATATCGTCTATGCCCCGCTGCTCCGCGGCGCGACGACGGTGCTTTTTGAGGGCAAGCCGGTGGGCACGCCCGATGCCGGAGTCTTCTGGCGGGTGATCGCCGAGCATGGGGTGGTGACCCTGTTCACCGCCCCCACCGCCTTTCGCGCCATCAAGCGCGACGATCCTGACGGCAAGCTCCTCGCCGGGCGGGAGCTCTCGCGATTCCGGATTTTATTCCTGGCCGGCGAACGCTCCGATCCGGCGACCCTCGAATGGGCCGAACGCCATCTGAAAGTGCCGGTGATCGATCACTGGTGGCAGACGGAATCGGGCTGGCCCATGGCGGCCAACTGCATGGGCATCGAGCGCCTGCCGGTGAAGCATGGTTCGCCGACCCGGGCCGTGCCGGGCTGGGACATCCGCGTCATCGGCGCCGACGGGCAGGAAGCGAAGCCCAGGGAAACCGGCGCCATCGTCGCGCGGTTGCCGCTGCCGCCCGGCTCTCTGCCGACGCTGTGGAACGCCGATCAGCGCTTCGTCGACAGCTACATGCGCAGCTATCCTGGCTTCTACCAGACCGGCGACGCCGGCTTCATCGACGAGGACGGCTATGTTTTCATCATGGCCCGCACCGACGACATCATCAATGTTGCCGGCCACCGGCTCTCCACCGGCGCGATGGAAGAGGTGCTTGCCGACCATCCCGAGGTGGCCGAATGCGCGGTCATCGGCGCGGCCGATCCCTTGAAGGGCCAAGTGCCGGTGGGCCTCCTCGTGCTGAAATCGGGAGCCTCCGCCGACCATGGCCGGATCGTCGGCGAGGTGGTGAAGATGGTGCGCGAGCGCATCGGCCCCGTCGCCGCGTTCCGCTCGGCCGTCGTCGTCAAGCGCCTGCCCAAGACGCGCTCGGGCAAGATCCTGCGCGGCACGATGCAGAAGATCGCCGACGGGCTGGACTACAAGGCACCCGCCACCATCGACGATCCCGCCATCCTGCCGGAGATCGCCGAGGCCCTCAACGCACTCGGTTATACGCGCAAGGTGGAGTGAGGCGCGCGGATGCCTAGAGCAAGATCCGATTAGGTTGAATCAACCTAATCGGTGAACCTTGCTCTAATTCATAGATGTAGCGACTGATTCACGTCTCAAGCCGATTTGGCTTGAGACGATCAGGCGCTAGTCCTGGCGGGTCGGCGGCAGGAATTGGGTGATGTCGAAACCGCCCGGCAGCTTGTTGCCCTGGCCGGCCGCTTCTTCCTGGGCCGGTGCCGCATGCGGCTGTGCCGCGCCGCTTTTCTCGGCATGGCGCCGGGCCCGTTCGATCGCCCGATTGAGGTCGGTCTGGGTGCAGAGGCCGAGCAATACCGGATCCTGGGGCTTCAGATTGGGCGCGTTCCAATGGCTGCGGTCGCGGACCTTGGCAATGGTGTCCTTGGTCGTACCGATAAGGCGTGCGATCTGCGCGTCGCCCAGCTCGGGATGATGGCGCAGCAGCCACATGACGGCGTTCGGCTTGTCCTGACGCTTGGAGACCGGCGTATAGCGGGGCCCCTTGGTGCGCGGCGCGGGCAGGGGGATGCTGACCTTGGCCATCTTCAGCCGCGCGGCGGGATCGTGCTGGCAGCGCTCGATCTCCTCGCGGGTCAGCTGGCCGTTGGTGACCGGGTCGAGGCCGACGATGCCGATCGCCACTTCGCCGTCGGCTACCCCCTGAATCTCCAGCGGATGCAGGCCGCAGAAATCCGCGATCTGCTCGAAGGTGAGGGTGGTGTTCTCGACGAGCCAAACGGCCGTCGCCTTTGGCATCAACAGTTGTGCCATATTCCAATCCTGGGGTTGATCCGAAGCGGGAGGGAATAGCATTCCCCAACGCCCATAGCCAGCGCCAATCTGGCCGGTTCTACATCACGAGGCGCATCAGGAAGCCGAGAATCCCTAGCCCGAGGCCGGTCCAGCCCAGCAGGGTCTGGCGGGCGGCGAGCCTGCTGCGCCAGTTCTCGCCATGTTTCAGGGCCTCGGCATTGTTGCCGAGAATATATTGGGCGATGAGGCCATAGCCGAGCAGCAGGCCCAGCAATACGCCGTCCACACAGCTGACGATGTCGATAACCAGGAGCACGGGAACATAGTTCATCATCATGCCCAGGTGGCCGAGGAGATGGAGCCCCCACAGCAGGCCCCAGACCAGAACCACGAGCCCGATCACGCCCTGGTAAGGCAGGATCTTGTCGAGCAACTGCTTGAAGTCCGGCCGGGCCTGGACGATGCGCGGATAGACTGCCAGCGCCCCCGCCGTGGCCAGCAAGATTGAGAACAGAATGCCGCCCATGTCGCCTCGCTCCTCCTCGATCTGACCGACTCATTTCACTGTCGGCACGCCGATGTCGCCGCCCTCATCCCGTGGTCAATACGATCTTGCCGATGTGGCTGCTCGATTCCATCAGCCGGTGAGCATCGGCC
>DATNJA010000278.1:0-10077 GCA_035604155.1 Candidatus Udaeobacter sp. | reverse complement strand
TTTTCCGAAAGGCTCCGGCAACGGCCATCACATGATCAACAGATCGGGCGCGACGGCGGTCTATCTCGAAGTCGGCTCGCGCCAGCCCGCCGACATTACGCCCTGCTCCGACATCGACATGATGAGCGCCAACGCCGACGGTCGGTTCTTGCACAAGGATGGCACGCCCTATTCCGAGCCGTAGCCGCGAGACACGAACTCGCGGGAGGACGGCTATGACACCGCCCCAACGCCCTCCGCATTCCGCCCCGCCCTGGACCGCACCAGCAAATAGAACGCCACGACGTGGGTGATCATCAGCAGGGGCACATAGATGATCGGGATCGCGTATGTCGCGCCCAGCTGCCCCGCCAGCGCGGGAAGGCCGATCTGGATGCCGTGGTAGTAGTCGACGAGGATGTCGGCGGCGCCCACTAGATTGAATGCGACGACCAATGACCAGAAGAGCGGACGTATCCTGACCGTGAGAAGCGCCAGGATGGCGAGCAGGCCGGTGGCGAAATCGCCATGGGCGGCGAATTCGGCGAAGCTCGCGGGCAGATTGGCGCCCACGACACCCGGAACGAGGAAGACGAGCCCGAAGAAGCGGAAGCTGTGCAATGTGGCGATGGCCCGTTGCGCTTCGACCGGGTCCGTCGATTTGAGCCTCGGCCAGATATACGTGCCGAGGCAAAGCAGCCAGGGGACGTAGCCGAGAAGCAGGTGGATGTTGAAGATGATCGCGGGCGACATGTCGGTTCCTGTCACAAGTTGATCGGCGCGGGCTTCGACATTCGCCTCGCTCCCAATTTGCAAGGCCGCATGTAGGGCCGCTTCCGGCCAGCGACTATCCGCGATAATCTCGACAGGGCATGAAGCAGAACTTCACAGTCAGGCAGGGCGCGCTCGACGGCGTGGAGGCCTTCCTCAGCGTCGCCCGGCATCGCAGCTTCCGCAGAGCGGCCGCGGAACTGGGCGTGACGCCCTCGGCGATCAGCCAGGCGATACGCGCCGTCGAGGCGCGGATCGGCGCGGCGCTCTTCATACGGACGACGCGCAGCGTCGGCCTGACCGAAGCCGGCGAAAGATTCCTTGTCCGCGCCAAACCCGCCTTCGAAGAGCTCGTCGCCGCGAGCGAGATGGCGCGAGACCTGGGGCAACGTCCCACCGGGCTCTTGCGCCTGTCCGTTCCCAAAGCCGTCGTCCCGTTGATCCTGGAGCCGGTGATCGCCTCTTTCTGCCAAGCCTATCCCGAGGTCGAGATCGAGATCGCGGCAAGCGAGGAGCTGATCGACATCGCGGCCCAAGGGTTCGATGCCGGCATCAGGCTCGGCCAGTTCATCGCCGCCGACATGGTCGCGGTGCGCCTGACGCCGCCCTTCCCGTTCCTGGTCGTCGGCAGCCCCGGCTATCTGGGCGGGCGAAAGCGGCCGGAACGCATCGAGGAACTGCGGGACCACGCCTGCCTGCGCATGCGCCGCTCGAACGGGTCGATCGCCCCATGGTCCTTCGTCGACGGCAACAAGACCGTCGAGGCCATCGTCTCGGGGCCGCTGATCGCGCATGACTTCCCGACGCTTCTCGGAGCCGCCATCCAGGGCCTGGGGCTTGCCCAGCTGCCCGGCCCGCTTGTCAGGGCGCCGATCGCCGACGGCCGGCTGCGGGCCCTGCTGACGCCGTTTGCCGTCACCACGCCGGGCGTCTTTCTCTATTACCCGGACAGACGTCAGGTCTTGCCCAAGCTGCGCGCCTTCATCGAGCACGTGAAGGGGCGGACGGAGGTTCCCAAAACAGCGCGAGCTCGCATTACGGAGAAGACACGGCGCGCAAAGAGCCGCTGAAACGCCGGGCCCGGTTTCGCTCTGTCTCGAATGTGCCTCCAGGGTTACCCGCTTGAAATGTCCGTCTATTAGACGCACATAGCGCCAACGTTCGGGATGCAACTCGAGGCATGCGCGATATGTCGGGAAAAACCACAGCCAAGGTAAGGGACGAGCGGCTGGAGGTGCGGGTTTCCCGCGACCAGAAGGCGTTGTTCCAGCGCGCTGCCGAGCTGCAGGGGCGCACGCTGACGGATTTCGTGATCGCCAGCGCGCATGACGCGGCCGTCCGCGTCATCGAGGAAACCCGGACGATCCGGCTGAACGCCGCCGAAAGCCGGGCCTTCACGGAGGCGCTCCTTAATCCCAGGGAGCCGAACGCCCGGCTCAAGGCCGCCGCACAGCGATACCTCAAGCTGACCGGCGCTTGAGTGGCTGCGCCGGCCCTGCGCATTGAGCATCTGTCGCACCGGCAACGCTGATGGGACGGCTCGTGGTCGATGCCAAGGACGACAAGGCTGCGCGGTCCTATCAACGCTACCGCTTCAGAACTCTCGCCGAAGGAGGCCGCAGGTTGTTCATTCCCATGGCCGAGATCGCCAAATTGTTCTCGTAGCACGCCGAAGACGGCGTCGAGCGCCTGTCAGAGAAATGCAAACAATGGCATGATTGGGCCTGTCATTGGCGCGTGAGGTTCGCAGGAAGGAGTACCGGATGAACCCGCAGGCTGAGGGGCAATATGCCCTTCGAACCTGGGCTCCATTGCCAGACTTGGATTCGGTCGTATTTTTTTACCCAGGGAACCGAAAGTTCGTCACTGGCGTCGGCCCCTTCGTGATGAGGGCCCGGCCCTGGGCTCGGCGCGTCGGGCGCATCGGCATGTGGCTGCTGCTCGCGGCAGGCATTCTGGCCAGCCTCGGCGTCGGAGCCGCGGAGCTGTTGCAGCGCCAGCAATGGGCGCAGATGGAGGCAACGCTCAAGACCATCGATGCCCAGGTGATCGGCTGCGCCGACGCCACGAACCCCGTACCCTATTTCCGCTACACCGCCGAAGGCAACGTTTACAATCACTACCCGCCTGAGACTCGCGCGGACATTTGCGACAACAGAACATGGCAGGTCACCTACGTCGAGGGCGACCCCGACGCCTGGGCGGTCGCCCCCGACAGCCCTCTACCGCCTTTCGTGGACAAAATCGACGGCGATCTGGATCGCCGTCGGGCCCCTTCTCCTGCTCATGGCGGGTGTCTATTGGATGCTTGCCCGAGTGCAGGACCGCCGCGCCATCAAGGTAAATCGCCTGCTGGCGGACGGCGCTCTCATCGGCGCCGAGCTTCTGTCGCGCAAGTATTACCAAGGCGATACGGGGGGACCGACGCTCTCGATCAAGTACAGGATCAATCTGCCCGAGGGCCGAATGGCCGACGCGAAACAAACCTTCATTTTTCCCAACTTCACTGAGAAGACGCTGCCCCCGGTCGGCAGCAAATTACTGGTTCTTCGCGTCGACGACTCCATACAGGAAGTCCTGTAGGCGGAATCCATCGCTCGTGGCCGGCTAGCCGGCGGGGCCGCCCATCCCCGGTTTGCGACCGGCCTGATCAAGCGCTCCCCCGGGGATTGAACTTGGTGCGGAGGCGCGGCCGGCGGCTTGGACGCCCCGCCGCCCAGAGCTGCGCGCTCGCGCGACTGGTCACCGACCCCCGCATGACGAAGCACAAAAGCCACCGCTTTCTCAAGAGACCTCTTGCGGAAGGAGGATTCCGGAACAACCGGCTTGAAAGCAAGGATCGGAGTGTCGTCGCGGGCACGAAAGCCGATATTCGGGACCGGACAGAAAAGAGGCCCCACAATGACACCGCAATTCCCTGATCCCTCCGATCCGGAAACCTTGCGTTTCGGCTACGGCGATACTGCTCTTGGGACGATCCTGGCCGCCGAGAGCAGCTATGGCGTCGTCGCTCTCTTCATCGGCGACGATCGGGCGAGGCTGCTGCGCGACCTGAAGGACACCTTTCCAGAAGCCGAATTCGTTCTCGACCAGCCAGCCTTGGCGCCGACCATCGCCAAGGCCGCGGCCCTGGTCGAGGCGCCTCATCTCGGGACCGACGTGAGGCTCGATCTGCGCGGCTCGCCGCTCGAGGTGGCCGTTTGGAGCGCGCTGCGAGCGATTCCTCCCGGCAAGACACGCAGCTACGGCGCGATCGCACGAAGCCTGCCAATGCCGGCGACGGCTCAGGAAGTCGGCGCGGCCTGCGCGGCGAACCGCATCGCGGTCGCCGTCCCCTGCCACCGCGTCGTGAAGTCCGACGGTTCGATCTCCGGTTATCGCTGGGGCGTGCAGCGCAAGCGCCGTCTTATCAACGTCGAGGGGATCGCGTGATGCCGGCCAATCTGCGCAAGACGAAAAACGACGGTGCCAACGCGTCCGCCGAGGCCGGATCGGCCGCGAGCCCGGCGGCGATTCCGGCTCGGGTGGACGCCGTGGACTGGACGAAGGTTCAGGCCGATCTCGACGCTGAGGGATGGGCCGTGGTGCCGAAGCTCCTAAGCCACGCCGAAGCGGACTCCATCGCGGGCCTT
The DNA here is from genome assembly GCA_035604155.1 of Candidatus Udaeobacter sp. Taxonomy (GTDB): domain Bacteria; phylum Pseudomonadota; class Alphaproteobacteria; order Dongiales; family Dongiaceae; genus DASXQK01. Next base: position 5,695 of record DATNJA010000278.1, on the reverse strand, counting down.
TTTCATCAGGAGCAGGGATTCCGCAGCCACATCATCATGGCACGGCACGGTTTCGGCCGGGGCGAGTACAAGTATTTCAGCTATCCCCTGCCGCCTCTGGTCCAGGCGCTGCGGACGGCCACCTATCCCCACCTCGTGCCGATCGCCAACCAATGGCACGAGCGCATGGGCAAGGACGTACGCTTCCCGCGCGATCACGCCGCGTTCCTCGATCGCTGCCATCGGGCCGGTCAAATCCGCCCCACGCCGCTGCTCCTCAAATATGCGCCGGAGGACTATAACTGCCTCCATCGCGACCTCTACGGAGAGCATGTCTTCCCCATGCAGATCGCAATCCTGCTGGATCAACCAGGCGAGGACTTCGAGGGCGGCGAGTTCGTGATGACCGAGCAACGCCCACGGATGCAGACTCGCGCCATGGTCCTGCCGCTCAAGAAGGGCGATGCGGCCGTCTTCGCCGTCAACAGCCGTCCGATGAAGGGCGCGCGCGGCGACTATCAGGCGAAGCTGAACCATGGCGTCAGCAAGCTTTGCTCGGGCAAGCGGCACACCCTCGGCGTGATCTTCCACGATGCCGTCTGAATCCCTTCCGCTAGCCCTCGACGAAGTCACGGACGCAGGCCAGCGCGTCGCGCTCGGCCCACGAGCCTTCCTGCTGCGCGGTCTCGCGCGCGAACGAGCGCCCGAGCTCGTCGCCGCCATCGGCGTCATCGCCGAGGTTTCGCCCTTCCGCCACATGCAGACGCCGGGCGGCTGGGAAATGTCGGTGGCGATGACCAACTGCGGAAAGGCCGGCTGGGTCACCGACCGCAAGGGCTACCGCTATGATGAGATCGATCCGGCAACCGGCCGTCCATGGCCGGCGATGCCCCAGGCATTCGCAGACCTCGCCGCCGAAGCGGCCGAGGCGGCGGGCTTCGGCGGCTTCCGTCCCGATGCCTGCCTGGTCAACCGCTACGCGCCGGGTGCACGCCTGTCGCTTCACCAGGACCGCGACGAGCGCGATTTCGATCAGCCGATCGTGTCGGCGTCCCTGGGCTTGCCAGCCATCTTCCTCTGGGGCGGGAAGACGCGCTCGGACAAGGCCCGGCGCATTCCGCTCGCCCATGGCGACGTCGTGGTCTGGGGCGGGCCGGATCGCCTGAGATTCCACGGCGTCCATTCCCTGGCCGAGGGCGAGCACCCGCTGACCGGCGCCTGCCGCTTCAACTTGACCATCAGGCGGGCGCTCTGAATTTGCCGTCGGCTACTCGGCCGGCGCGATCGCGATCCGGTCGCCGTGAGGCGTGGCGAACCAGTATTCGCCGCCGATCCTGAGAGCGGTCGAAGCGGCGCCGAAGCTTGGCGATCCCGAGTGACGGACGACCTCCCAGGCCTGAAGCGTCACGGGATCGATCTTCATCGCGGAAAATGGACCGGTGCAGCGCCGATTGGTGTTGGGCGCGCAGGCGATCAGGTTTGCCACGCTGTCGCGCGCACCGGCGGCGTAGAGGAAGCCATCCGACCCAAAGCGCAGATTGTCCGTATGGAATCCGGTCTTGATCACGGCCCGGTCCCCGGCCGCGCCGTCGAGCGACAGGCGCACCACGGTCTCGTCGCCCGTTCCTGCCACGAAGAGCTGCTTGCCGTCCGGCGAGGCTTCGACCCCATTGTCCGCCGAAATCGCCGCCGCGCCGGGCACGTCTTCCCATCTAGATTTGGGCCGCCAGATCAGCATGCCGCCTTCCGGCTGCCCCGCCGTCAGCTTGTCGATCGACTTCGGATCGTCGGTTCTCACGAAAACGCTTGCCGCGAAAGCGCCGCCGGGCAAGGCCGCCACGCCATTCCCCACGACGCCAGCCGGATAGAGGACGCAGCCCACCCAGGTCAGGGTCGGCGCCGCGGGTCCGGCGTTGAGCTTGAAGACCTCGACCGACTCCCGTTCGCCGTGATGCACGACATAGAGCGTGTGTTCAGATCCGGAGCCAGCACGCAGGCTGAGGCCATGGGCCGAGAATTTCGTCTCGTCGGGCGCTCCCGGGCAGGCGCCGAATGTCTCGCTGTCCTGCCGGTAGACGACGTGGCCCGGGAGCAGCACTTGAAACGTCCGGTCCTGCGCGTTCACGAGATAGATGTGGCCCTGGGCCTGCCCGCCATCGGCCAGGCCGCTGGCGAGGATCCACGGCGTGCCCGGCAGCTGGACCAGGTCCTCGGCATTGATCAAGCCGCAGATGAATGTCAGGCCGGCGGCGGGATCACATGCCGCCTGCGCGGCGGCCGGAGCCGAGATCGCCATGGCGGCGAGCAGGATGGATGCCTTGGTGAAACCCATGACGATCCCTTCTCTATCTCGGCCAGCAAGCCGCCAGGCGGCAAGCATCTATTCGCCGGTTACGCCGGCAGCGGCGGATAGAGCGGCGCGACGGCGGCCTCGCGCTGCTCCTTGACGGCCCAGGGCGTCGCCCGACCGTCAAGGGAATCCGCCAGCCCTTCCAGAACGGCGTGCCATCCAGCGCGCACGCCAGCGCCCCGGCCGCGCGCGTTGAGCCCGCTATGGGTGAGCGTGAGCCGGCAACCGTCGCCGTCCGGCGCGAGTTCGAACAGGACCGAGGTGTTGAGGCCGTCGATCTCCCAAGACCAGCCGAGGACATGCGGGGGATCGACCCGGCTAACGCTGAGCTCCAGCACTTTGCCGTTCGCGGCGGTGATGCGCAGCGCCCCGCCGACACGCAGCTCGATTTTCGCCGCTCCGAGCCAGTCCTCCAGGCGCTCCGGGGTGGTCAGGGCGGCCCACAGCTTGGCAACGGGCTTCGCATAACGCCGGCGAAAGACGACCTGCATGCGGTCGTCTTTCATCGTGACCTCGCCTTTCGGCGCGTCGCGCAAAAGGTTCTTCGCGTCCATCACTGTTCCTTCTCCATGTGCTCATCGAGGGCGTCGAGGCGATCCGCCCAGAACTGCCGGAACTGCTCGAGCCAGGAATCGAGGGCGGCCAACTCGCCGGCTTCCAGGCGATAGAGCCGCTTCTGGCCTTCCGCGCGTACGCTGACCAGGCCGGCCTCGCGCAGCTGTTTCAGATGCTTGGACGCCCCCGGCTGACTGAGCCCCGTAGCCTTCACCAGATCGCCCGCCGCCCGTTCTCCGCTGCGCAGGAGTTCCAGCAGGCGACGGCGGTTCGGCTCGGCTATGGCTTCGAACGGGGTCATGGGAGATATATAATCATACCGTTATATAACTGTAAAGGAATTTATCGTCACGCAAGAAGCCGTCGCGCGATTTGTCGCCAATGTCTGCATGACGAAGCACGAAAACCGCGTCTATCTCTCTGGCCTCGTTTAGACCGGCCGCACGGACAGCTCCGGTTCTTGACCAGGATCAACGAGGGCCGCGCCGTTCGCGCCCATGATGTGATCGTTCGCCCGGGCTCGAATCGGAGCGTGGCGAGAACAGTAGGGCCAGGCCGGCCCGGAGAGCTGCCCATGACGATTGTCTCACGGCCCGATGCCGCGGGACTCGCGGTCATCGCCTTGCCGGCACCAAAGGACGTTACGGGGGCTTCGGTCTTCGCCGCGCTGGTGAAGCGGAGCACCATCCGGGAGATCAGTGCCGCACCCCTATCCCAGCAGCAGCTCTCGAACCTGCTCTGGGCCGCAAATGGCGTCAATCGCAAGGTGGGGCCGTTCGGACTGTCGGGCAGGACGGCGGGTTCGGCCAGCAACTCACAGGAGATCGACCTCTATGTCCTGCTTTGCGAGGGCGCCTACCTGTATGACGGGCCCGACAACCTGTTGAAGCCGGTCGCCGCCGGCGACCTTCGGGCCGGCGCCTTGACGCCCGGCCAAAGAGGCGTCGGCGCCACGGCGCCGGTTCAGCTGATCTATGTCGCCGACGTCGACCGCCTGACCCATACCGCGGGCTTTCAGGAGCCCGGGCTTCAGGAACCCGAAGTGCAGAAGTCCTACTACTTCGTGGACACGGGCCTCATCGCGCAAAACGTCCATCTGTTCGCCGCGGCCGAGGGCCTGGCGGCATGGTTCCACAATTGCAACAGAAGCGGCCTGGCACGCGAACTGGGACTTGGCCCCGAACAGCGGGTGCTGTTCGCCCAGTCGGTCGGGCATCCGGCAAATGCCTAGCCGAGCACGCTGACCATGCGGCTATCGGACAATTCCGTCCTCATCACCGGCGGGTCCTCCGGCATAGGCTATGCGTTGGCGGAGGCCTTCCTTGCCTCAGGGAGCAAGGAAAACTTCCGCCCGTCGAACCGTCCGATGCAGAAGCACCGGGATCAGAGTGGACTTATTCGAGAGCGAGCTGAACTGCCGGCAATCGAGTTTGCTCCGACCGCATTTCCCGACGTAGCGACTTAGCGCGCTCGAAACGCAAGGCTCTATCCCCGCCGATTGCCTAGGCTTCCCTCTTGAAGAGCTTCGCCAGATCCGCCATCGGCCGGAACAGCTTGAGCGGCTGCTCCGGAAGAGGCAAAAAGCTCTCGCGCACATAGAAGCGGCGCGCTGCCTCGTCCTTCGCATCGACGATAACGGCGAACGATGCGATCTCGCTACGGACAGCGCGAAACAGAGCGTCGGCAAGCAGGAACCGGCCGTAGCCCCGTCCTTGGTAGTTTTGGTCGACAGCAAGCCGGCCCAGAAGCGCCGCCGGAACGAGCGGATACCTGGGAAGTTTGCGCGTGATGTCGACTGGAAACTCGGCGAGCTTCAGGCCCGTCGCTGAAAGCGTGTAGTAGCCGCCGATGGCGCCGTTCGGCAGTACGAGCACGAACGGCGCCGCCATGTTCCTGCGCGCGTCCTGCCCGGCCTGATTTCGGAAATATCGGTCGAGAGGTTCGACGCCACTGGCGAATGAACTGCGATCATGGTGCGGACCGAGGGCCTCGACCCGAAGCAATCCCGCGGATGCGCCCGGCACCCGTTATACGCCGGTGGCTTCGCGATAGCGCCGGACCGTATCGCGGAGGCGCTTGTTGACGGGCTTCGGGTTCAACAGCGCCTCGACAAATGCCTGGCTGCCGCGGACTGAGAGTTCGAGCTTCTGATGTTCCTCGATCGCCCGCCGGGCGGCGTCCTGAACGCTTGTCAACACGAAATCCGTAACCGTCCGGCCCTGGAGGGCCGCCGCATGTTCGATAAGAGTCTTCTGCTCCACCGTCACCCGCGTCTCAAGGCGTTGCGCGCGGGTGCGGCCGCCGGCCGATTTCGAAGCTATGTTCGCCATGGCAACTCTCCTGTCCCCAATGTACGGCCATTGCCCGGCCACTGCAAGAGCCGGGCCCGAGAACAACTCCTTCGGAGAACGGCCCTTCCGACCGTTCTTTCACTCGCAAGAGCCAGTCGGGAAATAGCGGAAGCACTGGGGTCAGAGTGGGCTCATTCGAGAGCGAGCTGAACTGCCAGAAGATAGACTCACTCCGAGCTAGCCCGGGTTCTCCGGACAGGTTGAATCAGTCACTCTTCGTGAGTTTTCATAGTCGACCGGGCTCACGTGCTGCAAGCTGGCATGAGCGCGCTGCCGATTGCAGAAGACCTTGAAGTAGTCGAAGATCTCGGAATATACGCTGTAACCATTGGAGTATCGCAGTGAGAATATCGCTGGCTCTTCGTTGCCTGATGATGGGTCTCGCTCTCTCGGCGATTGCCCTGCAACCCCTTTCGAACTTCGCGAATGCCGGCGCGTCGCTGACAGCTCTGCTGCTCCA
>DATNJA010000277.1:0-10379 GCA_035604155.1 Candidatus Udaeobacter sp. | reverse complement strand
CCTATGACGAGGTGCTGTTCATCAAGGACGGGCGCCTCGACCTTCGAGTCGGCAAGAAGCTATATCGGGCCGGGGCCGGCGACATTCTATGGATCCCCGCCGGAACGGCCCTGGTCTACGAGGCGAAGAAGAAGGTGACCTTCTTCTACGCCGTCCATCCGGTAAGCAAGTCGCCCTCGAGCAGCCTCAAGAAAAAATATCCGACCAGGCCGCCGGTGTAGTTGCTCGTAACCGGCGGGAGCTGGGGTCGGCGACCTAGCCTGCCCTCAGGCGCGCCGGCTCTTTCGCCCAGACGACGACCGCGACGCCAGCCAGGATGATGACGCCGCCGGCGAGTTCGGAGACCGATACCGGCTCGCCGAGAAAGAGGTAGCTGCCGACCACGCCGATGATCGGCATGAGCAAGGCGAAGGGGGTCACCTGGTCCACGCGATAGCGGCGAAGCAGGCCGTACCAGATGGCATAGGCGAGGACGAAGCCGCCCAGGGAGAAGAAGGCGAAGATCGTCCAGATGTAGAGCGAGGCGCTCGTGAGCGCGGCCAGCTGGCCGTGCTCGGTCAAGGCCGACACGATCGCCACCTGGGGAATCGCCATTGCCGCGATGCCGGTGGTGAGCGTCATGCCGTCGTCGCGCGCGAAACGCCTGGCGGCGGCCTGCCCGAAGGACCAGGAAGCCGAGCCCGCGGTCATCATCACGGCCGGCCAGAAGGAAGCCGTCCCCGTCGGCGCGCCGGCGACGATGGCGACGCCGGCGAAGGCCATCAGGATGCCGAGCAGCCTGGCCGGGCTCGGCCGTTCCCGCGACAGGAGCCAGGCGAAGAATACGGAAAACGGCACCTGGGTCTGGAGCAGAAGAATCGAGATGGAAGCGGGCAGGGCGGCAAGGGCGTTAAAGATGAGCGCCCCCTGCACCGTCGCCACGAAAGTCGAGATCAGAAGCAGCGATGGCAAGGGCGTGCGGATGCGCCTCAACCGCGGCGCGAAGCACAGGCACGTAACCACGTACATCATGCCCATGAGCATCAAGGGTGGGAAATGCGCGACCGCCGGCTTGGCGGCAACGAAGCCGAAGCCCCAGAGGAGCTGGACGGCGACCGATAGGCCGATGTCGGCGGGGGTCATGGATGCGTTGGAAAGGGCAGGGATCGGTGCCGGAGCGTAGCGCCGATCTTAAGCCGCGCAAAGCTGCTCCGAGGTGACGCTCAGGTCTTCCGGTCCTTGTCCCGATGCCCTTCCTTATCCCGATGATAATCGAAAGTGGCGTCGATCCGGTCGAGCAGATATTGCCCGCCGGTGGTGGGCGGGTATTTGGCGGGATTGCCGGGTCCCTGGCAGGTCTCGAGGCAGGTGAGATCGGCTTCGAACACGGGATCGAAGAAGAAAGGCAGGGAATAGCGGTCGCGGCCCGAAGCGTTGATCACCCGATGCTGGGTCGAGTTGAAGACGCCGTTGGTCCAACGCTCCATCATGTCGCCGATATTGACGACGAAGCTCTCCGGGACATAGGGCGCGTCGATCCAATGGCCGGCGCTGTTGTGCACCTGGAGGCCGCCCACGGAATCCTGGGCCAGGATGGTGAGACAGCCGAAATCCGTGTGCGCCCCGGCGCCGATGCGCTGGGCCGTGATGCGGCCTTGCTGGGGCGGATAATGCAGCGGCCCCAGGGTCGCCATGGGCCCGGTGAGCCAGCGGTCGAAGTGAGTCTCCGGCAGCTCGAGAGCAAGCGCGAAGGCATGCATAATCTCCCGGCCGAGCTTCACCAGCGCGTCGTAGTAGCCCTGCATCACGTCTTTCCAGCCGGGAAGATTGTCCGGCCACTGGTTGGGCCCGTGCAGCGGCGTACCGGCCTTGACCAGGGGATGATCGGGCGACAGGTCGCGGCCGATCTTGAGCCCCTCCTTGAAATCGCCCGCCTCGCGCTGCTTCTCGGGATCGAGGTTCTCGCCGCCGAGCGCGAAGTAGCCGCGGTGGCAGGCCGATTTCTCGATGGCGATCTTCTGCTTCGTTTCGCTCGGCTGGGCAAAGAAGCGCTTGGCCTCGGCGAAGACGCCTTCGACCATGCCTGAGGGAATGCCGTGGCCGGTCAGGTAGAAGAACCCGATATTGCGGCAAGCCTCGGCGATTTTGCGAGCGACCGCCTTGCGCTCGGCCGGGCCTCCCTTGAGGAAAGGGCCGAAGTCGATGACCGGGATCTGGTCGAGGGGCACGCGCTCGCCCACGAGGCTCTGGTCGAGCTGAGCAGCCACTAGAGTGATGGACATGGTCACGCCTCTGCGGGCCGCGCCGGTCCCGGCGCAAGGTTGGAAATTACCACAGCAAACATGGCGCCTCCAACAATTATGCCTTGGCGCAGCCGCGCCCGACCTGCGATAAAACGCCCCGATCGCTCTACAGCATGTTCCGATCTAATTGGATCGGAACATGCTGTACATTCTTTAGTTTTGTCGCATTTTCTGCGCCGAACCGGTGCCCACTTCGGCGGAAAATGCTCCAGGGATGGGACAGCATGGCGCGGGCCGCACATCTACTCGGCATCGATCTTGGGGCCGGCAGCCTGAAGGCGACGCTGATCCGCGCCGATGGATCGCTGGCGGGCGAGGCGTCCCATCCGGTGGCGACCAGCAATCCCAAATACGGCTGGTCGGAGCAGAATCCCGACGAATGGTACGCGGCAGTCCGCCATGCCGTTCCCGCGGCGCTGAAGGCGGCCGGCATCGCGCCGGCGGACATCGCCGGCATCGGCTTTTCCGGCGGCGCTCATATCCCGGTGCTGACCGACGCCGAAGATCGTCCGGTCCGTCCCGCCATCATGTGGAGCGATCAGCGCAGTGCCGCCGAAGCCCGCGAGCTGCACGAGAAGGCCGGCGAGACGATCATCCGCACCTCCCTCAACCGGGTGAACCCGACCTGGTCGCTGGCGATGCTGCTCTGGCTGAAGCGCCATGAGCCCGAAGCGATGCGCCGCGTGCGCCGGCTATACATTTCCAAGGACTATCTGCGCACGCGCCTCACCGGAACCTGGGAGACAGACTACAGCGACGCCGTCGGCGCCCTCATGGCCGACGACCGGACCAAGGGCTGGTCGCGCGAGCTGGCGGCGCTCATCGATTGGCCCTTGGAGACCTTGCCGCCGATCGTCCGGCCGAGCGATGTGGTGGGACAGGTGACGGGCAAGGCCGCCGCCGAAACGGGCCTCGCCGAAGGCACGCCGGTCGTCTGCGGCTCCAACGACACCACGGTCGAGTTCTTCGGCGTCGGTGCGATCGCGCCGGGGATCGGCGCCATCAAGATCGCGACCTCGGCCGTGCTCTATCTGGCGACCCGGGGGCCGAGCGTGAACCCGCCCATCTCCTGCTATCCCCATATCGTAGACGGCATGTACTACACCGCGACGGGCACCAACTCCTGCGCCTCGGCCCACCGGTGGCTGCGCGACAACATGTTTCTGCCGGCCGAAGGCGGCGACGGCGCGGCCGCTTTCGGCGAAATGGACCGGCTCGCGAGCGGCATCGCGCCCGGCGCCGAGGGACTCATCTTCCATCCCTATCTTCTGGGCGAACGCGCGCCTTACTGGGATCCGCTGTTGCGCGCCGACTTCATCGGCATGACCATGCGCCATGGCCGAGCCCATTTCGCCCGCGCCCTCTATGAAGGCATCGCCTATTCGATCCGCGATCTCCTGGAGGCCGCGCGAGGACTCGGGCTTTCCTTCGATGTGGTGAAGCTCATCGGCGGCGGTGCGCGCAGCGCCACCTGGCGTCGGATCATCGCCGACGTAACGGGCCTCACCGTCGAGCGGCCGGGCAACGGCGATGCCTCCTTCGGCGCGGCGCTGGTCGCCGGGATCGGCGTCGGATTCTTCGCCGGGCCCGAGGCGGCGGTCGAGCGATGCGTCACGGTCCTCGACCATACCGACCCGGACCCGAAGCGCCATGAACTCTATGGCGATTTCTTCGCCGTCTACAAACAGGCACAGGCGGCTCTCGCACCCCTCAACCACCGCCTGCACGAGATCCTTGGGCGGGCCGACCGCAGTTAGAATTCCTCAGTCCTCATCCCGGATGACATACGCCGCGGAGATGCCGCCATCGGCGGCATAGGCGGCGCCGGTGATGTAGGAGGCCTCGTCGGAAGCGAGGAAGGCGACAAGATTGGCCACTTCCTCCACCTTGCCGATGCGGCCCATGGGCATATAGGGCCGGCGGCTCCGCCAATTGCCCGCTTCGCCGATGAAGGCCTTCACCAGGCTGGTATCGACCGGCCCCGGGCAGACGGCATTGAAGCGAAGCCCCTTGCGGCCATAGAGGACCGCCATCTCGCGGGTCATGGAGACGACGCCGCCCTTGGCCGCGGTGTAGGCGATTTGGGGATAGGCCGAGCCGACGAGGGCGACCACCGAGGCATTGTTCACCACGGCCCCGCCGCCGGCGGCGAGCAGATGGGGAATGCCGTATTTGCAGGCGAGGAAGACGCCGGTCAGGTTGATCCGGATGGTCTTGTCCCAGATGTCGAGGGGAGTCTCGACCGGCCCCTCGTCGGTGGCCAGCACGATACCGGCATTGTTGAACATCACGTCGATGCCGCCGAAGGCGGCAGCGGCCCGATCCAGCAGAGCCTGGCAAGAAGCGGCGTCGGCGACGTCGCCGGCCAGCGCCACCGCCCGGCCGCCGGCTGCGGTTATATTCGCGGCGACGGCCTCGGCCGCCTCCGGGCGGATGTCGGCGGCGATCACCGCCGCCCCTTCGGCTGCGAACTTGCGCGCCGTCGCCTCGCCGATGCCCCCGCCGGCCCCGCTGACGAAGGCCCGCTTGCCCTTCAATCGCATGTTCGGATCCTGCCTGCCGCTTGCCCCGATGGTTGGGGCGGAGTGTTGCTTGCGGCGAAAACCGTTGCAAGTCGCAACATCGGTGTTGAACCTGCCAGATTACTCGGGCTAGCCTTCGCCCCGCGTGCGAATCCACAATGAGTGCGCCGTCGCCTGAACGACGGTCCAGATCGGGGAACCCGCTTCATGGCCAAAGCCGCCAAGACCAAGGATGCCATCAGCCAGCACGTCGCAAAGCTCCGGGCCGAGGGGATCGCTTTCCTGCGTTTCGAACTGCCGGACCTTCACGCCATCTCGCGCTCCAAGCTGGTGCCCATCGACGCCGTCGAGGGTTATGCGCGCAAGGGCCTCAATTTCTATGGCGGCATCCTCGGTCAGGACACGGCTTCCAACGTGATTTCCGGCACCGGCCTCAACGAGGAGATCAACTACGGCGACTCCAAGCTTTATCCCGACTTTTCGACCCTGCGCCGGGTGCCCTGGCAGGCCGACACGGCCAAGGTCATCTGCGATCCCCATTTCCAGGACGACACGCCCTACAAGGCGGCCCCGCGCTACGTGCTGCGCCGGCTCCTGAACGAGGCGGCGCAGATGGGCTTCCGGGTGGTGATGGGCCACGAGTACGAGTTCTACCTTCTCACCCGGGACAGCAAAGAGCCGCTTTTCGGCGGCGTCCATATCTTCAACTCGACGCGCAACAATTATGTCGGCGCCATCGATGCCATCCTCAACAACTTGATCGGCATCGGCATCGACGTCATCACCCACAATTGCGAATACGCGGCCTCCCAGTTCGAGATCAACTATGGCCCCGCCGCCGGACTCGAAGCGGCCGACAAGGCCTTCACGTTCCGCAACACGGTGAAGGAGGTGGCACATCGCGAGGGCTACCTCGCCACCTTCATGTCGAAGCCCTCGGCGACCACGGCCGGCTGCGGCTGCCATTTCCACATCAGCCTGGTCGACAGCAAGAGCGGACGGAACGCCTTCCTCGACCCCGCCGACAAGGACGGGCTTTCGGTCGCGGCGCGGCAGTTCGCCGCCGGCATCCTTGCCCATGCGCCGGCACTGATGGCCTTGGCCGGCCCGACGCCCAACTGTTACCACCGGATCAAGCCCCACACCTTCGCGCCGTCCAACATCAGCTGGGGGATCGACGACCGCTCGGCCTTGGTCCGAGTCAAGGCATCGAAGGATTCGGCAACCCATCACGAGATGCGCGGGGCCTCGGCCCTGGCCAATCCCTATCTGTCGGCTGCCGGCACGCTCGCCGCCGGCCTGTTGGGCCTCAGGGGCAAGCTGAAGCTGAAGCCCCAATCCGTGGGCCCGAGCGAGGACGATCCCACCCATGAAAAGCTGCCGCGCAGCCTGGAGGACTCGCTTTCCCATCTCGAAAGCGACAAGGCCTTCGGCGCCATGTTGGGGCCTGAGTTCCTGAAGCTGTTCCTGGCGGTCAAGCGCCATGAGCTCGCCCGCTTCCGCAGCCACGTCACCGACTGGGAGCGCAACGAGTATTTGGAAATCTTCTAAGCCGCCGCGGCGACGATGTCCTGGAGCTGGCTGGCGAGCCGGCCCTTGCGCCTCGAGAAGGAGCCGTCGAAGGCGGCGGAGCCGATGGTGAAGGCGTCGCAGCCCGCCTCCTTCAGGGCCTGGATGCGCATGGGGCTGTCGACACTCCCGGCGCAGATGAGATAACCCTCCCGCCCGAGACCGCGCCGTGCCGCCTTGACCAGCTCGATGGGCTCGGCCTCGGTCGCCCGATAGGCCAGCAGGTCGACACCCGCGCAGCCCAAGGCAAGGAAGCTCCGGCAATGCTCCTCGATCTGCTGGGGCGTGCCACCGAGCTTGGTCGGATGGCCCACGGGCTTGCCGGGGAACGGGTAATAGGCGGTGCCGGTTCGGCCCACGACCTTCATGATCTCGGCGACGTCGGTGCCGCCCATCAGCCGGTCGATGCCGATCTCGACCGCAATGCGCGCCGAGTTGAGAGCGGCCTCCCGGTTGGTCGAGACGACCTCGAGATAGCTGACGGCGCCGGAATCCTTGATCGCCCGGGTAAGGCGTTGGAGCGTGCCACGGTCGACGCCGACATCCTTGAAGCCGACATGGCCCAGGCCCAGCGGCCGGATTTCCTCGAAGACCTCCAGGCAATCGGTGACGGTCTGGTCCTGGCGCGTCAGCATGAAAATGAAATCCACCGGGCGGCTCTCCTGACACTCTTCTGGCGGCGCATAGACGCCGGCCCCTTTTTACACGAATGTTGGGAGAACCGCAAAATGCTTGGTGGTTCCCAAGTGAAGTTTTCTTCGTGAGCGGCATTGCAGCTATACCTATTCGCCGCGACAGGCCGCGCGACCGGGCGGGAATCATGTTGGAGTCTCCAACAGAGACTGTTATTATGTCCGCAGATTTTGTGTCGCTTGCCACCTTCCTACCTGTGACGGGGCAGGCGAACTAAGATTGGGTCGTTTCGGACTGAAGCGGTAACCGCTCGACGGCGGACTGCGAATCTGGCGAAAATGGCCCGCTAGGCGAATCCGCGGCGCGCCCGCCAGCGAGAACGGGCGAAAGCGGGTCTATATGCCGGAACCGCCACGGGACGATGAGCGGATGGGCCGGATCAATGGGTGACGTCAAGCCAGGAGGGAGACTCATGACGATGGAGCGCAGTTCGGGGCAGGGGAAAAGTAGCCCTTCATTGGGCTACGACGTCGCCGGCCGCGGCGATGTCCACAAGTTGCATACCAAGGCCGTCGGACTCATCGGCGTGCTGTTCCTGACCGTGACCGGATCGGCGCCGATCTCGGCCATGCTGTTCAACGTGCCGATCGTCATCGGCAACGGCAATGGCTTCGGCGCTCCCGCCGCCTTCCTGGTGGCCACGGTCGTCCTGCTGATCTTCTCCGTCGGCTATTGCGAGATGGCCGGCAAGGTGACCGCCGTGGGCGGCTTCTATTCCTTCATCAGCCATGGCCTGGGGCGCGAGCTCGGCATGGGCTTCGGCTTCGGCTCGGTGTTCGCCTATTCGATGTTCGAAGTGTCGCTCGCCGGCGGCTTCGCCTATTTCGGCAATGTCGACATCCTGCAGTGGACCGGCATCAATGTGCCCTGGCCGATCCTGGCGCTTGCCATGATCGCCGGCATCTCGATCCTGACCTATTTCGACGTGAAGATTTCCACGGCGATCCTGGGCGTGGCGCTGGTCGCCGAAGTCGCCATCCTAATTATTTTCGCAATCGGCGTATTCGCCCATGCCGGAAACGGCGCCAACGTGCAGCTCTCGGCGCTCAATCCTGTCCTGGCGCTCCAAGGCTTCGCGGCCCACAACAAGCTGGCGGCGGGAGCGGCGGGCATCGGCCTCTTCTTCGCCTTCTGGTCCTGGGTCGGCTTCGAGATGGCACCGAACTATGCGGAGGAATCCCGCGATCCCAAGCGCATCGTGCCGTTATCGATGTACATCTCGGTGGTCGGACTCGGCATCTTCTACACGGCTCTATGCTGGGCCGGCCTCTCGGCTTACCCCAAGCTCGACGACGCGATCAACGTGGCGCAGAACAACTCGGCCGTATTCTACTTTCAGCCGGCGACGCAATTCATCGGCAGCTGGGTCGCCGTCGCGATGAGCATCCTGATCTTGACCGGATCATTCGCCTGCGGCATGGCATTCCACAATACCGCGGCCCGGTATTTCTATGCTCTCGGCCGCGAACGCCTGCTTCCCGGGTCGCTCGGCAAGACCCATCCGGTGCACCGTTCGCCCCACGTGGCGTCTTTTACCCAGAGTGCGATCGCTGCGCTCTGCATCGTGATCTATGCGCTCCATGACGGCTGGAACGACCCGAACGGGCAGGCCTATCTCGGCGTCTACGGCCTGTTCGCGGTGCTGGGCGTGGTCATCATCCTGGCGGCCCAGGCGGTCGTATCGCTGGCGATCATCATGTATTTCCGGACCCATCATCGCGAGGAACACCACTGGTGGAAGACTCTGGTGGCGCCCCTGATCGCTCTCGTGACCCAGGCCTATGTCGTCTATCTCTGCCTCTCCAACATGGATTTCCTGGGCGGCGGCTACAAATTCGCCAACTACATCGTCTGGATCGACATTGCCGTCGTCGGCATCGGCATCATCGGCGCCTTCTACATCAAGGCCAGCGATCCGAAGAAGTTCGACGAGATCGGCCGGCTCATCTATGAGGGCCTGCCGGACGGCGCGCTGACCGACGCCGAGAGGGCTGCCAAGCGCTGACCTGCGGCCGCCGGAGACGGAAGATCGGCGGTCCCTTTGGGACCGCCGATTTCTTTCGTGCCTGCGAAGGGCGACGCTGCGGCCTGAGGGACTGGCAAGCGCGGCAACAGGCCTAATTCATCCGCATGATGCAGCTAGGACCCGGTTGCGCCCCACGGGCCCGCCGCGGCTGCAGACGATTGATCAATAGGCCTGGTTCGTCGCGGCCCAGAGGAATTTGGCGTTGGCCGAAGACAGCGCAGTTGCAAGCTCGCCTTCGGGGGGCATGTCCGAGATCAGCGTGGTTGCAGCGGACCATGAGCCATAGACGGCCAGCGAAGGACGATCAAACTTGGAGTGGTCCGCAAGAATGATCGTCTGTGCGGAGCGGCGCATCATGGCGCCGTAGACCAGGCCCGGGCCCATCCCGGCGTCGCTGGGCCCTTCCGCGGTCAATCCGCTGGCGCCGAGAAAGGCCTTGTTGGCGCGGAAGCGCTGCAGCGCTTCAATCGTGTCGGGCCCATGGATGAGGCCCTCGCGGCCGTCATATTGGCCGGGCACCATCAGCACCTTGTGCAGGGGATTGGTTGCCAGGACTGCGGCAATCGAGAAGGCGTGCGTGATGACCGTGACGTGGTTGCGTTCGGCGGCCAACCTGCGGGCGAAGCGCGACGTCGTGGCGCCGCCGCCGATCATCAGGATGTCATTGGGCTCGACAAGCTTCACCGCGGCAGTCGCGATCCGTTCGCGCTCGGCAACCATGAGGGCTTCGCGCTCGGCCAGTGCCGGCTCGAAGCCGACGGGACGCATGGCGCCGCCATAGGTGCGGTTGATGAGACCGCGCCCGTCGAGTTCGGCAAGATCGCGCCGTGCGGTCTCGGTCGAGACGCCGAGAAGATCCGCAAGCTCGTTCACCCGGATCGCCGGCGTTGCGCGCAGTTCCGCCACGATGCGGGCCTGCCGGTCGGTCTTGTTGAGGCGGATGCCGGTGGGTCTCATGAAGGCATCATGACATGGCGGGCGAGCATTTTCTCCGGTAGGCAAAATCAATTGACCGGCACCCCAGATGGATTGCGCAGTTCGGCCATAAAGTGACCGATTGACAAACATTCTATGACCTGATTATATCACAACAGGTTGGCAGTCGGTCAATAGATGCCTGATGGAGCAACCGATGTACGACTACGGCTTGTTCAAGTTCGACTCGAAGCAGGACCTTTTTGACAAGGCCATCCGCTTCTGGAATCCCGACAAGACCAAGTTCTGGCAGAAGGCCGGCATCGATCTCGTCATCGATCGGCGCGAGGGCTATTGCCTCTATGACATGTC
>DATNJA010000276.1:0-9617 GCA_035604155.1 Candidatus Udaeobacter sp. | reverse complement strand
GCCGTGGCTGTCGCGCGCTATGAGCCAGGCCTGGATCTCGTCGAACCACATCTCATGGGCCAGCATGGTGACGCCAACCGCCAGGACATAGAGCGCCAGGACGGCAAGGTTGAAGCGCTGTTCTGGTATGCGCGCGAGCGCCGTCTCGAGCCTTCGGAACGAGAAGCCGACGGGAAAGCGCTCACCCTTGTTGCTTGACCGGTCTTGCCCCAATTCGCTCAACATCCCCTGCGCTGAGCGCGCCACCCATAGTGGTCCAAGCGAAGCCTCGGCGCAAAGTCTCCCGAGACGCCAGCCCCGGTCTCGCTCATTGCTCCGGCAGGGTGAAGACCGCGCAAGGGTCGGCGATGCCGCGCAAGCGGTGCTCGCCCAGCGGGACCAGCACCGTCGTGGTCTCCGCCGCGACCGCGCCGCTGACCAGCAGGCTGCGGCCGAGCGGCCGGCAGAGGCCTTCGAGTCGGCTCACCAGGTTGACGGCCGCGCCGATCGCGGTGAAATCCAGCCGGTCGGCGGTGCCGACATTGCCCCACAGCATCTCGCCCAGATGCAGGGCCAGGCCGAACTGCAGGGACGGCAGGCCTTTCTGTCTGCGCGCCTGGTCGAGATGAGCCATGCCGGCCCGGGCGGCGCCCACGGCGCTGAGCGCGGCGTCGCAGGCGGCGGAAGCCGGCCTTTCGCCGATCGGGAAGATCGCCAGCACGCCGTCGCCGATGAATTTCAGCACCTCGCCGCCGAAGGCGTGAACGGCGCCGGCGATGCGGTCGAACCAGGCGTCCAGCGCCGCCACCACCGCCGCCGGCGCCATGGATTCCGACAGCTCGGTGAAGCTGCGCAAATCGCCATAGAGCAGGACCGCGCGGATGGTCTCGCCCGTCTCGCGCCGCGACCGTCCGGCCAGCACCTGCGCCGCGCCGCGCCGGCCGAGATAGGCCTCGAGCAGGGCGGCCAGCGTCGCCCGCGTGGTCAGTCCGCCAAGCGGCGCCGCGGCGAAGCGCGCCGCCTGATGCAACAGCGCGGATTCGGGCTCTGTGACCGGCCGGGAGAGCGCCCAGGCG
The DNA here is from genome assembly GCA_035604155.1 of Candidatus Udaeobacter sp. Classification (GTDB taxonomy): domain Bacteria; phylum Pseudomonadota; class Alphaproteobacteria; order Dongiales; family Dongiaceae; genus DASXQK01. The sequence goes on along the minus strand of DATNJA010000276.1, from coordinate 8,562 downwards.
AGCAGCGGGCCGGCCGACGCAGGGCCATCGGATGCCGGTCCGGCGACATGCTCCTGCACCAGCCCGGTGCCGAGCCCTTCGAGCCAGTCGCGGCTGGTCTTGTCCAGCGTCTGGCCGCTTCCCTGTCCGGCCGAGACCAATGCGCCGAAACCGAGCGCCTCGATCACCGCGCCGGTCTCGGCCCGCCACAACCAGGTGCGCCGGGCGATGATCGGATGCGCCGCCGCCAGGGTGAGCGCGCCGCCGGCGAGCGGCAGGCCGTCGGCGATCAGTTTCGCGCCGAGCGTTGCAAGGAAGTGATCGGCGCCGCGCGAGCTGCTGGCCTCGTCGACCAGCCAGGCGAGAGTGGGGGGCAGCCGCATCGGCGGAATGATAGAGTTACAAATCTGGCGTGAGAACATGATTTGCCTTGAAATCGGCCCTGTCCCGCTCACCTGAGACTGGCAGTCGAAGCGGCGGTTCGCGCTCAACTTTTGCCGATGGAGGTTTCTGATGCTTGAAGGGTTCGTCGTCCGGCGCGAGGTGCAGATCGCGGCGCCCCAGGCGACCGTCTTCGCCTTCCTCACCGACCCGGAAAAGATCCTGCGCTGGATGGGCACCGAGGCAACGGTGGAGCCCCATCTCGATGGCCTCTACCAGGTCAATGTCACCGGAAAGGACGTTGCCCAAGGCCGGTTCACGGAGGTGATCCCGGTCCACCGCCTCGCCTACAGCTTCGGCTGGCAGGAGGGGAAGAAGGTGCCGCCGGGCTCAAGCCTGATCGAGATCGACCTGATCGAGCAGGCGGGGGGAACCTTGCTGCGCATGACCCATAGCGGCCTGCCCGACGCGGAGACCGCGGCCGCCCACGACAAGGGCTGGACGCACTACCTCGGCAGGCTGGCCGTGGCCGGCGCCGGCGGCGACCCGGGGCCCGATTCACACCGCAAGGCGTGATGATGGCTGCGGCTCGCACTTCCGAGAAGTGCCAAGACCGGACGCCTGGAGCTGACCACCGCCGTACGACCTAGGGGACTGCACACGAGCTACCTATTCCAGCAGCGTCTTCAATGCCTGCGCCAGCTGCCGTTTCCGGTAGGGCTTTTGGAGCAGCGTCACGTCCGCGCCAAGGCGCGCCTCGTGAATGAGAATATCCTTCGTGTATCCAGACGCAAAAAGCACTTTGAGGTTCGGCCTGATGCGCAGTGCCTGGCGCATGATTTCCACGCCATTCATGCCCTGCGGTAGGATGACATCAGTGAAGAGAACGTCGGCCGGCTCGCCCTTCTCGAGCATCGCAATTGCCTGTGGCCCGCTGGGGGCTTCGATCACGCGATAGCCCAGATCATTCAGAATTCTCCTGGTCGTCTCCCTGACTGCCGGCTCGTCTTCGACCAGCAGCACCACGCCTGTGCCTGCGGCAACAGGCGAAGATGCCGGACGGTGCAGTGCCTTTTCAGCCTCGGTTTCAACGTGGGACGCGCGGGGCAGCAAGAGGCGCACAGTCGTCCCAACCCCTTGCTCACTGTGTAGTTCGACGTGTCCGCCAGATTGTTTGACAAAACCAAACACCATGCTCAGCCCCAGGCCCGTGCCCTTGCCGACGGGCTTGGTCGTGAAGAATGGCTCGAAAGCACGCTTGGCGACCTCAGGTGGCATACCTTCGCCCGTGTCGTTCAACGAGAGTTGAACATAGTCGCCGGGCTGGAGATCGCCCGCATGCTGGGTGTAGGTCTGGTCGAGCGGCCGGTTGGAGGTCGCAATCGTAAGGGAACCTCCCTCCGGCATTGCATCGCGTGCGTTGACGGCCAAGTTGATGAGCGCCGTCTGCAATTGTCCGGGATCGACGAGGGTCGGCCAAAGAGCGGCGCCCGGCTCAAATCCCACCTTGATGGTAGCCCCTAGGACCCGGGGCAAAATGCCCATCAATTCACCGATCAGCGAATTCAGGTCGATTCGCCTGGGCGTCAGAGGCTGCTTGCGAGAGAAAGCCAGCAGGCGCTGGGTCAGCTCTGCGCCGCGCTCGACGGCAGCCAGCCCGCTTTGGACCAGGGCTGCGACCGCTTCATCGCCCTTGATGCGGTCCTGGATCAATTCGAGGCTGCCCGCGATGACCGCCATCAGATTGTTGAAATCATGCGCCACTCCGCCGGACAGTTCGCCTATTGCCGTAAGGCGGTGCTGCCGGGCCAGCTCCTCCTCACGCTGCTTCAGTTCGGTTATGTCTTGGACGGTACCAAACCATGTCTCCGTCGGCCCGCCGGGATTGGGTTCCGGCTCGTTCAAGTCGCGGAGATGACGCATGGTACCGTCGGCTCCAATGATTCGAAACTCCAGGGCGGCCGACTTGCCCCCGGCCTCGGCGTCGCGGTGCGCCCGGACGATGCGCTCCCTATCGTCGGGATGAAGGTAAGGCTCCATGCCCTTCAAGTTGTCGGCCATCGACTTCGAAGGCAGGCCCAGGATTTGCAGATACTCGTCGTTGCAGCTGACTACCCTCTGTAGCGGCTTGGACCAACGGTAGTACCCGAGCTTTGCAAGTTTCTGGGCCTGAATGAGCGCGGCGTCGGTCCGTTTCCGGGCTTCCTCAGCCTTCTTGAGTTCGGTGATGTCGTGAATTTGCGATACGAAGTAGAGCGGCTGCCCGTCCGCGCGGCGGATCAATCCGACATTGAGCCGGGCCCAGATGATGTGCCCATCCTTGTGGATGTAGCGCTTCTCCATTTCGTAGGACTTGGCCTCGCCATTCAACAGGCGCTTCACATGAGCAAGGTCAAGCTCCAAGTCGTCGGGATGGGTAAGCGACTGGAAGTCACGCTGGTGAAGTTCCTTTTCGCTGTAACCGAAGATTTTCGTGGCGGCATCGTTGACGTCGAGGAACCGGCCATCGACGCCAACGATCGCCATGCCATGTCCGGTCGTCTCGAAGGCCGCACGGAAGCGCGCCTCGATTTCCACGCTCGCGTCTTTCGTCCGGCTTGATGATACGGTCGCATTGACCGATTGCGATTCCTGCCGTTCGCTGGCATCGCGAGGCAGCGGCCGAGCGCCAGGCGCTTTCTGCGCACTCGGGTCCTTGGTTTGGCCTACCTGCGAGGCGGGGATAAGCGTTACGTGGATCCGCGGAACGATGCCGGGTCGTTTTTCCCAATCATAGGGATCGAGCTGATCGACTAGGCCCCACCGTGGCCTGCCCTCATATTCAAGGCGGACGCGCTCCTCGTGGACAGGTTTTGGGTCAACCTCCACTACGCCGAGGTCGACACGCCCCTCCCCAGGCTGCGCTGTCAACCAGACCCGTGCCTTGTAAGCCATGTGCTCGCCCTCGCGCCGGCGGAGCTTAGTTGCCTCTTTCGTCCCCCGAACTACGGGCCCAGGTATCCTATGCCCTTCTATGGGCGCTGTTTAGGGTGCCCGGAATACACATATCGCGTGTTCTTTTGACAAACTACACGTCAACGGGTTGAGAGCAGCGGCGATGGCGAGGAGGATCGCGGCCGATTCCGTCATGACCTCGCCTTGGGGCAGGCGCAGTGCTGGAACTTTGCCGCTCGGGTTGAGCGCCAGGAATTCGGGTTTCTTCTGCTCGTTCTTCTTCAGAGAAACCGCGTGGAATGCGTAAGGCGCGCCGGCTTCAGCAAGCGCCGCCTCGGCGGAGAAGGCGCCGGACCCTTTGTCGCCGAAGATCGTATAGCTCATGTCGGCAGCTTAAGCGAAAAGGCGGCGAGAAGGCTCGCGCCTTTTTGCCTGGCGGCGGCGGGCGGGCGCTCCGATCCCGACACGGCTCAGGATCACGCCTTCATGTACGACCGCAGCGTCGACGACCCCGACGGCGATGTCCGGAAAGTGATGTGAATGGACCCGAACGGCATGCCCGCGCAAGGTTGACTGACGAGGCGCATTGCTGCGACACAGGAGGAAAATCATCACCGCGACGGCCATTGAGTTGCATGCTGCGTGTCGACCGTGGTGCTGAAGAAAGGCGGTCGTAGGAGGAGAACGATGGCGACGGAAGCAGGCAACTCGAAATGGGCGACGGCGATGGTATTGGTTGGCTGATTGATCTTTGCCGCCCACCTACCGCTCGATGAGCCCCAGCTCCCGCTACTTCTTCTTGGTGAGCGCGCCCGACACGATGAGATGGGATTGCCGGATATAGTCCTTGAGCGCGTCGTCCTGTTGGTCCTGCTGTTCGGCGGCGGGGGTGGCTACTATGGCTACAGCCGCTACGGCCGCACAGGTCTCGGTGGCGTAGTCACCCTGGTGCTCGTCGTATTCGCGGCATTGTGGCTGGTCGGGGCATTTGGCGGCATGCATCACTTCTCCTGACCTGGAAAGCAGCCGCGATCAATAAGGCATTCCTCGACTCCCGACGCGGGCTCGCTGGCCGACGATCCGAAGCTCGCTTCGGGGGCGCCCCGGCGGTAGAATGCAAAAATGCGAGCTGCACTCGGGCAAATCTTGAAAGGACAATCATGCAGACTCTGAGCCCAAGCAAGGTCAACGGATCGCAGCGCAGAGCAAGGGCGAGCGCGAATTTCACCAAGGCGCCGGTATTCGACGCCAAGTCCTTTCTCTCGTCGGTCGGCACAGGCAAGACAACGGTCAAGCTGCCACGGAAGAAGACCGTGTTTCAGCAAGGCGATCCGGCCGATTCCATCTTCTATATCCAAAGCGGCAAGATTCAGCTGAGCGTGGTCTCCGAGCATGGCAAGCAGGGAGTCGTGGGGATCCTGACCGCCGGCGACTTTTTCGGAGAGGGATGCCTCGCGGGCCAGCCGCTGCGCATGACCTCGGCGATCACGCTCGCGGAATCGACCATCGTCAAGATCGACAAGCAGACCATGATCGGCGTGCTGCACGCGGAACCCATGCTGTCCGAGATGTTCGTGACGTTCCTGTTGTCGCGAAACATCCAGTTCGAGGCGGACCTGGTGGATCAGCTGTTCAATTCGAGCGAGCGACGGCTGGCGCGCGTTCTCCTGCTGCTTGCCAACTTCGGCAAAGAGGGAAAGTTGGAGTCGGTCATTCCGAGGGTCAGTCAGGACATTCTGGCGGCGAAAGTGGGGACGACCCGCTCGCGGATCAACTTCTTCATGAACAAGTTCCGCAAGCTCGGCTTCATCGAGTACAACGGCGGGCTGAAGGTGCACAGCGGGCTATTGAACGTGATCGTCCACGACTAGCGGTGGTTCTGGTCCTCGAGAAGGACCGGCACTCTCGATCGGGAATTCGCAAGGGAGCGACGACGCATTGATGGCGTCGCGGCCGGCCATGGCCGCCATTGCCTTATCGCTATTGGACCTCGGTCCCCTGCAGGCGCAACAGATCCGCGTCCCACCGTTTGGTGAGTTCGCTGATGCGCTGTTGCTCGATGACCCATCCCCAGGCTTCCGCTTCGACATTGAAGCTGCCTAGCGATCGCGGGACGGCGCCCGCCTCGGTGATTTCGACGCCGAAGCAGTGGCCACGCTTGGGGAAAATGCGGCAGCTGGTCTGCGTCATGTCATCCACATGATGCTTTGGCTGAAGCATTGCAAGCTCGGCGGCAGGAATGCGAGGCCGTGGAGCGTCCATCTGGCGAGTTCAAGCACGGACAACGGCCGGTTCTGGGCTATCAGGGCACCTGAAACCAAGCCAATGCCGAGAGCCCCGGCTTGGCTTAATGCTGGATTCAGGTCATGCCGCGCGAGCCATCGGAGCCGCAGCCGTCGGTGCGAGGCTGATGCCCATCGCGAGCGGCCGGGCTCGGATAGCGCGTCCTCATTTTCCAAAATGGCGAGTCCAGACCGGCGCGATCGCCGGCCTCTTGCGCAGCGCTGCGCAAACCGCTTCCAGCCGGGGGATATGTCCCTCCGCCAGCCAATCGGGGCCGATGCTGGCGCGCCAACGCGTGAACATGGCGGCGTAGATGTCGAGGATCGAGAAGCCGGACGAGAGGAACCACGGCCCTTCGAGGGAACGCTCGACGATCAGGAGCCGCTCGCGGATGCGCTCGCGCGCCTTGCCGCGCAGCGCTTCGGCTTCGGCCCCTTCGGGCGCGAAGCGTTCGGGATAGTCGGACAACTCGACCATCGGATAGATTTCCGAGGTCATGAAGGCGAGCCAGCGATAGGCTTGGGCGCGCGCCGTGCTGCCCTCGGGCGGGAGCAAGCGGGCATCGGGGAATCGATCGGCGATGGCGAGGAGGATCGCGGCCGATTCCGTCATGACCGCACCTTCGGGCAGGCGCAGCGCCGGAACCTTGCCGCTCGGGTTGAGCGCCAGGAATTCGGGTTTCTTCTGCTCGTTCTCTTGCAGGGAAACCGCATGGAATGCGTAAGGCGCGCCAGCTTCGGCGAGCGCCGCCTCGGTGGAAAAGGCGCCGGACCCCTTGTCGCCGAAGATCGTGTAGCTCATGGCGGCAGCTTAAGCGAAAAGATGGCGAGAAGGCTCGCGCCTTTTTGCCTGGCGCAGACGGGCGGGCGCTCCGAACCCGAACCGGCGCAGGATTACGTGGCGTGCCGGCGCTGAAGCGGGGCCTGATAAAAAGGTGACCTGGAGAAACCCCTTTGATTTGCCGAGCGCGACCGACAAGTCCCTACCGAAGGAGAAACGGCCATGAAACCGAGGATCACCATCATTACCTTGGGCGTCGATGATCTGGAGGCGTCGCTCGCTTTCTATCGGGACGGCTTGGGCCTCAAGACGAAAGGCATCATCGGAACGCAATTCGAATACGGCGCGGTCGTGTTCATCGACCTGGAGCATGGGCTCAAGCTCGCGCTCTGGCCTCGCAAGAGCCTTGCGAAAGATACCGGGCTTCCCGTCGGACGCCCCAGCGCCACGGAGATTTCGATCGGACACAACGTGAGGACCCGAGAGGAAGTCGACGCGGTGATGGCGCAGGCTAAGAGGGCCGGCGCCGTCATCGTGAAACCCGCCCAGGACACCTTCTGGGGCGGATACGCCGGCTATTTTCAAGATCCGGACCAGCATTTGTGGGAAGTCGCGTGGAGCTCGGAATTGCAGCCGGAAGAATGAATCTTGGAATTGAGGTCAGCGTGGATTTTTGTCCGCTCGTCTACCGCTCGATGAGCCCCAGCTCCCGCTGCTTCTTCTTGGATAGCCCGCGCGACACGATGAGATGGGATTGCCGGATGTAGTCCTTGAGCGCGTCGTCCGCGAGCCCCGGCCTGGCGAAATGCTGGATCCAGGTCATGCCGCGCGAGGCGAGATAGGGGGCCGGGCGCAGGCCCGGCATGTCCTTCAGCATCTCGTAGGAAATCTCGCTCACCTTGAAGGTGAAGCTCGGCTCCTCGTCCTGCCAGCCGCCGATGGCGAAGACCTTGCCGCCGACCTTCCAGACATGGGACCCGCCCCATTGGACGACATGGCTGGTCGCCGCGAGGCTGCGGCAGAATGCATTGAACTGCTTGTAGGTCATGGTCCGGCGCTCGAAGTCCTCGCGTCCGCCGTCAGTCGCCAAACGGACAATCGGGGTTCGCCTCTCTCATGGCAAGGCTTGCGGCCGGATTCTTTCCCGCGATTCTATTTGGCGTCGTGAAAAATGATGCCCAGCGCATGGCGCTTGCCGGAGCGCAGGCGGCTGACGCCGTGGCGGAGCTTGACGCGGTAGTTGCCCCTGCTGCCCTGGACCGGCCGGTTGTGGACGGCGAAGGCGACGGCGTCTCCCTGGCCGAGCGCCACGACCTCGACCCGGCTCTGCATCCGCGGGCGCTGCTCGGTCAGCACGAATTCGCCGCCGGTGAAATCGCGGCCCGGCTCCGACAGCACTATGGCGACCTGGATCGGGAAGGCCAGCTCGCCATAGAGATCCTGGTGCAGGCAGTTGTAGTCGCCGGGCAGATATTGCAGCAGCAGGGGCGTCGGGCGGGTCTGGCCGGCATCGTGGCATAGCTTCAGGAAGGCCGCATGCTGGGCGGGATAGCGCATCACCTCGCCCATGCGCTCGTTCCAGGCGTTGGCGATCGGCACCAGGCACGGATAGAGCGCGCCACGCAGGCCGCCGATCAAATCCGGCAGGGGATACTTGAAATAGCGGTATTCGCCCTTGTCGAAACCGTGGCGCGCCATCACCACCCGGCTGCGGAAATGCGCCTCGTCGGGATAGAGCGCCGCGATCTTTCCGCCCTCTTCCGGCGCGAGCAGCTTTTCCAGGGTCGCTGAGCCACGGTCGTCGAGCTCGGCCGCCAGGGCGCTCCAGTCATACGTGCCGATCCGCTCTTCCGCCGAACGCGCGATCGGCGCCGCAGAAGCAATTCTAACCGGGGCATTCATCTCGGCACCTCTCCGGGCGCGACGGTCCGCAAGCCCCAAAGCTAAGGTGCAGTGGGAACGGCGGCACTCCGATTATTGCTTCGGAATTGCAATTGCGCTCGAACAGCTCAGGCGATCGCCAAAGCAAACGGCCGCCGACGTTGTCGCCGGCGGCCGTCGCGCTCGATAAAGCTTCGCAGAACGGCTTACGCCGCGGCCTCCGACTTCTTCTGATAGGCCATCGAACAATGGGCGGCGCAATAGGGGCGGCCGGCCAGCGCCTCCTGGCCGCAGAAATGGAAGCCCGGCTGCTTGGGATCGCCC
>DATNJA010000275.1:0-6136 GCA_035604155.1 Candidatus Udaeobacter sp. | reverse complement strand
CGCCGGCATCGGGGTCTCTCAGCGCCGAAGATCAGGCCCTGCTCGCCGAACCGACGGCTTTCGCGCTGTGGTCGCTGCTGGTCGAACGCTTCAGGCAGGTGCCGCTCACGCCCGATTCCAGCCTTCAACTCGATCTCGGCCTCGATTCCCTGGGCTGGATGGCGCTGGCACTCGAGATCGAGAACCGGCTCTCGGTCCGCCTCGACGATGCGGCCGTGAATCGCATCCTGACGGTCCGGGACCTGCTGCTAGAGGCGGTTGCGGCACGCAGGGGCGAGGCACCGGCCGGCGAAACCAGCGCTCTCGACGCGCGTTGGCTGAAGCCGAGAGGACCGATGTTGCGTGCGGCAGGGACGGCCATTCACTTGATAGACCGGCTGGTCATGCGCTTTGCCTTCCGCTTGCGGGTCGAAGGTACCGAGCATCTGCCGGCGGCCGGGCCCTGCGTCATCGCCGCCAACCATGTGAGTTTCCTCGATCCCCCGGCGCTCGCCGCCGCCTTGCCGTGGCGGATGCTGAGCCAGGTCCATTGGTCTGGGGACCGGCTATTGCTGTTCTCCAACCCCCTCAGCCGCTTCGTCTGCCGGGCCATGTGCATCTTTCCCGTCGATCAACGCTCGCCGGCGCGCGTTCTCGCCAGCGCCGTCGCGGTCCTGCGGCAGAACCATATGCTCGTCTGGTTCCCGGAAGGGTGGCGATCGCCCACCAAGGCGATGCTGCCTTTCCAGCCGGGCATAGGCCGCCTGCTGCAGGAGACCGGGGCCAGCGTGGTCCCCTGCTATGTCGCCGGAACTTTCGAGAGCCTGCCGCGCGGCCGAACCTTCCCGCGGCTCAATCGGATCACGGTCTCTTTCGGGGCGCCGATCAGCGCCGAGGCGCTTCGCGGCGATAGCTCGCCAGATGACTGGCACGCGGTCGCCGACGCCTTGAGGGAGCGCGTAGCCGAACTTGGTGATAGCATTGACAGGAAGGCTGCTTGATGCCGGCCGGAGCCCCTATCTTGCGGATGGAGGGCGGTTGATGCCAGGCACGGAAGGCTTTCAACGCACCGCCTTGAAGGGGGCAGTTCCTCTTGCTGCCAAGATCGATTTCTTGAAGCGGCCCGAGAGCTATCCGGGGCGCGTGAAGCGCGTACGCGCCGTCGAGACCCATATTTCCTGGGTCTTCCTGACCGAGGAGCATGCTTACAAGCTGAAGAAGCCCCTGCGATACCCGATCTTGAATTTCGCCTCACTCGAATCGCGACGGCGCAACAGCCTTGCAGAGCTATGCCTCAATCGGCGCCTTGCGCCCGGCGTCTATCTTGCCGTCGTCCCGCTGAAACTGGACCCGGAAGGGCGCCTGCGGCTGGGCGGCCGGGGCAGGACGGTCGATTGGCTGGTGAAGATGCGCCGGCTGCCGAAGGAGCGAACGCTCGAGGACAGGATCCGCCGCCGCAATCTGCGCAGGGAAGATCTCGCATGCCTGGCAAGAATGCTCGCCGGCTTCTATCGGGACGCAAATCCTGTTGCCATGGGGGTGCCATCTTATCGCCGCAGATACGCGGCCAACATCCGCGCCAACAGGCGTGAGCTCACGCGTCGCACATGGCGCCTACCCTCCGATATCGTCCGCCGCGTGACCACGGCGCAGATCGCCTTTCTCGAGGGACACGCGGATCTGTTTGACGAACGGGTCCGCGCCAAGCGTATCGTCGAAGGTCACGGCGACCTCCGGCCCGAACACATTTATCTCGGCGCGCGACCCATGGTGCTGGACTCGTTGGAGTTCAACCGCGCCTTTCGCGTGGTCGACCCGGCCGACGAGGTGAGTTTCCTCGCCCTCGAATGCGAGCGCCTGGGTGCCCGCCGGCTTGGAGAATGCATCGTAGAGCGATACGAGAAACTCGCCGGCGACCGGATACCGGAGAAGTTGCTCGCGTTCTACAAGAGCGAAAGGGCCTGCGTCAGGGCCAAGATTGCGATCCTTCATCTGAGGGAATCGGGCGCCCGTCGAGCGGCCAAATGGCGCCGCCGCGCGATTCGGTACCTGAAGCTCGCCGAGAAATACGCCCGGGCTCTCTAGTTGGGATTTCTGACGAGGAGCGTGATCGCTTTGCCCGCTGGACCACGGGACAACCCTCGCGCTGAGCAGCGGACGGATCGGCGGAATTCGAGTGAGATCGACCCCGTGCGCATCGGCGCTATCTCATGGAAGCCGCCAAGGTCCTGCACAGGCCGGCCGCAGGCAGCGTGCGGCCGCGACTTGATCCGTATCAACGGCATATATTGAGGAAATGATGCCCCGCGCCGTCACCCTATTCCTCTGCGGCGATGTCATGACCGGCAGGGGGATCGATCAGATTCTGCCTACCCCGTGCACCGCGGAGCTGCACGAGCCCGTCGTGAACTCGGCCGCGGACTATGTGGAATTGGCCGAGCGGGCAAATGGCCCGATCGAGCGGCCGGTCGACCACGCCTACATCTGGGGCGACGCGATTGCCGAGCTCCGGCGCGTGCAGCCGGCAGCGAGAATCGTCAACCTCGAAACCAGCATCACCACGAGCCGCACCTATGAGCCCAAAGGTATCAACTACCGGATGAATCCGGCCAACATCGGATGCCTGAGCGTTGCGGAAATCGATTGCTGCGTGCTCGCCAACAACCATGTGAAGGACTGGGGCGAGGACGGCCTCCTGGAAACTCTGGTCAGCCTTGAGAAAGCGAAGATCCGTGGCGTCGGCGCAGGCCGCAACATCGGGCAAGCCAGCGCGCCATGCCCCCTTCGGCTCCCCCGCGGCGGAAGGCTTCTCGTCTTTGCTTATGGCTGCGCGGACAGTGGAATTCCCCGTGGCTGGGCGGCAGGTCCCGACAAGCCCGGCGTCAATTTGCTGCCCGACCTGTCGATCGACACGGCCGATGCGGTATGCGAGAGCGCACGCGAGGCGGCGGCTGAGGGCGATCTGCTCATCGCTTCCATTCACTGGGGCGGGAATTGGGGCTATCGAATTCCAGATGAGGAGCGTCGGTTCGCGCATCGCCTCATCGAGCGGGGAGGCTTTGCCCTCGTCCACGGCCACTCGTCCCACCACCCGAGGGCGATGGAAATCTATCGCGGCCGGCTCATCCTCTACGGTTGCGGCGATTTCCTGAACGACTATGAAGGCATCTCGGGCTATGAGGCCTATCGCGGCGATCTTGCGATCATGTATCTGCCGCGCCTCTCCGCCGGGGACGGAGAATTGATCGAAGCCAGGCTGGTGCCCTATCAGATCCGGAAGTTCAGGTTGAACCGCGCATCGAAGCAGGACGTCCGCTGGCTGCGGGAGATACTGGCGCGCGAATGTGCAGGGCTGGGCGTGCAAATTTCCTTGAACGCGGACGACAGCCTTGACGTCCGACCGAGCTGACCACTCGGCCCATCTGGAACAAGCCGTGACTCCTCGCTCCTGGCGGCTTTGGCCTGGATCATCGCTCTCCAACCCTGTCCGACGGTGACTTGAATTCGATTGCGGCAATGCACTGGCGGGGGCATGAGGGGTAGATCATGGCTGAAGGAACAGCAGCAAACTGCGGCGAACGGCTGCAAGCTTGGTTGCCTGCTCCAATTCCAGCGATGCGAATTTTGAATCTATCGCGTGACGAGGACGACGATATCCTCGCATTCAGATTGTCCCCGAGGCTCAAACAGGCGTTCGATCACAAAAGATAGGTAGCGAACATGCCCGCGGGTGGAATTCAGGGCTTGCCTGGCGAGTTCGAGCTCATCTCCCGATACTTCGCGCCTTTGTCGAAGGGCTTTCCCGGTGCCTTCGGATTGCGTGATGACGCGGCCGTCATCCGGCCCGCAAGCGGACGCGACCTCGTCGCCAAGACGGACGCGATCGTGGGCGGCGTCCACTTCCTGAGCGACGATCCGCCCGATCTCGTCGCGCGCAAGGCCCTTCGCGTCAATTTGTCCGATCTCGCCGCAAAGGGCGCCGTCCCCCGCGCCTACATGCTTGACCTTATGTTGCCTCGCGACATCCAGGAGGCGTGGATTGCCGCCTTCGCACGCGGTCTCGCCGAGGATCAGGCCGAATTCGGCATCCATCTGATCGGCGGAGATACGGACTCGACCCCCGGCCCCATCTCCATAGCCATCATGGCCTTCGGCGAGGTCGATATCGGCCGAATGATACGGCGTGATGGAGCTCGCGCGGGCGATAAGATTTACGTTACGGGCACGATCGGCGATGCGGCTCTCGGCCTTGCCGCCCTGAAGGCGAAATTACCGGGGCTGAATCCGGCATCGGCTCAATTCCTGATCGGGCGATATCGCCTGCCCTCGCCTCCGGTCAGGCTGGGCCCGCGCCTGGTGGGATTGGCGACGGCTTCGATCGACATTTCCGATGGCCTGATTGCCGATCTGCGGCATGTTTGCGAAGCCTCGGCTGTTGCCGCTGACATCCGATCCGACCATGTTCCCCTCTCGGCGCCAGCCCGTTCCATCCTGGCAGAGGACCCTGGTGCCTTGCGGACCGTGCTGTCGGGCGGGGACGACTACCAGATTCTGTTTACGGCTGGCCCGGCCGCAGGCGGCAAGATCACCGATCTTGCCCTGGAACTCGGGGTTTCGATCACCGCGATAGGTGAAGTGACAAGCTGGTCGGGTCAAAGGGACCAACGCATTACTGTTCTCGATGCCAAGGGCCATCCCCTGATGCTTGGTTCGGAAGGCTGGACGCATTTCTAAGGAGGATGCCCGAGGTGGAGAAGACATAGAAGAACCTCCAGTCAGGTCGTTGCGACAGGCTGCGAACCCTCGGTCCTGCTCCCGGCGTTATGCCGCAGGCCGCCCTTCCCATGCTATCCACTCCTGGCGACACTCACGAAGAGGGCAGAACATGTCCTCAGGCCTTGCCTCCGTTCGCTATCAATTGCTGAAGCCGCTCTTCGTCGTACTCGGCTTCCAACCGGGCGGCAGCGGCCGAGGCCTCGGCCTCCAAATCATCGCCGCAAGTTACGGGTTCCGTTCTACGCCATTCGGCAAGATAGGCGTCGGAATCACCCAACTCGGCCCGCATTGCGGCTTTTGCCATCGCAACCTCGAAGCGTTCCGGGAGATGGCGCTTTGCCACTTCCCGGCCTCGCTTGACTATCACCTGAGCGGGGATGTCGCGCCAATAGACAAGGGTCAGTTCGGCCACGGTTCCACCCCTGGTCCCACCACGCGGCTTCCTCATTTCTGCTCAGCGGTGCGCCGACATACAAGAGCTACCGGCAAACATCCTCTCCAAGGTCCAATTTCGCCTGATTGATCTGGGTCAACGCGCAATCCCGTGCCGGGCGGCATACAAAATTTGGAGGAGACCTTCAATGGGCAGGAAACGGGCGACAACCCTCTTGGGCGCGTTGCTAGCCGCGACGGTTGCGAGCCCGGCATATCCGGCCGGGAATCCCGACGCGGCTCGGCCAATCATCTCCGAGAATTGCGTCAGCTGCCACGATGTCCCAGGCTTCAAGCCAAAGTATGGTAAAGCCGAAGTCAATGCGCCCGACTTCCAGACGATCGCCGATCAGCCCGAGACTTATTCGGCCGACCAAATTCGCCAATTCCTCCAGCACCCTCATTATCCCATGGCGAAGTTCGTCCTCTCGTCTTCCGATATAGAAAACATCATCGCGTTTATTCAGTCGCTACGGCATCAGTGAACAACGCCGATGCGTTAGCCTGGGTGCCGGCATGACCATGACCAAAATGCAGGCGGCGGCCTCCGCCTATCTGCGGCGCGGCTGGTCAGTGATCCCAATTCAACCAAAGTCGAAGCTGCCGGCGACTTCTTGGGCGCCCTTTCAGCAGCGACTGCCCACCGAGCAGGAGCTTGCCGGCTGGTTTGATCGCTGGCCCGACATGAATATCGGCATCGTTACCGGGGCCGTCTCCGGGCTTGTCGTTCTCGACGTCGACCCGCGGCATGGCGGAGAGGCGAGTCTGCGCCAACTCGAGGAGGCCTACGGCCGACTGGCCGAAACGATAGAAGCGGAAACCGGCGGCGGCGGACGTCATCTCTATCTGCAAATGCCGCCCCGGCTGCTGCGAAACAAGGCTGGTCTGGCAGCCGGCGTTGATGTGCGCGCAGACGGCGGCATTGTGGTCGCTCCGCCTTCGGTCCACC
>DATNJA010000274.1:0-5502 GCA_035604155.1 Candidatus Udaeobacter sp. | reverse complement strand
CTCGCGCTCGATGTCCATGCTGTCGAGCACCTGCTCCTTCATCTCGCGCGCCGAGAGGCCGCCGCAGGCCTGGATCAGGCGATCGGCCAGGGTCGACTTGCCGTGATCGATATGGGCGATGATCGCGAAATTGCGGATGTGCTTCTGGTCGAACATGGCAGTCGTGCTGTGGGGGTGCGGGAACATAGGGAAGAGTCGGGGCTCACGCAACCGCGAGGCCGGCGGTCGTTCCAGCTGTGCTTGACCCGAGGCGCCAGGATCGCATCGCGCAGATGTACATACGCATGCGTATGGCCAACAACCACTTGCTGTCGCGGCAAACATACGCTACCGTATCGTCGTGCCGCCCACACCTGACCGCACCGCCGAAGATTGGCTGAAGGCCGCGGCGAAACGCCTTGCCAAGAGTGGCCCGGCGGCCCTGGCCGTCGAGGCGCTGGCCCGGGACCTGGGCGTCACCAAGGGCAGCTTCTATTGGCATTTCCGCGATCGTCCGGCCTTGCTCGCTGCCTTGATCGCCCGATGGGAAGCGCGTGCCACCGCCCCCTTGATCGAGCGCCTGCGAACCCTTCCCGGTGGTCCCAGCGCCCGGCTTCACGCCCTGCTGGCGACGGTTGCGGCCGAAGGGGGCGGCAGCCTTGACCCGGCCATGCGGGGCTGGGCGTTGACCGACGACGAGGCGCGGGCCGCCCTCGAACGCGTGGACGAGACGCGGCTTCAGTTCATCGCCGGCGAATTCGCGGGGCTCGGTTTCGCGCCCGCCGAAGCGCGGACCCGCGCCCGACTGTTCTATCTCCACCTCCTGGGCGAGCACGTTTTGGCGCTGGCTTCACCCAAGGATCGCCTGGCCGCCGGTGAAGCCGCGCTGACGTTGCTGACCAGACCGTAAAGATCAGCTCCTGAGCGTCCCGCCCGTGGCCTTGTTGACGGCGGCAACGATCCTGGCTGCCACGGCCTCGATCTCCGCCTCGGTCAGGGTCTTTTCCGTGGGCTGGAGGGCGACCGAAATGGCGATCGACTTGCGGCCTTCGCCCAGGGCCGGTCCGGCGAACTGATCGAAGACCGATACCGATGCGATCAAAACCTTGTCGGCGCTACGCGCGGCGCGGACCAGCTTCTCCGCCGGTACCTCGCTCGCCACCACGAAGGCGAAGTCGCGCTCGATGGGCTGGAAGGGCGAAGCTCTCAGCAGCGGCCGGCCGGGTCCGGCCTTGGCGCGCGGCTGCGGAATCCGGTCGAGATCGATTTCGAACCCGGTGGCCGGTCCCTTGAGGTCGAGCGCCTTCAGCACGCGCGGATGCAATTCGCCGAACACCGCCAACACCGTGGCGCCCAGGCGGAGCACGCCGGAGCGCCCGGGATGGAACCAGCGAGGCGCGTCGGACGTGGTCTGCAGATTCTCCATCGGCGCGCCAAGCGCGGACAGCACGGCCAGCGCATCGGCCTTGGCATCGAAGACATCGGCATTGCGGGTCGGCCCCGTCCACTGGCGCGGCGCGGCGAGGCCGACGCGCACGCCTGCCGCCGTCAGGCGCTGGTCTTCCGGCCGGTCGCCCTCGTAGCGCGGACCGACCTCGAACAGGCCCGCATCGGGATAGCCACGAGCGGCGTTCCGCGCCGCCGCCGCCAAAAGATTGGGCAGGAGCGAGGGCCGCATCTGATCGAGATCGGCGCTGATGGGGTTGGCCAGCGTCAAGCGATCGGCCCCGCCGCCGAAGAGCGTTGCCCAATCCTTTCTGAGGAAGGAGAAGGTCACGGCCTCCATCAGGCCCCGTTCGGCCAACAGGCGCCTGGCATGGACCGCGCGGCGCTGGGCCGGCGTGGTCGGCGGGGCGGGCAGGGCCTCCAGGCGCGGCAGCGAGACGGCGGGAATCCGGTCGAAGCCCCAGACTCTGAGGACCTCTTCCACCAGGTCGGCCTCGCCCTCGACGTCGGCGCGCCAGCTGGGCACGACGACTTCGAGGGTCCTCGCCTGCTCTTCGACTTCGAAGCCGAGCGCCAGAAGGATGCGTTTCGCCTCGGCCGGCGGCACCTCGACGCCGCCGAGGCCCATGATCCGCTCCTGGCGCAAGGTCAGCTCCCGCCGGAACGCGGGCAGGCGTCCGGCCGCCACGGGCCGGCTTGCCTCGCCGCCGCAGATGTCCAGCACCAGGCGTGCCGCCGCTTCCGCGCCCCAGCTGGCCGAGAGGGGATCGACGCCGCGCTCGAAGCGATAGCGCGCGTCGCTCTCCAGGCCGAGGCGCCGGCCGGTCGAAGCAACCCGCGCCCGGTCGAAGAGCGCGACCTCGAGGAACATGTCGGTGGTCTCCGCCGAGCAGCCGGAAAGCTCGCCCCCCATGACGCCGCCGATGCCGTGCACGGCGGCGGAGTCGGCGATCACCACCATGTCCGGATCGAGGCGATAGGTCTTGCCGTCGAGGGCCAGGATCTCCTCGCCGGCGCGTGCCAGGCGCATGGTGAGATCGCCCTTGAGCTTCTTGGCGTCGAAGACGTGGAGCGGCCTGCCTAGGTCGAAGGTCACGTAGTTGGTGATGTCCACCAGGGCCGAGATCGGCCGCAGTCCGATGGCCGTCAGGCGATCCTGGAGCCAGCGCGGGCTGGGGCCGTTCTTCAAGCCGCGGAAATAGCGGCCCACGACCATGGGACAGGCGCTTTCGGCATCGGCGGGAAAATCGCGCAGCCACCGGATCGGGCTCTCGAAGCTTCCCGGCACAGGCGATAGATCCCGCGGCGTGAGGCGGCCGATTTCCGCCGCGGCGAGATCGCGGGCGATCCCGGCAATGCCCAGGCAATCGGCCCGGTCGGGGGTGACGGCGACATCGAACAGCGGATCGTCCAACCCCATGATGCCGGCCGCGGGCGAACCCACGGCCGCCTCGGCGGGCAGATCGACGATCCCGTCATGCTCCTGGCCCAGGCCCATCTCGCGCATGGACAGCAGCATGCCGTTGGATTCGACGCCGCGGATAAGGCCGGCCTTCAGCTCTAAGCCGGTGCCGGGAATGCGGCTTCCGACCGGGGCGAAGACGCCTTTCATGCCGGTGCGCGCGTTGGGCGCCCCGCAGATCACCTGGACGCGTCCCCGGCCGGTCTCCACGATGCAGACCCTGAGGCGGTCGGCGTTGGGATGAGGCTTGGCCTCCACCACATGGCCGACGACGAAGGGCGCCAGGTCGCGGCCGCGATCCTCTACGTTTTCGACTTCCAGGCCGAGCGCGGTCAGCTTGGCCGCGATCTCCGCCGGGCCGGCGGAAGTCTCGAGCTGTTCCTTCAGCCAGGAGAGCGTGAACTTCATCGCCCGATCCCCCCCACCAGGTTGGGGATGTCGAGGGCGAGAAAGCCATAGTGCCGGAGCCAGCGCAGGTCGGCTTCGTAGAAGGTGCGCAGGTCGGGGATGCCGTATTTCAGCATGGCGATGCGCTCGATCCCCATGCCGAAGGCGAAGCCCTGGTAGCGGCCGGGATCGACGCCGCACATCTCCAGCACCTTGGGATGGACCATGCCGCAACCAAGGATCTCGAGCCAGTCGTCGCCCGCGCCCAGGCGCAGCTCGCCGCCCGCCCGCGAGCAGCCGATGTCGAGCTCGGCCGAGGGCTCGGTGAAGGGGAAGAAGCTCGGACGGAAACGCACCGGCAGTTCGGCGACGCCGAAATAGGCGCGACAGAAATCGATCAGGCAGCCCTTCAGATGGCCCATATGGGTGGTCTCGTCCACCACCAGGCCTTCCACCTGATGGAACATGGGCGAATGGGTCATATCGCTGTCGTTGCGATAGGTGCGCCCGGGCGCGATGACCCGGACCGGCGGCTTGTGCTTCTGCATATGGCGCACTTGCACGGGCGAGGTGTGGGTGCGCAAGACCAGGCGCGAGCCGTCGGCCCGTTCGGGCAGATAGAAGGTGTCGTGCATCGCCCTTGCCGGATGGTCCGGCGGGATGTTGAGGGCCGTGAAATTGTGAAAATCGTCCTCGATGTCGGGTCCCTCGGCGACCCGGTAGCCCATCTCGCCGAAGATGGCGACGATCTCGTCCATGGTCTGGCTCACCGGATGGATGCGACCCTCCGCCTCTGGTCGGGGAGGCAGTGTCACGTCCACCCGTTCGCCGGCGAGCCGGGCATCGAGCGCTAACTCGTCGAGTGCCGCCTTGCGCGCCTCGATGGCCTCGGCGACGGACTCCTTGACCGCGTTGAGGCGCTGGCCCGCCTCGCGCCTGGTTTCGGCACCGAGGCCGGCAAGACCCTTCAGGAGCTGGGTGATCTCGCCCTTCTTGCCCAGGGCCTCGACGCGGACCCTGTCGAGGGCCTCGGGCGAGCCGGCCTCGACGGCCGCGGCCAGCCATTTCTTGCGAACGTCTTCCAACTGCTCCATCGCTTCCGCATCCCGCAAATGAAAAGGGCCGCTCGTTGCGGCCCCATTTCCGTTCCTTCGAAATCCCGCGTCTACCGGTCGCTCAAACCCTCCGGCCGCGGTCTAGGCAGGGCCGCCGAACTGCAAGTAATCCGCTGCTAAATCGCTGTTCCAGCATGGCAAGCGGCGACTATAGGGCAATCATTGAAGTTGCAGCAACATCAGATTGAGCGCGCCGCCCAGGAGACCCTGGGTCTTGCCGTCGACCACCACATTGTCGAGGGCGACCTTCTGGGTCTGCCGGTTGTGGATGAAATGAAGCTCGATCTTGTGACTCTCGCCGTTGGCCGAAGGCCGGTCGATCTTGGCCAGCACCGCGACGATGTCGGGGTTGCCATAGGCGCTGTCCTTGCCGGCCGACCATTCGACATGGCCCCGGGCGCCGGCGATCTCGTCGACCCACGCGTCGTTGCTGGTGCCGGGGGTGGCCTCGGCCTGCTTCACCGCGGTGATGTCGTCGCCATAGCCGCCGCAGGCAGCGAGCAGGGCGAGGGCGATGAACGCCGCCGCCCGCCCGAGCCGGGTCAAGGGCGTCTCCGGCTCCCTATTCGGCGGCCTTGCCGAGGGCCGCCATCGCCTGCTTGACGATGGCATCGAAGGCCGCGGGTTCGCTGAAAGCGAGATCGGCCAGCACCTTGCGGTCCATCTCGATGCCGGCGCGCTTGATGCCGTTGATGAACTGGGAATATGTCAGCCCGTGTTCGCGGGCGCCGGCGTTGATGCGCTGGATCCACAAACCCCGGAAGGCCCGCTTGCGATTGCGCCGGTCGCGGTAGGCGTAGCGCAGGCCCTTCTCGACCTTCTCGATGGCGATCCGGAAATTGGTCTTGGCCCGGCCGCGGTAGCCGGCGGCCTGTTCCACCATCTTCTTGTGACGGGCGTGGGTGGTGACGCCTCTCTTTACGCGTGCCATGGGACCTCCTCAGCCGTTCGGCAGGTAGAAGCGCTTGACGCCCGGCGTGTCCGCGGCGCTCATCACTTCGGGTCCGCGCGCCTGGCGCTTCATCTTCTTCGGACGGCTGATCTGGCGGTGCCGGCGCTGGGAAGGGTACATCTTCACCTTGCCGCTGCCGGTGAGCTTGAAGCGCTTCTTGG
>DATNJA010000273.1:0-15178 GCA_035604155.1 Candidatus Udaeobacter sp. | reverse complement strand
CGAATGGGGGGAAGTGATCCAGGTCAACCTGACCGGAACCTTTCTTGGCTGCCAGGCCGCGGCATCGCTGATGCGCGCGGGGGGCGGCGGGTCGATCGTCAACCTGTCCTCGGTATCCGGCCTTAAGGGAGATGCTGGGCTCGTTGCCTATGACGCCAGCAAGGGCGCGGTCGCCGCCTTGACGCGCGATGTCGCCCTTTACTTCGCTCGCCGGGGCGAGGCGATCCGTTGCAATTCGGTGCACCCGAACGTCGTGGCCACGAACATGGTGACTGGCTTTTTCAAGACCGCCAAGCTGCAGAAGCTGGAGCAATGGATGGAGTCCCAGCCAAGCGGCCGCATGATCGAGCCGGAGGAGATCGCTGCCGCGATCCTGTTCCTCGCTTCGGACGAATCCCGTTACGTCAACGGCTCGGAATTCGTCGTCGACTGCGGCGCGACGGCATAGGTTCGAAAGAAGGGGGGGACCATGGCCGGCAGACTTAAGGGCAAGATCGCCTTCGTAACCGGCGGGGCTTCCGGCCTCGGTGCCGCCTGCGCCGCGAGGTTCCTTGCCGAGGGCGCGGTCGTCACGATCGCGGATTTGGCCATAGAGGGGACATCGGCCGGCGGCCCAGGCTCGCTCCACCGCCGGCATTTCGACGTCACCGACGAGGCGGCCTGGGAAGCCGCCCTGGCCGAAACGGTGCGGGAATTCGGCCGCCTGGACATCCTGGTCAACGCGGCGGGGATTTCCCTTGACGGCGACGATCTCGAGCATTGCACGCCCGAGATCTGGAACCGGACCATCGCCGTCAATCTCGATGGCGTGTTCCTGGGCTGCAAGCACGGCGTGCGCACCATGAAGGCCTTCGGCGGCGGCTCGATCATCAATTTCGCATCGATTCTCGCCAAGGTCGGCGATGGTGGAAGCATCGCCTACACGGCGAGCAAGGGCGGCGTCAGGCTGCTGACCCGGTCGACCGCCGTCTATTGCAACCGGAATCGTCTGGGCATTCGTTGCAATGCCGTCTGCCCGGGCTATTTCGAGACGCCCATGTTGACGAACTATTTTGCCACCCAGCCCGCTGCCACGAAGCAGAACCTGATCGCCGCCCAACCCTCGGGCCGCCTCGGCCAACCCAAGGAGCTCGCCGGGCTGCTCGTCTACCTCGCTTCCGACGAATCGCATTCCTGCAACGGCGCGGACTTCGTCGTCGACGGTGGCTTCACGGCCGCTTGAATCCTGCAGGGACCCGACGAGACCGCCATGCAAATCGCCCGGGACGACCTGCTGAAGGCCTATCGGCTGATGCGCAGCATCCACGCCTTCGCCGGCAAGCACGAGGCGCCACACTGATGCGTCGGCCCGGCGATGCCGCGTCGCCGATCATCGGATCCTTGGCAGCAACGCGGTTGGCCAGGCCCGCTGTTGGCGCATCACGCCGGCAGGCCGGCCTTCATCAAGCCCGCACGGTGATGGTCAAGGTCTTCCTGGCTCTTGTAGTGAACGGTCGATAGATAGCTTTGCACCGTAAAGTCAGGCTTGCGCGCGAGCACTTGCCCGGCGTGACCGCGCGTCTCGGCCTCGTTGCCGATTTGGGCATGGGCGGCGGCGAGAAAAGCGTGGTGCGTGTGGTCCGGCGCGGTGATGTGCTTGAAGGCCTCCACGGCCTCGGCGTACCGGCGGGCGACGAAATAAGCCCGGCCGAGGTGATTCCAGAAGCGTTCCGGGTGATAGGGGTTGAGGCGCATCGCCTTCTTGATCCACGTCACCCCCTCCTCCGGCCGCCCAAGCCAGGTCAGCACTTCTCCTTCCTGCACGACGATCAGATCGTCGTTGGGGTTGAGCGCGATCGCCCGTTCCTGGTGATAGGTCGCCTTGTCGTGATCGTTGTGGGCCAGATGCACGGCGGCCAAAATGCGATGCACATCGCTGTCGTTGTCATCGAGGGCGTGGGCGGTGCGCAATTCCTCCAGGATTCGGTTCCACGTCGCATCGCGATCCTCGCAGTAGCCGTTGGTCCAAGACTGGCCTAGCGTGCAGGCCAGCCAGGCGTGAGCATGGGCGTATTGGGGGTCCAGCTTGATGGCCCGCTCCAGCATGGCCAGAGCCGCCTCATTGTCCTGCTTGGTCGATCGATGGTGCAGCACCTTTCCCGTCAGCACGCACTCGTAGGCGGCCATATTCTCCGTCGGCTTGCTGGCCGAACGCTCTCGCCTCGCCGCTTCGACGCGGCGGGGCAACGTGGCGACCACGGAGGCCGTCACCTCGTCCTGGATCGCGAAGATGTCGGCCAGCTCGCGGTCGTAACGGTCCGCCCAGATATGGCGGTCGGTTTCGGCATCGATCAACTGCACGGTAACGCGCACCCGGTTGCCGGCCTTGCGCACGCTGCCTTCGAGCAGGTAGTGCACCGCCAGCTCCTTGGCGATCTTCTTCACATCGACAGCCTTGCCCTTGTATCGGCTCGACGTGTTGCGCGAGATGACGAGAAGTTCGCGAAAACGCGAGAGTTCGGTCAGTATGTCCTCGGTCAGGCCGTCGGCGAAGAACTCCTGTTCCGGATCGCCGCTCATGTTGGCGAAGGGCAGCACGACGATCGCCGGCTTGTCGCGCAGTTGCGCCGGTTCTTCCCGTCTTGCCTGCGGCGTTTCAGGCCCGATGCTGTAGACGCGTACGGGTTTGGCGAAATTCTTGACCGACTGTTCGCCCAGATCGCGATAGCCGAGCGGCAGCTTGGAGGCGACGTGGTGATGTGCCGTCTCGGATAGGCAGATGCCTCCGGGCTCGGCCAGACCCTCGAGCCGGGCGGCGAGATTGACCCCATCGCCGTAGAGATCGCTTCCCTCCACGATCACGTCGCCCAGATTGATGCCGATGCGCAGCAGCACCTGCTTTTCCGCCGGCAGCGCCGCATTCGCCGCCGCCATCCCTTTCTGGACCTCGACGGCGCATTGCACGGCGTTGACTACGCTTGCGAATTCCACCAGCACGCCGTCGCCCATCAGCTTGAAGATGCGCCCGCCATGCTGGTTCACCAGCGGCGCCAGCACCTCCCGCCGACGTTGCTTGAGCGCCGCCAGAGTGCCTGCCTCGTCCTCGCCCATGAGCCGGCTGTAGCCGACCACGTCGGCGGCAAGGATGGTGGTTAGACGGCGTTGAGAGGGCTCTGCGGCCATATCGGGCGAGGGCTTTCGAGAGAGTTCCGTGGCTCGACTGTATGCGCGGCCCGGGAGGGAGTCTATTGGCGTGGGCTGCCGGTTCGGGTCGGAGGCGGGTGGGGCTTAGTTGGCCGCTGTCGGCCCGATATGCAACCATGATTGCCACGATTTTCTTGTGTTACTGTGAATCGCCCGCAGGACGCGATCGCGACGGGAGTTTGAAACGTGGCGCCACAGGACTCTACGAAAACAGACGCTGCAGCCGGCTGGCGGACGGGCGTGGCGCTGCCGCCGGAGCTGCTTTACTGCCCCTGCGATTTCGGCGACCTCGCCTTCGAAACGGTGGATCAGCTGCCGGATCTTCTGGCGCCGGTGGGGCAGGAACGCGCGCTCGGCGCCGTCCAGTTTGCCATCGGCATTCGCCGCGACGGTTTCAACCTCTTCGTCCTCGGCCCGGCCGGCAGCGGACGGCGCACCCTGGTCAAGGACTTGATCGAGCGCCAGGCGGCCAAGGAGTCCACGCCCCAGGACTGGTGCTACGTCAACAATTTCGGCGACCCTCGTCATCCTCGCTGTCTCGGACTTCCGGCCGGGAGAGCCATGGCGCTGCGCGACAGCATGCGACGGCTGGTGGACGAGTTGCGTGTCGCCCTGCCCGCCGGCTTCGAGCGCGACGAGTATCGGGCGCGCCACGACATCCTCGACCAGCAACTGAAGCAGCGCCATGAAACTGCCTTCGGCGATCTCCAGCACCGGGCCCAGGAGAAGGGCATCGCCCTTATCCGGACCCCCGTGGGCTTGGCTTTGGCGCCCGCCGTCAAAGGCGAAGTGATCGGGCCCGAGGCTTTCGACCAGCTGCCGGAAGCCGAGCAGGAACGCATCAAGACGGATATCCAGGCCTTGCAGGGCGACCTCGAGGGGATCGTGCGGCGCATCCCCGATTGGGAGCGCGAGCATCGCCAGGCGTTGCGCGAACTGAACCGGGCGACCACCGCCGCCGTGGTCGGCCATCTGCTCCAGGATATCCGCGCCAAGTACCAGGATCTGCCCGAAGTCGTGGACTATCTCCAAGCGGTCGAGCGCGACCTGATGGAAACCGCCGAGGAAGTCCTCAAATCCGCCCGCGAAGGCCAGGAGGCGGGGCCGGTGGACGCTATCGCCGACGGCCCGCCTTGGGCTCGCAAATATCAAGTCAACGTCATGGTGGACAACGGCGCTGTCCAGGGCGCGCCGGTCGTCTATGAGGACCATCCGACCCATCTCAACATGGTCGGCCGGATCGAGCAGATGGCGCGGTTCGGCGCGCTCCTCACGGATTTCAACCTGATCCTGCCGGGCGCCCTCCATCGAGCCAACGGCGGCTATCTCGTGCTCGACGTGGAGCCGCTGCTGACCAGCGGTTTTGGCTGGGAATCCCTGAAGCGGGCGCTGCGCGCGGGCGAGATCCGCACCGCTTCGCTGGAACAGATGCTGAGCCTTGCCTCGACCGTGTCCCTGGAGCCGCAGCCGATCCCGCTCAATCTCAAGGTCGTGCTGGTGGGCGCGCCCAGAATCTACTACCTGCTCGCCAGTCTCGACCCTGATTTCCACGAGCTGTTCAAGGTCGCCGCCGACTTCGACGATCGCGTGCCGCGCAGCCCGGAGAACATGGGCCTTTACGCCCAGCTGCTGGGCTCCATGGTCCGGCGCGAGAAGCTGAGACCGCTGGACCGCGCCGCCGCGGCGCGTAGCGTCGAGTATGCCTCGCGCCTCACGGAGGACAGGGACAAGCTCTCTGCCCGGGTCGCCGACTTGATGGACCTGCTCCATGAGGCCGACCATATCGCCCGGCGCGCCGGGCATGAGCGGATCGGTGCCGCCGACATCCAGGCGGCCATCGATGCCCAGATCTACCGGGCCGATCGGTATTACCAGCGCATCCAGGAGGAGATCGGCCGCAACACCATCCGGGTCGAGACCGAGGGCCAGCAGATCGGCCAGGTCAACGGCCTGTCGGTCGTCGGCATCGGCGGCTTCAGCTTCGGTCAGCCGAGCCGGATCACGGCGCGCATCCGGCTTGGCCATGGCGAGGTCATCGATATCGAGCGCGAAGTGGCCCTGGGCGGTCCGCTCCATTCCAAGGGCGTGCTGATCCTGGCCGGCTTCCTCGGCGGCCGGTTCGGGCGCGACGCGCCGCTGTCGCTGACCGCCAGCCTCGTCTTCGAGCAGTCCTATGGCGGGGTGGACGGCGACAGCGCCTCCTCGGCCGAGCTCTACGCGCTCATGTCGGCGCTGGCCGATGTGCCGATCCGGCAATCCTTCGCCGTCACCGGATCGGTCGACCAGCTGGGCCGCGTCCAGGCCATCGGCGGCGTCAACGAGAAGATCGAGGGCTTCTTCGACGTCTGCCGGACCAAGGGCCTCTCCGGCGAGCAGGGCGTGCTGATCCCCGCCTCCAATGTCCGGCATTTGATGCTGCGCCATGACGTGGTGGACGCGGCGCAGGCCGGGCGCTTTCGCATCATCCCGGTGGAGTCGATCGATCAGGGGATCGAGCTTTTGACCGGGATTCCCGCGGGCGCCGTCGATATTTCGGGGCAATACCCGGCCGGGACCATCAATCAGAGAATCGCCGCGCGCTTCGCTGCCCTATCCAGGAAGGCACGCCAGCAGGGGCCGCAGGATCGCCAGCGCCAGCGTAAGGAGAAGCCCCGTGGCTAGCTTCGCCGTCGCAAGGGTCGTGGTTGCCTGCGACGCGGCGGGAGAGATCGCGCCGGCGATCAAAGCCGGCAGCCGGCTCGCCGCCCATTGGCGTGCACGGCTGCACGTGGTCTTCGTCGAGGATCCGAACCTGCGCCTGCTGGCCGGCCACCCCCAGGTGCGCCACGTGAGTTTGGTTTCCGCGGGGCCGGCCACGGTCGCCGCGGCCGACATGGAGTGTATCTTCCTCGCCATGGCGGAGCGCGCACGAGGCATGGTGGCCGAGCAGGCCGGGCGCAACGGGCTCGATTGGTCCTTCGCCGTGGTCAGCGAGGTGCTCTCGGCCGCCTCCTTCGGGATGACGGAAAACGACTTTCTTGTGGTCGAAGGGACGGCGCGGCCTTTCGCCGGCCAGATGCGCCTTCGCTCCCGCTTCTATTCCCTAGCCCTCGCAACCGCCCTGCCGGTGCTAATGATCCGGCCACGCCACCATCCACGCCGGATCGTGGCCGCCGTTTTCGGACCGGACTCCCCCGGCTTGCGCCGGGCCCTGGCCGCCGCTGGCGACATGGCCGCAGCCGCCGATGGCCCGCTTCTAGTGCTGGTCGGCCCCGAGGCTCCCGGCGCCGCCGAGATCGGGCAAATCCTGGCGGCGAGCGGTCATCTGCCCGAGGCCGGACTCCGCGTCCAGGCCATCGCCGGTCCTGCTACATTGCAGAATATCCATGAGAGCCATCTAAACCATGCGCTCTTGGTGCTGGACGGGACGGCGGCGATCGGCGGGCAGAGCGACCTCCAGGCGCTCGCCGCCAAGGCCGATTGCGATGTGCTGCTGATGCGCTGAGGATGCCGGCAAAAGCCCCTCATTGAGAACTTGGGTGTTCAGGAGAGAAACAGAATGAAAGTCTCCGATGTCATGACCCACCGCGTGGTGACGGTGGGACCTTCCGCCACGGTGGCCGATGCGGCGCGACTGATGCTGGACCACAGGGTCAGCGGCCTGCCCGTGGTCGACGGCAGAGGCGGGCTGCTGGGCATTGTGACCGAGGGCGATCTCTTGCGCCGGAGCGAGTCCGGCACCGAGCGCCAGCGGCCCCATTGGCTGGAGTTCATCCTCGGCCCCGGGCGTTTGGCCAAGGAGTATGTCCATAGCCATAGCCGCAAGGTCGCCGATGTAATGACCAAGGAAGTGGCGACGGTCGGCGAGAATGTCAGCATCGACCGGGTCGTCGACCTGATGGAGCGCCGGCGGATCAAGCGCCTGCCCGTCATCCGCGGCGGCAAGATCGTGGGCATCATCAGCCGGGCCAATTTGCTCCACGCCCTGGCGGGGATGCAGATGCCGGCGACGGCTGCCGACGACGCGACGATCCGCAAACGCCTGATGGCCGAGCTGGCGAATCAGCCCTGGGCGCCGCGTGCCTCCACCAATATCGTGGTGCGCAACGGCGTGGTCCATCTCTGGGGCGTGCTGTTCGACGACCGCGAGCGCGAAGCCCTCAAGGTCGCGGCCGAGAACCTGCCCGGCGTCAAGGCGGTGAAGGACCACATGGTCTGGGTCGAGCCGATGTCCGGCATGGTGGTGGAAACCGATGAGCCGGCACGCCCGAAGGCGAGGACCAAAAAGAAGAAACCGGCTAAGCGATAGCCTTTGGTCCATCTCCCCCGCTTCGCGGCAGAGAGGCGGACTAGCGGCGCCGCGCCAGGGTCCGCTCGGCGGCTGCCTCTATGGCGTCCGCATCCAATCCGTAGGCGGCATAGAGATCGGGAATGTCGCCTGACTGGCCGAAGCTCGCCACGCCCAGCGGCTGGATGGGCTGGCCGCGCACGGCGCCGAGCCACGACAGGGTGGCCGGATGTCCGTCAATGACCGTGACCAGCGCCGCGTCCCGCGCCAGCGGCGCCAGCAGCCGGTCGATGTGGGATCGGCCGGGCTCGGCGATCCAGCCGGCATGCAGCCGGTCGGCCGAGGTCACGCTCAAGAGGCCGATCCTGGCATGGCGCTCGCCCAGCTTCGCCACCGCCGCGATCGCCTCGGGCATCACCGCGCCGGTGGCGACCACCGCGATCTCCGCCTCCGGCGAGGGCTCGCGGATCCAGTAGCCGCCGGCCGTCACCGTCGCGCCGTCGAGCTGGCGCTTCGGCTGCTCGAGCGGCCGGGTGGAGAGACGCAAATAGACCGAACCGCCGTCAGGCCGCTGCATATGGTCGAAAGCCCAGGCCATGACGACGGCGAGCTCGTCGACGAAACTGGGCTCGAACATGGTCAAGCCCGGCTGGCCGAGCCCGATCAGGGGCGCGATCACCGACTGATGGGCCCCGCCTTCGGGTGCGAGCGTCAGGCCCGAGGGTGTTGCGACCAGCAGGAAGCGGGCGTCCTGGTAGCAGGCGTAGTTGAGAGCATCGAGCCCGCGGGAAATGAACGGGTCATAGACAGTGCCCACGGGCAATAGCCGCTCGCCGAACAAGGGTTCGGCGAGGCCGAGCGCGGCCAGCAGCAGGAACAGGTTGTTTTCGGCGATGCCGAGCTCGATATGCCGGCCCTCGGGCGAGCGCAGCCATTTCTGGGCCGAGACCAGCTTGCGCTCCCGGAACACATCGGAATGAGGCGCCCGAGCAAAGAGCCCGACCTGGTTCACCCAGCCGCCGAGATTGGTCGAGACCGTGACATCGGGCGATGTCGTGACCAGGCGCTGCGCCAACGGCCCGCCGGCCTTGGCCAGTTCGATCATGATCCGCCCGAACCCTTCCTGGGTGGAAAGGCTGTCGCCGGCCGGCGTCGCCACGGCAGGCACCGGCAACAAGCCGGACAGCGCCTGGTTTCTTGGCGCGACACTCTTCTTGCTGCCGTCGAGGAAAACGGCCAGCCGACGGGCCATGGCGCGATCGAGGCCGGCGAGCGGCTCCCACTCCTCGCCCGGCGCGATGCCTTGATCCGCCTGGAAGCGCTCCATCTGGGCCTCATTCATCAGGCCCGCATGGTTGTCCTTGTGGCCGGCGAAAGGCAGGTTCCTGCCCTTGATCGTGTACGCGACGAAGCAGGTGGGAGTCTCGGATCTGCCGGCCGCGTCGAAGGCTTCGACGATCGTCTCCATGTCGTGACCGCCGAGATTGGTCATCAGCCGGTGAAGCGCGCCGTCGTCATGGGAGGCCAGGATGCGCCGGACGCCGATGTCGCTGGCGAAGTCCCGCTCGAGTTCGCGCCGGAATCCCGCTCCGCCTTCGAAGGTGAGGGCTGAATAGAGATCGTTCGGGCAATCGTCGATCCAGCGCCTGAGCGCTTCGCCGCCGGGCCTGGCGAAGACCTCTTCCAGCAGCTTGCCGTATTTCAGCGTGACCACGTTCCAGCCGACGGTGCCGAAGAAGGAATGGATCTTCTGGAACAGCTGGTCGTGGACCACGCCGTCGAGGCTCTGCCGGTTGTAGTCGATGATCCACCAGAGGTTCCGGACGTCCTGCTTCCAGCCTTCCAGCAGGGCCTCGAACACATTGCCTTCATCCAGCTCGGCGTCGCCGATGAGGGCGATCATGCGGCCCGGCGATGCGGCGAGCAGGCCGTGGGTCTGGAGATAATCCTGCACCAGGCTCGCGAACAGGGTGACGCCGACGCCGAGCCCGACCGAGCCCGTGGAAAAATCGACCCGCACCTTGTCCTTGGTGCGCGAGGGATAGGATTGCGCCCCGCCCATGGCCCGGAACCGCTCGAGCGCCTCGCGGCTCTGCCGGCCCATCAGGTACATGAGGGCATGGAACACCGGCGCGGCGTGAGGCTTCACCGCCACCCGGTCCTCGGGCCTGAGGGCATGGCCGTAGAGGGCCGAGAGCAAGGTCACCGAGGAAGCGCAGCTCGCCTGGTGGCCGCCGACCTTGAGGCCGTCGCGGTTCGCTCGCACGTGATTGGCGTGATGGATCGTCCAGGTCGCGAGCCAGAGCGCCCGGCGCTCGAGCGCCTCCAGGCAGGCGATGCGCTCGGCGAAATCGGCGGCGTCGGTTCGGTCGATGACGGCGGGCTCGGCCATGGCCCACGAGTATAGTCTTGGCGCCGTGACAGCGAATTGCGAAGATGGCGCCCCGAGGGGATCGCCTCGGCCTGAAATTGCGAGCGAGCCGCCATGAAACGTCCGAAATTGCCGAAACACGATCTCGACGCAATCGACCTCAAGATTCTCGCCGCCCTCCAGGACGATGCGCGAATCGCCAACACCGACCTGGCCACGGCCGTCGGCCTCAGCCCCGCCCCCTGCCTGCGCCGGGTCCGCGCGCTGGAGCAGGCGGGCGTCATCCGGCGGCATGTCAGCCTGGTCGACCCCCGCGCCGTGGGGTTGCCGGTCAGCGTCTTCGTCAACGTCTCGCTGGAACGGCAGATAGAGTCTGCCCTCAACCGGTTCGAGAGCTCCGTGCGCAACCGGCCGGAGGTGATGGAGTGCTATCTGATGACGGGCGACGCGGATTATCTGCTGCGCGTCGTCTGCGCCGATCTCGACGCCTATGAGCGCTTCGTCATCGAGCATCTGACCAAGATCCCTGGCGTCTCCTCGATCCGCTCCTCCTTCGCTCTCAAGCAGGTGAAGTACTCGACCGCGCTCCCCGTTGCGCGCTAAGAGCACGGCTCAGAAATCATCGAGTTCGAAACCGGCCATGAACGCCAGCACCCATGTCCTGACTTTGATCGGCGCCAGCAGGCTGCCGGAGGTCGCCATCGCCGCGGCGAAGCTGATGGGCGAGATCGGGGCGACGACGACCGGACCCGATTGGCTCGCGCCGGGGATCGCCTGCGATGTTCCCTTTGCCGGCGCCGATCCGATGCGGGTCGAGGCCGCAATTCGCGCGCGATTTGCCGGCGCCGCCCTCGACCTCGCCGTCCAGGAGAGCGCCGGCCGGCGTAAGCGTCTCCTCATGGCCGACATGGAATCGACCATCATCACCCGCGAGCTGATCGACGAGATCGCCCATCTCGCGGGGTTCGGCGAAATCATCGCCGCCATCACAATGCGCAGCATGCGGGGCGAGGTCGACGTCGCCCAGTCCCTGCGCGAGCGTGTCGCCATGCTCGCCGGCCAGCCGGAGAGCATCTTGCAGCGCGTCGAGGGGCTGATCGAATTGATGCCCGGCGCCAAGACCCTGGTCCGCACCATGCGGGCAAGTGGCGCCCGCACGGTGCTGGTCTCCGGCGGGTTCGATCGCTTCGCCCGCATCGCGGCGTCAGATTGCGGCTTCGACGAGTTCCACGCCAACCGGATCGAGGTCGCCGATGGAAAGCTCACTGGCAAGGTCGCGGAACCCATCCTCGACCGGGCCGGGAAGCTCGCGGCGCTGAAGCGGATCGCCGCGGATCTCGGCCTGCCGCTTGGCGCCACGGCCGCCATCGGCGACGGCGCCAACGACATAGGCATGTTGCAGGCCGCCGGGCTTGGTGTAGCCTTCCGCGCCAAGCCCGCTGTCGTCGCGGCCGTGAGAATCCGCCTCGACCATGGCGACCTGACCGGACTGCTCTATATGCAGGGCTATCGCACTGAGGAATTCAAGGAGTAGCGATATGCCCTTGCCGCCGAAGCCGACGAAACGGCCCGAGCGTCCGTATTTCTCCTCCGGCCCCTGCGCCAAGCGGCCGGGCTGGTCGCTTGACGCGCTGAACGCGGCCTGCCTCGGCCGCTCCCATCGCTCGAAAGCCGGCAAGGCGAAGCTCGCCGAGGTGATCGAGCGCAGCCGCGCGATCCTGAACATGCCGGCCGACTGGCGGCTCGGCATCGTCCCGGGCTCGGACACTGGCGCGATGGAGGCGGCCCTGTGGTCGCTGCTGGGGTCGCGGGGGGTGGAGGCACTGGCCTGGGAGAGCTTCGGCAGGAGCTGGCTTGCCGACGTGGTCGAGCAGCTCCGCCTGACCGACGTCCGCAAGCTCGAGGCGCCCTATGGCCGGCTGCCCGATCTCGCCGCCGTCGACTTCAACCGCGACGTGGTCTTCACCTGGAACGGCACCACTTCGGGCGTGCGCGTGCCGAACGGCGACTGGATCCCCGCCCTGCATGAGGGGCTCGCGATCTGCGATGCCACCTCGGCCGCCTTCGTCATGGCGCTGCCCTGGGACCGGCTCGATGTCGTCACCTGGTCCTGGCAAAAGGCGCTGGGCGGCGAGGCGGCGCACGGCATGCTCGCGCTCAGCTCGCGGGCGGTCGCGCGGCTGGAGACGCACCTGCCGGCCTGGCCCATGCCCAAGGTCTTCCAGCTCGCCCCCAAGGGCAAGCTGAACGAGGCGATCTTCCGCGGCGAGACGATCAACACGCCCTCCATGCTGGCGGTGGAGGACGCGCTCGATTCCCTGCGCTGGGCCGAATCCGTGGGTGGACAGGCCGGTCTCATCCGGCGCACGGAAGAGAACTTCGCCGCCATCGCCGGCTGGGTCGCGCGCACGCCCTGGATCGAGTTCCTGGCCGAGGATCCGGCAGCGCGCTCGACCACGTCCGTCTGCCTGAAGATCGTCGATGGCTGGTTTGCTGTCCTCGACGCTGAACATCAGGCCAACGCCGTCGCCGCCCTCGCCGACCGGCTCGAGAAGCCTGGCGTGGCTTTCGACATCGCCGGCCACCGCGATGCCCCGCCGGGCTTGCGCCTGTGGGCCGGCGCGACGGTGGAGTGCCGCGACCTGGAAGCCTTGTTTCCCTGGCTCGACTGGGCCTACGCGGCGCTCAGGTCCGAAGCCGGCGCGCCGACATGACGTCGAGGTAAGGCCATGCATCGCGTCTTGATCGCCGATGAGTTGAGCCCGCGGGCGGTTGAGATCTTTCGCCACCGCGGCATCGCGGTGGATGTCCGGACCGGACTTTCGCCCGAGGCGTTTGCTGCCGCGGTCGGCGACTATGACGGCTTGGCGGTCCGCTCGGCGACCAAGGTGACCGCCGCGATCATCGGGGCAGGCCGCAAGCTCGCGGTCATCGGCCGGGCCGGGATCGGCATCGACAATATCGACCTTGCGGCGGCGACCCAGCGCGGCATCGTGGTCATGAACACGCCTCACGGCAATTCGGTGACCACGGCCGAGCACGCGATTGCCATGATGTTCGCGCTCGCTCGCCAGATTCCCGCCGCCGATCGGTCGACCCGGGCCGGCAAATGGGAGAAGTCGCGCTTCGTCGGCGTCGAGCTTACCGGCAAGACGCTCGGCATCATCGGCTGCGGCAATATCGGCGCCATCGTCGCCGACCGGGCCCATGGCCTGAAGATGAAGGTGATCGCCTATGATCCCTATCTGTCAGAGGGCCGGGCCGAGAATCTGGCAGTCGAGAAGGTCGAGCTCGCCGAGCTCCTGGGCCGCGCCGATTTCATCACCCTCCACACTCCGCTCACCGACGCCACCCGGCACATGATCGATGCCGCGGCCCTGGCGAAGACCCGGCCGGGGGTTCGCCTCATCAATTGCGCCAGGGGCGAGCTGGTGGTGGAAGCCGATCTGAAGGCGGCAATCGAGTCTGGCCAGGTGGCCGGTGCCGCCCTCGACGTCTTCGCCGTGGAGCCCGCCCGGGACAATCCCCTCTTCGCCCTGGAGCAGGTGGTGGCGACGCCGCATCTGGGCGCGGCCACGGCCGAGGCCCAGGAGAAGGTCGCCGTCCAGGTCGCCGAGCAGATGGCTGATTTCCTCATGACCGGCGCCGTCAGCAACGCCCTCAACATGCCCTCGGTCAGTGCCGAGGAGGCGCCGCGCCTCAGGCCCTACATGGAACTGGCGCGCCAGCTCGGCAGCTTCGCCGGCCAGCTCACCCGCACCGGCCTGCGCGCCATCAAGATCGAATATGAAGGCCAGGCGGCCGACCTCAACACCCGGCCGTTGACGGCTGTAGCGCTGGCCGGACTTCTGGGACCCCTGCTCGAAAGCGTCAACATGGTCAACGCGCCGGTGATCGCGCGCGAGCGAAACATAGAGGTAAGCGAGGTCAAGCACAGCCGGCCGAGCGATTACCAGACCCTAATCCGCCTCACCGTAACCACCGACCGGCAGAGCCGGGACATCGCCGGAACACTGTTCGGCGGCAACCGGCCGCGCCTGGTGGAGGTGAAAGGCATCCCCATCGAGGCCGAACTCGGTCGCCACATGCTTTACATCACCAATCGTGACAAGCCTGGCTTCATCGGCCGGCTCGGCACGCTGCTCGGTGACCAGGGGGTCAACATCGCCACCTTCCATCTGGGACGTCTCAGCGCCGGCTCCGACGCCATCGCCCTCATCGAGGTCGACCAGCCGGTGACCGATGGCGTCCTGGAGCAGATCCGCGCGATCAAGGACGTGGTCCAGGCGGCGGCGATGTCGTTCTGAATCGGAGGAGATCGATCCAGCTCCTCCGGCCGCTACTGCGCCAATCACCGATCTGGCCGAGCCGCGGCTTCTATCGCGCCAGAGAGTGCATCCAAGGCGGCCGGAAGAACATCGATAGACAGATAGCCAAAGCCGAGGCGCAGAACGGCGGAGGACTCACCAAACCAAGCGCCGTCACCGATTTGAAGCTCCGACTTCGGGAGAGCTGACCAGAAGCGATCAACTCCGGCCACATCAAACGCGTCCGGGTTCAGTCGAAGGCAGCACAGCGCTCCGCCGTCTGGCTTTACCCAATCGACAGAACCCTTCTGGTTGTTGATCCAAGTCGCAACCTTTGACAGCCCATTCGCTAGCAGACTGCGACGTACGCTCAATATCTTCTCGCGGTTGTCGAGGATGGCAGCAGCCAAAGTCTCATCGAGCGGAGACCCAGAAATCACGATATTCATTTTGGCAATTGCTAGTCGCTCTCGAAGTCTGGAATCTCGGACGGTCAGCCACCCAACACGGAGTCCGGGCGCGCCATGCGCTTTTGACACAGATCCACCGGTGATGATTGCGTCATCCAGTGTTGCAGCGCTTTGAGGAGAGGGCTCGTCCCCGTATGTTGCGTCACGGTAAGTCTCGTCGACGAACAGACGCGCGGCAGGAGCCTTTATGCGCATCAACTCCAAGATAGCCTTTATCTCCGTCGGAGTTGTTCGAACACCACTCGGGTTCTGCGGGCTGGCGATGCTGACTAACTTTGTCCGCTCATTGAGAAGCGGCTCGAGCAAGGCAGCCGTTAGCTGGTAGCCTCGATCGAAGGTAAGGCGGCACTCGCGCAGAGCGACACCTGCGGCAACAAGCGAGTCCCGAGCTGGCGGGAAGCAAGGAGTCGCAATGATGGCTTCATCACCGGGACGACAGAGCTCGAAGGCCAGCATGAACAGGCCGAGCGCCGTGCCCTGCGTCGTAATGACTTCTTCCGGCTGGACCCCGGTGAAGGCTGCAATACCGGCGCGAAGCCGCGGGAGGCCAGCGGATGAGCCATAGCCCATCTTGAGTTCG
>DATNJA010000272.1:0-19533 GCA_035604155.1 Candidatus Udaeobacter sp. | reverse complement strand
TGGGGCAGCAGGAAGCGCTCCAGGAGAACACGGCCCGCCTCGGCACGGGCGCGATCGACCAGACCGTCGGCGGCGAGGAACCGGCGCTTGGGCTCGCCGAGCGCACCCGCCAAGGGCGAGCGGCCGGCCAGAAGGCGCCGTCCCGCCGGGCTCAGCATGTCCTCGAACTCGGCCGGAAATTTCCGCAAAGCCGTAGATTCCTCGCTAGGATGGTCGCGGCCGAGACTAACCGACCGCGCCCCGAGATGCCTTACCGATCGCTACGCGATTTCATCGACCGCCTGGAGCGCGACCGGCTGCTGCTGCGGGTGGCGGAGCCGGTGAGCCCATTCCTCGAAATGACCGAGATCCAGACCCGTCTCCTGGCCGAAGGCGGGCCGGCGGTGATATTCGAGAACGTCGTCGGGCCGGATGGCCGGCGCTACGACATGCCGGTGCTGGTCAATCTCTTCGGCACCGTAGAGCGCGTGGCGCTCGGCATGGAGCGCAGGCCCGATCAGCTCCGCGAGCTCGGCCAGACCCTGGCTTTCCTGAAACAGCCCGAGCCGCCTGGCGGCTGGCGCGAGGCGCTGGAGATGCTTCCCCTCCTCAAGAGCGCCATGGCGATGCGGCCCAAGACCGTCACGGCGGCACCCTGCCAGGAAGTCGTGCTGACGGGCGAGGCCATCGACCTCGGCCGCTTGCCCGTCCAGACCTGCTGGCCGGGCGAGCCCGCCCCCCTCATCACCTGGCCCCTGGTGGTGACCCAGGGGCCCGATCCCGAAGGCGACAAGGCCGACAACTACAATCTCGGCATCTACCGCATGCAGCTGACCGGACGCAACCGCACCCTGATGCGCTGGCTGAAGCACCGGGGCGGGGCTCAGCATCACGCTCGCTGGAAAGCCGAAAGGCGCGAGCCCCTTCCTGCCGCGGCCGTGATCGGCGCCGATCCCGGCGTGATCCTGGCCGCGGTCACGCCGCTGCCCGACAACCTTTCGGAATACCAGTTCGCCGGGCTGTTGCGCGGGGCGAAGGTGGAGCTGGTGGACTGCAAGACCGTGCCCCTCAAGGTGCCCGCCGAGGCGGAGATCGTCATCGAAGGCCATGTCTCCCTGGACAACTATGCCGAGGAGGGCCCCTATGGCGACCACACCGGCTACTACAACGCCGTCGAGTCCTTCCCGGTCTTCACCGTCAGCGCCATCACCATGCGCCGGCAGCCGATCTATCTCTCCACCTTCACCGGCCGGCCGCCTGACGAGCCCTCGATCCTGGGCGAGGCCTTGAATGAAGTCTTCGTGCCCCTCCTCGTTCAACAGTTCCCGGAAATCGTCGATTTCTGGCTGCCGCCCGAAGGCTGCAGCTATCGCATCGCCGTGGTCTCGATGAAGAAGGCCTATCCCGGCCACGCCAAGCGCGTGATGATGGGGGTCTGGTCCTTCCTGCGCCAGTTCATGTACACCAAATGGGTGATCGTGGTTGACGACGACATCGATGCCCGCAACTGGAAGGACGTCATGTGGGCGATATCGACCCGCATGGACCCGGCCCGGGACATCACCCTGGTCGAGGCCACGCCCATCGACTATCTCGACTTCGCCAGCCCGGAATCGGGCCTCGGCAGCAAGATCGGCCTCGATGCCACCAACAAATGGCCGCCCGAAACCAAGCGCGACTGGGGCCGCAAGATCCGCATGAGCGAGGACATCGTCGAAGCGGTGACGAGGAAATGGCCGAAACTCGGACTCCCGGGCAGCGGCAAGCCGATCTGGCGCTGACCCGCATCCGCCGCGCCCGGCCATGGGAAGCCGCGGCGCTGAGCGAGATCGCGATGGCGGCCAAGGCCCATTGGGGTTATTCGGCGAGCTTCATGGCCCGTTGCCGCATGGCGCTCGCCATCGACCCCGCCATGATGGCCAACCGCACCTTCCGTTTGGCGGAAGACGCCGCAAGCGAAATACTGGGCTTCTACGGTTTCGAGGCCGAGACCGAG
Source organism: Candidatus Udaeobacter sp. (assembly GCA_035604155.1). Lineage (GTDB taxonomy): Bacteria > Pseudomonadota > Alphaproteobacteria > Dongiales > Dongiaceae > DASXQK01. The sequence continues at coordinate 17,558 of DATNJA010000272.1, read as the reverse complement.
GGCATCGGCCTCAGCCATTTCTTCGTCCTGCCGGCGGCGATCGGCCAAGGCATCGGCCGCGCGCTTTGGGCCGATGCGGTCGCCCGCGCCAGGCTGTTGCACCAGCGCCGCCTGATCGTGGTCAGCGACCCCAATGCGGCCGGATTCTATGCCCGCATGGGGGCGAGGCCGGCCGGCGCCCGGCCCTCGGAGATCGATCCCTCCCGCGCGCTGCCGGTGTTTTGCCTCGACCTAGAGCCTGATCGTCTCAAGCCTGCTCGGCTTGAGACGTGAATCAGGCTCTAATCCTAACATGTAGAGCAAGATTCACGGGTCAGCTTGAGTGAAGCTGACCCGACCTTGCTCTAGGCTGAGGCGCTTGCTAAGGAGGCTGGCCGATGGCTCTGGATCGCTCCCTTGAGATTCTCGACGACCTCCTCGCCCGCGCCGCCAAGGCGGGGGCGGATGCGGCCGACGCTGTGCTGGCGGAAGGTGCTTCCCTGACCGTCGCCGAGCGCCTCGGCAAGCCCGAGAAGCTGGAACGCGCCGAGGGTCGCGATCTCGGCCTCAGGGTCTTCATCGGCAAGCGCCAGGCGATCGTATCCTCGACGGATTTTTCGCCTGCGGCGCTGGCCGAGCTGGCCGAGCGGGCGGTGGCCATGGCGCGCGCTGTCCCGGAGGATCCCTTCTGCGGCCTGGCCGAGCCGGGCGATATCGCCCGCAGCTTTCCCGAGCTCGATCTCAACGACCCCAAGGAGCCATCGGTTGCAGAGCTGACGGCACGGCTGCGCGAGGCGGAGGAAGCCGCCCGCGCCGTGCCCGGCGTCACCAACTCCGAGGGGGCCGAAGCCGGCTGGGGCCGGGGCGAGATCGCGCTTGCCGCCTCCAACGGCTTTCGCAACGGCTATGTCGGCAGCAGTTCCAGCGTCTCGGTTTCAGTCCTGGCGGGCGAAGGCACTGGCATGGAGCGCGACTACGATTTCACTTCCGCGGTCTATGGCGCCGATCTCGAACCGGCCGCGACGGTGGGCCGGCGGGCGGGCGAGAAGGCGGTGAAGCGCCTCAACCCGCGCAAGGCCGCGACCGGCAAGGTGCCGGTCGTTTTCGATCCGCGGGTATCCAACAGCTTGATCGGCCATCTGGCCGGTGCCATCAACGGCGCCGGGATCGCGCGTGGCGTCAGCTTTCTCAAGGACAAGCTGGGCGAACGCGTGCTGCCGGCCGGCGTCGATATCGTCGACGATCCCCATCGCCGGCGCGGGCTGCGCTCCAAGCCCTTCGACGCCGAGGGCCTCCCCAACCGGAAATCCCTTCTGGTCGAAGACGGCGTCCTGAAAACCTGGGTGCTCGATCTGCGCTCGGCGCGCCAGCTCGGGCTGAAAAGCACCGGCCACGCCGCGCGGGGTACCTCATCGCCGCCGGGCCCCTCGACCAACAACCTGTACATGCCGCCGGGCAGGCTTTCGCCCGCCGCGCTCATGTCCGACGTCGCGAGCGGCTTCTATTGCACCGAACTCATCGGCTTCGGCGTCAGCAACGTCACCGGCGACTACAGCCGGGGTGCGGCCGGCTTCTGGATCGAGAGGGGCGAGATCGCTTATCCGGTGTCCGAGATCACCATCGCCGGCAACCTCAAGGACATGTTCCTCAATCTTGCGGCCGCCGACGATCTCGTCTTCCGCTACGGCACCAACGCGCCGACCTTGCGGGTGGACGGGATGACCGTCGCCGGGCGGTAACGTCGCTCTTTTAGCCGATCTCATGGCCAAGGCCGCGCCGCGGGTCACGGTCATCATCCCGACTTACAACTGGTCGAGCGTGCTGCCCTATTCCATCGGCAGCGTGCTCGCCCAGACATTCGCCGACTTCGAGCTTCTGGTGGTGGGCGACGGCTGCACCGACGATTCCGAACAGGTCGTCGGTGCCGTCTGCGATCCGCGCCTCAGCTGGATCAATCTTCCGACCAACAGCGGCCACCAGTCGGCCCCGAACAACGAGGGCCTGCGCCTGGCCCGGGGAGAGTTGATCGCCTATCTCGGCCATGACGATCTCTGGCTGCCCCATCATCTGCAAGGGCTCGTCGCAGAGATCGATCGGGGCGCCGATCTCGCCTTTGCCATGGCGGAACTGGTGGGACCCGACAGTGCTTTCTTCGACATTGCCCCGCCCGTGGAGGCCTACGTCCCCGAGCTCTGGATCCCGACCAGCCTGCTCCTGCACCGGCGCAGCGTGACCGACAAGGTCGGCGGCTGGCGCGACTATCGCAAGCTGACGACCGACCCCGAAGTCGACCTGTGCCGGCGTATCCACGAGGCAGGCTTTCGGATCGCCTTTCTGCCGCGGCTGACGGCGATCAAGTTCCCGGCCGCCTGGCGGCGCGATGCCTATGGCCGGCGCGAGGCGAAAGAACAGAAGGCCTGGTCCGAGCGCATCGAGCAAGAAAAGGATTTCGAGCCGCGGGAGGCGGCACGGCTGATCTATGCCGGCAAGGCCGGTGCATTGACGTGCCCTACCCCTTATCTGCGCCTGTGGGCCAATCTGCTCCGGGAAACCTTGCGCCGCATCGCCTTTCGCATCGCTGCGGGGCGGAATTCCCTTGCCGGTCCAGGCGCAAGGATCGATGCTGTGCGGCGATACAAGGGCCTGGATCCGCCTCGGTGAGGCGGCCGCCGCGTCGCGAACCGATGATCGCTTTGAGGGGTGGCGATGCTACCGGGTGCGTGGAAGGACAGGCAGCAGGTCACAAACGAGTGGCAGATGCTGCGGGAGCCGATCGCGGGCGTTCATCTGCGCGAGGTGCTCCACGTGCCGCGCGATCACGGAATCATCACCGAGATCTTCCGTCCCGAATGGGACCCAACCGGCCTGCCCGTCGTCCATGTTTACCAGTCGCGGCTCTTCCCCGGCGCCATCGGCGCCTGGAGCTGCCACAAGAAAAGCATCGATCGCCTGTTCGTGAACCAGGGACATCTGAAAGTCGTGCTCTATGACGGGCGGGAAGAGAGCCCGACACATAGGCGGATCAACGAAATCCATGTCGGCGACGCGAGGCCCGCGCTCATGGTGCTTCCGGCCGGCGTCTGGCATGGCCTGCAGAATTTAGGGGCAGGCGAGGCCCTGGTCCTGAACCTGCCCAGCCAGGCCTATAACTATGCCGATCCGGACCACTGGCGCCTGCCCCACGACAGCCCGGAGATCCCCTATGCCTGGCCACGGGCCGCGGGCCATGCGCGTCTGCGCGCGAACACGCCGCGGGATCAGTGAGAAATTCGGGCTAGGCCCGCACCAGGTCGATCGCCGTCGGCGAAAGAGTGATCAGCACCGGAAGCTTGGCGATAATGTCGCCGTCGCCCTGGACGGGATCGCCCACGGGCCCCTCGATCAGGATCTGACGTCCGACCAGGATCTCAAGACCGGGGCCACGGGAGATCCGGCCGAGCCCGAGCGCGATGGCATAGCGCAGCACGGCGAGCCGTCCGGTGCGGTGAAACAGGCAGATGTGGAGGGCGGCCTGGTCGAGCCGAGCCGCGGGCGCCAGCACGAAGCGTCCGGCGTAGAAATGTCCGCGGGCAACGACCACCGAAGCCGCCTGGCGGACGACCCCGTCCACCGTCACCCGGTAGCTGGGAAACGAAAAGCGCCGGAGCTGGCGCAGCATCTCCAGGACATAGGCACCCTTGCCCAGCAGGCGCTTGGTGCGGGGCGCTATTCCCGCCACCACATGGGCATCGAAGCCGGCCCCGGCCATCATGAGGAAACCCCGGCCATTGGCGAGGCCCGGCCGGTAGCTGAGCGTCCTGCCCGCCTTCAGGGCGGCAATCCCTCCGGCCGCGCTTTCGATGCCGAGCTCGGCCGCTAGCACATTGGCGGTGCCCAGCGGGATCACGGCCAAGCGCCCGCCGCCGGCCGCCAGCAGACCGTTGGCGGCCTCGTTGGCCGTGCCGTCGCCACCCGCCACGACCACCATGGCCTCGGGTCCGGCCTCCCGCGCCAGATGCTCGGCGTCGCCCCGCCCCTCGGTCCGGCGCAGCAGGAAACCGATGCCCGCCGCGCGCAAGCCGCGCAACGCGGCGGCGATCCGGCGCGCCCGGCGCCGGCCGGCGGTGGGATTGAAAATCACCAGGGCTGATGCGGCGGACGCTCCCGGCTCGGTGCCCGCCTGCGCCCCTGCTATCAGCCCGTCCATTTGATATGTTTCAATAACATTATAGTTTCGTTTCCGTGACCACCGAATGAAGATTATAATAAACGACACTATATCACGGATTTTCGTTTGCTGCTTCTACTGAATATTGATATATCCCTCGCAAGCCTCACATTCGCGGACATAAAATGAATTCGGTCTCCGCGGAGAATCGCTACCGGTCCATCTGGATCAGCGACGTGCATCTGGGCACCCGCGGCTGCAAGGCCGAATTCCTCCTGGATTTCCTCAAGAACAACGAGTCGGAATACCTTTACCTGGTGGGCGACATCATTGACTGCTGGCGCCTGCGCCGCGCCTGGTACTGGCATCAGACCCACAACGACGTGGTCCAGAAACTGCTGCGCAAGGCGCGCAAGGGCACCAAGGTGATCTATGTGCCCGGCAACCACGACGAGCCGCTCCGGGACTATACCGAGATGCATTTCGGCGGCGTCGAGGTCGTCGAGGAGGCGATTCATGTCACCGCCGACGGCCGGCGACTGCTGGTGCTCCACGGCGACAAGTTCGACGGCATCGTCAAATACGCCCGCTGGCTCGCCGTGCTGGGCGACCAAGCCTACAACGCCCTGTTGGCGCTCAACCACTGGTACAACCTCTGGCGCCGGTGGTTCGGCTATCCCTACTGGTCGCTCTCGGCCTATCTGAAGCGGCAGGTAAAGGACGCGGTACGATACGTCGACGATTTCGAGCAGGCGCTGGCCGAGGAGGCCCGCCGACGCGGGGTCGACGGCGTGGTCTGCGGCCACATCCACAAGGCCGAAATCCGAAAGGTCGGCCCGGTTCTCTACTGCAACGACGGCGACTGGGTGGAGAGCTGCACGGCGCTGGTCGAACATGGCGACGGTCAGCTCGAAATCCTGGAGTGGGCAAATTTGCGCAGCTTCTCGATGCTGAGCGTCGCTGTCGATTGAACGATTGATGCGGATCGTCATCGTTTCCGACGCCTGGCTGCCGCAGGTCAACGGCGTCGTGCGCACGCTCATGCGCACCATCGATGAGCTCGCTTCGCTGGGTCACCAGACACAGGTCGTCTCGCCCGACCTCTTCCACAGCATCCCCTGCCCGACCTACCCGGAAATCAGGCTGGCGCTCAAACCCAGCCGGCATCTCACGCAGCTGATCGACTCCTTCCAGCCCTGCGCCATCCATATCGCCACGGAAGGGCCGTTGGGGATCGCCGCCAGGCGCTACTGCCTGCGCCGCAAGCTTCCCTTCACCACCGCCTTCCACACCCGCTTTCCCGAATATGTCCGGGCCCGGATCGGCCTGCCGCTTTCGGTCGGTTATGCCGCGCTCCGCCGGTTCCACGCTCCGTCCCATGGGGTGATGGTCTCAACCAGCAGCCTGGAGCAGGACTTGGCCAGCCGGGGATTCCGCAAGCTGAAGCGCTGGACCCGGGGAGTGGACACCGATCTTTTCCGCCTCCGGGACAAGTCGTTCCTCGACCTGCCGCGGCCGATCTACCTCTATGTCGGCCGCATCGCGGTGGAGAAGAACATCGAGGCTTTTCTCGGCCTCGACCTGCCCGGCAGCAAGCTCGTGGTCGGCGGCGGACCCCGGATGGCCGAGCTGGCGCGCCGGCATCCCGATGTACGCTTCGCCGGCCCGCGCCAGGGCGAGGACCTCGCCCGGCACTACGCCGCCTCGGACGTCTTCGTTTTTCCCAGCCGCACCGACACCTTCGGCCTGGTGATCCTGGAGGCTCTCGCCTCAGGCCTCCCGGTGGCAGCCTATCCCGTGCCGGGTCCGCTGGATGTCATCAATGGGGCCGAGGTGGGCTTCCTCGACGAGGATCTGGCCTCGGCCGCGCGGAAGGCTCTCGCGATCCCCGCCCAGCGCTGCCGCGACTATGCCCTCCAGTTCTCCTGGCGCCGGTCCGCCGAACAGTTCCTGGCCAATCTCCAGCCATTCGCCTGAAGCATTTTTCGCCAAAGTGAGCACCGGTTCGGCGCAGAAAATGCGACCAAACCAAGGAATCTGGAGCATGTTCCGATTCAATTGGATCGAAACATGCTCCAGAGCCCGGCCGCTTCTCCCTCGCCGCCTCTATGCTATGGTGCCGGCGCTTCGGGGTCGCGAACGGAACAAGAATCGTGAGAGCGGCGGGCGGCGGCAACTCGGCTGAAACCTTACATCCTGTCGGTTCGCTGCCGGGCGAGGCGGCCGGTTGAACGATGAAGCGGCTGCGCCGTTTGTACGCCTCCGACAAGGTGCAAGGCGTGTTCGCCTTCCTGGTGGCCCAATACGTCCGCCTGGTCTATCGGACCAACCGGTGGCGGCGCGTCGGCTACGACATTTCCGATCGGCTGTTCGCCCAGGATCGGCGGCTGATCTTCTGCTTTTGGCACAGCCGCCTGCTGATGATGCCCTTTGCCACCTACGGCGGACGGCCCTTCGACGTGATGATCTCAAGCCATCGGGACGGCAAGTTCATCGCGCGGGCTGTCCGGCATCTGGGGATTGGCGTCGTCTTCGGCTCCTCCTCGCGCCGGCCGGCCCTGGCGCTTCGCGAGGCCGCTCAGCGCTGCCGCGACGGGGTTTGCCTCTGCATCACGCCCGACGGGCCACGGGGCCCGCGCGCGCGCGCAGCGCCTGGCGCGGTGGTGATCGCGGAGCTGGCAGGCGCGGTACTGGTTCCCGTCGCCTATGCCACCAGCCGGCGACGTCTGCTCGACAGCTGGGATCGTTTCCATCTGCCGTTGCCCATCGGTCGCGGCGTCTTCGTGGTCGGCAAGGAAATCGAGGTGCCGAGGCGGCTCGACGAGACCGAACGCGAACAATTGCGCCGGAGATTGGAAGCCGACATCTCGCGCGTGACCGACCAAGCCGACCGGCTCATGGGCCATGCCCCGGTCGAGCCCGCGCCGGCAAGCTGATGGCGTCGAGATGATGGCCCCGGAATGATGGCCCTGGGATGATGGCCTCGCTCTACCGTCTCGCAACCGACGCCGCGGCCCCTCTCCTGCGCCGGCATTTGAAGCTTCGCGCGGACAAGGGCAAGGAGGAAGCGCCACGGCTCGCCGAGCGCTTCGGCGAAGCGAGTCTTCCCCGGCCGCAGGGCCGCCTCGGCTGGCTCCATGGCGCGAGCGTGGGCGAGACCCAGTCCCTGCTGCCGCTGATGAGCGCCCTTCTTGCCCGGGAGCCGGGCCTGACGCTCCTGGTCACCACCGGCACCCTCACGGCCGCGCGGCTTGTCGCCCGCAGCGCGCCGGCCGGCGTCATGCACCAATACCTGCCCCTCGACCGTCAGGCTTGGGCGAGCCGCTTCCTCGACCATTGGCGCCCCGACTTCGCGCTCTGGGCCGAATCCGAGTTCTGGCCCAATCTCCTCGCCGCCGCGAAGGCGCGCGGCGTTCCCATGGCCCTGGTCAACGGCCGCCTCTCGGCGCGTTCGCAGGCGCGCTGGCGCTGGGCGCCTTCCATCATCCGGCCATTGCTGGAAGGCTTCGCCGTCCTGCTGGTCCAGGACGAGACTCAAGGCCTGAGGCTCACGGCGCTGGGTGCAGCGGACGTCCAGGCCCTGGGCAACCTGAAGTTCGCGGCAGCACCCCTGCCGGTGGACGAAACCGCGCTGCCGGAGCTGCTACCCAGGATCGAGGGCCGCGACGTCTGGCTCGCCGCCAGCACCCATCCGGGCGAAGACGCGATTGCCGCATCGGTACATCGCACGCTTGCCGCGCGCCGGCCGCGGCTGCTCACCATCATCGTCCCGCGCCACGCCGAACGCGGGCCGGCAATCGCGGCGGAGTTCGCCAGCGCCGGCTTCAAGGTCGCCCGCCGGTCGGTGAGGCAGCCGATCATGCCGGAGAGCGAGATCTATCTCGCCGACAGCATGGGCGAACTCGGCCTCTTCTATCGCCTGGCGCCGGTCGCCCTCATCGCCGGTTCCTATCGCTGGCAGGGCCATAATCCGATCGAGCCGGCCCAGCTCGGCGCCGCCGTGGTCAGCGGCCCGCGCGTGGCCAATTTCGCCGAGATTTTCCGCCGCATGGCCGCGGCCGGGGCGGTCGAAATCGCAGACGAGGGATCCCTGGCCGCGACCATCGACCGGCTGCTGACCGACCCGAAGCCGGCGGCGGCGCGCGCTCAGGCTTTCGCCGCGGCGGAGGCCGCGGGGATCCTGGAGCGCATCCTCGCCGCCCTCGATCCAGTGGTGAAGGCGAGCCCTCATGCGCGCGCCTGACTTCTGGCTCGCCGGCGGCAATCCCTGGCTCCAGCGCCTGCTGCTGCCGGCCGCCGCCATCTATGGCGCGGCAACGGTGCTGCGGCGCTGGCGCCATCGGCCCTATCGACCGCCCGTGCCAGTCATCGTCGCCGGCGGGCTCACCCTTGGCGGCAGCGGCAAGACGCCGCTCGCCATCGCCCTTGCCGAACGCCTGAAATCCCGGCGCCCCCATTTCCTCAGCCGCGGCTATGGTGGCAGCGTCCGCGGGCCGGCCACAGTCGATCCTTCCCGCGACAGCGCGGCGGAAGTGGGCGATGAGCCCTTGCTGCTCGCACGCAGCGCGCCCACCTGGATCGCCCGCGACCGCGCCGCCGGCGCACGCGCCGCTGTTGCCGCGGGCGCCGGCCTCATCATCCTCGACGATGGATTCCAGAACCCCTTTATCGCCAAGGATCTGGCCTTTCTCGCCGTCGACGGCGAGGGCGGGATGGGCAATGGCCTGGTGTTCCCCGCCGGCCCCTTGCGCGAGCCCGTCGCCGCCGCGCTTGCCCGGGCGAGCGCGGTGGTCCTGATCGGCGAGGATCGGGCCGGCATCGCGCAGCTCGTCGCCGGTCGCTGTCTTGTAATTCCGGCCCGGCTCATCCCGGGACCGGAAGCCGCGGCGCTCGCCGGCGCCCGGGTCTTCGCATTCGCCGGCATTGGCCAGCCGGAAAAATTCTTCGCCAGCCTAGAACGCCTGGGCGCCGAGGTCGTCGAACGCCGCGCCTTCGCCGATCACCATCCCTACACGGCGTCCGAGGCCACGGCACTCCTGACGCAAGCGGGCGCGAAAGGCGCGCTCCCGGTGACCACGGCCAAGGACCATGTTCGCCTGCCGCCGGCAATCCAGAGCCAGGTCACCGTCGCTACCGTCGAACTCGTTTTCGATCAATCTGCCGAGCTCGATCGGATGCTGGTAAGGATTTGAGACTTCCCGTCTAGAACAAGCTTCCCTGACTCTTCTTGGGCTCGAGCCTTTTCCGGGTGGGCGCTGGCTCCGGCCCGCCATCGGCCGTCGCCCGCAAGCGCCCGTCGCGGAATTCGATTTCCAATGCAGCGCCGGGCACCACGCCTGCGGCCGAGGTGACCGCATGGCCTGCGGCGTCGCGTACGAGGGCGTAGCCGCGTCCCAACACCCGCTCGTAGGAAAGGCTCTCCAGGAGGAACCCGAGGCCCTCGAGCCGCTCGCGAGCCCGGGCGAGAAGCTGGCCGAGGCGGGTTCCGTCGAGCCGGGCAAGCGCCAGGCCCTGGACTTTGTCCTTCTGCAAAGCGGCCATGGCGGCGGCCAGGCGCTGGCCGGCGTGGGCGAGCGTCAGGCGCTGGGCTTCGATCTGCTGGCCGGGCGTGCGCAAGGATGCGAAGAGGCGGGCGAGCGTCTCGCGCCGGCGCTCGAAATAACCCAGGCGCGCGTTCACCAGGCGCTCGACCCAACCGTCCAGGCCCTGGGCCTTCTCCGCGACCAATTGCGAAGGCCGCGGCAGACCGCGGGCGAGCGCCTCCACGCGAAGCCGCGCCTCCTCGACCAGACGCGCCATGGCGCGCGCGATCCGGGCGCCGTCCTGCATCACGTCGGCCAGAAGCTCGGCGCGAACCGGCACCGCCATCTCGGCCGCCGCCGTCGGCGTCGGCGCGCGGACATCGGCGGCGAAGTCGATCAGGGTCGTATCGGTCTCATGGCCGACGGCGGCGATGAGAGGGATCTCGCTCGCCGCCGCGGCGCGAACCACGATCTCCTCGTTGAAGGCCCAGAGATCCTCGAGGCTGCCGCCGCCCCGGGCGACGATGAGAAGGTCCGGCCGGGGGATCGGCCCGCCGGGAGCGATTCCGTTGAAGCCCGCGATGGCCGCCGCGATCTGCTCCTTGGCGCCCTCGCCCTGGACCAGCACCGGCCAAAGCAGCACATGGCGAGGGAAGCGATCGGCCAGGCGATGGAGGATGTCGCGGATCACCGCGCCCGTGGGCGAGGTCACCACGCCGATCACCTCGGGCAGGAAGGGGAGCTTGCGCTTGCGTTCCGGATCGAAGAGCCCTTCGGCCCCGAGCCGGCGCCGGCGTTCCTCCAGCAGCTTCAACAGCGCGCCTTCGCCCGCCGGCTCCAGGCTCTCCACCACGAGCTGGTAGGAGGAGCGTCCGGGATAGCTGGATATGCGTCCCGTGGCGATCACTTCGAGGCCGTCCTCGGGTTTGATCGCCAATCGCCCGGCCGTGCCGCGCCAGCAGACGGCGTCAAGCTTCGCCTCCTCATCCTTGAGGGCGAAATAGAGATGGCCCGAGGCGGCGCGCTTGAAGCCGCTGATCTCGCCCCTGACCCGCACCCGCTCGAAGGCGCCTTCAAGGGTGCGCTTCACCGCCTGGCTGATCTCGGAGACAGTGAACTCCGGTAGGTTGCCAAGGTTGTCGGCTGTCATGGCGCCATCTTATGCTGCCGCCGGGCGCCGGCAAGGAAACCATAAGGGCGGAAGGCCAAAGGGCGGAGGAATTGGCGGCATGCGGGTGCTGGTGGTGGGATCGGGCGGGCGCGAGCATGCCCTCAGCTGGGCGATCGCCGCCTCGCCGCTCTGCGACCGGCTCTACGCAGCGCCCGGCAATGCAGGCATCGCCGGCGAAGCCGAATGCGTGCCCATCGCGGCCGACGATGTCGGCGGGCTGGTCGCCTTCGCCAAGGCGCAGCGGATCGAATTCGTCGTCGTCGGACCGGAGGCGCCTCTGGTCCTGGGCCTGGTGGACAGGCTCGAGGCTGCCGGCATTCCGGCTTTCGGGCCCAGCGCCGCGGCGGCCGCGCTGGAAGGCTCCAAGGGCTTCATGAAGGATCTCGCCCAGCGCTATTCCATCCCGACCGCGGCCTATGGCCGCTTCAGAGACGCAAAGGCCGCCAAGTCCTATGTCGCCGAGCGGGGCCTGCCGATCGTGATCAAGGCCGACGGGCTCGCCGCCGGCAAAGGCGTGGTCATCGCCGAGACATCCCAGCAGGCCGGCGAGGCCATCGACGCCATGATGGCCGACAAGGTCTTCGGCGCCGCCGGAGCCGAGATCGTCATCGAGGAATTCCTCGAAGGCGAGGAGCTGAGCTTCTTCGCGCTGGTCGACGGGAAGGATGCGCTGGCACTGGCCTCCGCCCAGGACCACAAGCGCGTCGGCGAGGGCGATACCGGTCCCAATACCGGCGGCATGGGCGCCTATTCGCCCGCGCCCGCCTGCACGGCGGCGCTCGAGGCACAGATCATGGGCGAGATCATCCGCCCGACGGTCGCCGGCATGGCGAAGGAAGGAAGGCCCTTCAAGGGCGTGCTCTATGCCGGGCTGATGCTGACGGGGACCGGGCCAAAGCTGTTGGAATACAACACCCGCTTCGGCGATCCCGAGTGCCAGGCCCTGGTGGTGCGGCTGATGTCGGATCTGCTGCCTGCCCTCATCGCATCGCGCGACGGGCTGCTGAATCAACTCGATTTGCGCTGGCTGCCCAAGGCTTCGCTCACCGTGGTCATGGCGGCCAAGGGCTATCCCGGCAGCTACGCCAAGGGCAGCGAGATACGAGGCCTCGAACGGCTCAAGGACATGGAGGGCGTCACCGTCTTCCACGCCGGCACCAGGCGCTCGGATGACGGGCGCCTGCTGGCCGACGGTGGCCGGGTGCTGGGCGTGACGGCGCTGGGCGACACGGTGGCGCTTGCCCAAGCCCACGCCTATGAAGCGGTCGATCGGATCGACTGGCCGGGAGGCTTCTGCCGGCGCGACATCGGCTGGCGGGCGGTCAAGGCCGGCCGCTAGCGATGGGAAGGGCTTTCAGCCATATTGGCGCGCCATGACCGATTCGCTTTTCGCATCCGACTACAAGAACCAGCCCTATTGGTGGGAGGCCGCTCCCCGCCCGGACCTGCCGGCCAATGCGCCGCCGGCCAAATGTGACGTTGCCATTGTCGGCAGCGGCTATACCGGTCTTGCCGCCGCCATCGAGCTTGCCCGGGGCGGGCGGCATGTAACGGTGCTCGATGCCGAGGACGCTGGGTGGGGCTGCTCCAGCCGTAACGGCGGGCAGGTCGGCACCTCCATCAAGCCGAGCTTCGAGGACTTGAAGGCGCTTCACGGCGAGGATGTCGCGTTGCGCATCCGGCGCGAGGGGCAGAACGCGCTTGCCTGGATCGGCGACTTCATCGAGCGGGAGAAGATCGATTGCGACTGGCAGAAGGTCGGGCGCTTCCACGCCGCCCACAATGCCGCCGCATACGAAACTCTGGCTCGCGACGTCACCAACCAGCCCAAGGGGCTGGAAGTGGAAGTCTATGTCGTGACCCGGGAGAGCCAGCGCGCCGAGATCGGCAGCGCGTTCTATCACGGCGGGGTCATCTATCCGGCCCATGCCTCGCTCCATCCCGGCAAATACCATCTGGGCCTGCTCGCCCGGGCGCAAGACGCGGGCGCCACGATCCTCAGCCGCTGCCCGGTAATGGCGATCCAGCGCGAGGGCGACGGCTTCCGCCTCATCACCCCGCGGGGCAACCTCCAGGCCCGCGAGGTCGTCGTCGCCACCAACGGCTATACCGGCAAGCTTTCGCCCTGGCTGCGCCGGCGGGTGATCCCCATCGGCAGCTACATCATTGCGACCGAGCCCCTGGATCTGGGACTGGCCAAGCGGCTCATCCCCAAGAACCGTGTGCTCAGCGATAGCCGGAAGCTGGTCTTCTACTATCGGCTTTCCGAGGACGGACGGCGCATGGTCTTCGGCGGGCGCGTCGCCCTCAAGGAGACGGATCCCAAGGTGAGTGCGCCGCGCCTGCACCATCACATGACCCGGATCTTCCCAGAGCTGGCGACGACCAAGATCAGCCACAGCTGGATGGGCTTCGTCGCCTACACCTTCGACACCCTTCCCCATCTCGGCCGCCAGGCCGATGGGATCTATTACTGCATGGGCTATTGCGGGTCGGGCGTGTCGCTCGCATCCTATTTCGGCACGCGCCTTGCCCAGCAATTGCTGGGCAAGCCCGAAGGCCGCACGGCGCTGGACGGCCTGATGTTCCAGACGCGGCCATTCTATACCGGCGATCCTTGGTTCCTGGCGGCGACGATCGCCTATTACAAGCTACGGGACCGGCTTAACCTCTGAGGCACGGCCGGTTTCAGCGTCGTTCGCGAAAAAAGGCCTTCAGCAATTCTGCCGCCGCCCGCTCGCCGATGCCGCCATAGACCTCCGGCCGGTGATGGCAGGTGGCTTGGGTGAAGAACCGCGGGCCATGTTCGACCGCGCCGCCCTTGGCATCGCCGGCGCCGAAGTAAAGCCGGCGCAGCCGCGCCAAGGAAATGGCCGCCGCGCACATGGCGCAGGGCTCCAAGGTCACATAGAGATCGGCATCCTGCAGTCGTTTCAGCCCCTCTTGGGCTGCTGCAGCCCGGATGACCAGCATCTCGGCATGGGCCGTCGGATCCATGAGCTCTTCGGTCCGGTTGCCGGCCCGGGCGAGAATCCTCCCTCCCCGCCCATCCACCAGGACCGCGCCCACGGGCACTTCGCCGCGTTCGGCCGCTGACCTGGCTTCGGCCAGCGCCAAGTCCATCAAGGATTTCTTGTCCCCAGACATCGCGGCATAGGAGAGCGGCGCGGCGTTGCGGTCAACGGCTTCGGCCGCTATAGCTTCGAGCCACGAATGACGGAGTGCCGCGATTGGCCCAGGCTTTCGATTTCCATCGCCCCCTGCTTCTCGACGGCGGCACCGGCCGGGAATTGCGCCGGCGCGGCGTGCCGATCCTGGACACCATCTGGTCTGCCAACGCGCTGGTCGTGGCGCCCGACGTGGTCCGCCAAGTCCATCTCGACTACATCCGGGTCGGGGCCGATGTGATCACGACGAACAGCTATGGCGTCATTCGCCGCGATCTGGCGAAAGAAGGGATCGAGGATCGCTTCGCCGAACTGAACCGGCTCGCCGGCCAGCTCGCCGTCGAGGCGAGGGAAGCGGGTGGGCGCGAGATTGCCATCGCCGGCAGCCTGCCGCCCCTGCGCGGCAGCTATCGGCCCGATCTCGTGGGCGACCTTCCGGAAATCCTGCCCCTCTATCGCGAGCAGGCGGAGTTCCTGGCGCCTTTCGTCGACCTTTTCATCTGCGAGACCATGTCGAGCGCAGCCGAAGCCCTGGCCGCGGCGACCGCGGCGACCGAAACCGGCAAGCCGGTCTGGGTCTCCTGGACCCTGGACGAGGACCGGTCGGGACGCCTGCGTAGCGGCGAGAGCGTGGCCGAGGCGGCCGCCGCGATTGCTCATCTTCCGGTCTCTGCCTTCCTCGCCAATTGCTGCGCTCCCGAAGCCATCGCCGCCGCGATGCCGGCGCTGGCCGCCATCGGGCGCGGACCGGCAGGCGGCTACGCCAATGCCTTTCGACCGGTGCCCAAGGACTGGGAACTCGAGACTGGCGGTCTCCTCCCCTTGCGCGAGGATCTGAACGCCGAGGCCTATGCCGGCCATGCCGCCCATTGGCGGGCCGATGGCGCCCGGATCATCGGCGGCTGCTGCGGCACGGGGCCGGAGCATATCGCGGCTCTGCGCCAATCGTTGGATGCAGCGCCCGGGAAGAGGGAGCTGGCATGAGCGCCAACGCCAAGGAGCGGCCGATCGTCGGCGTCACCCTCGATTCCGAGGAGCCGGGCGGATATTCCAAGCTGCCTTGGTATGCGCTGCGCCAGAACTACAGCGAGGCGGTGGCCCGGGCCGGGGGCCTGCCTTTCCTGCTGCCCCATGAACCGGAGCAAGCGGAAGCCTACCTCGAGCGCATCGACGCTCTCGTCGTCACCGGTGGGGCCTTCGATGTCGATCCGGCCCTGTTCGGCGCCACCACCCGCCACGACACGGTCAAGCTGAAGACCCGGCGCACCGCCTTCGAGCTTGCCATCACCAAAGGCGCGCTTGCCCGCGACTTGCCCGTGCTCGGCATCTGCGGCGGACAGCAGCTGTTGAACGTGGTGCTGGGCGGCACTCTCGTCCAGCATATCCCGGACGAGATGCCCGAGGCGCTCGCCCATGAACAGCCGAACCCGCGCACCGAAGCCGGCCATACCGTGCGGGTGGTGCCCGGCACGCTGCTCGCGCGCATCTGCGGCACCGATGAGCTTCAGGTCAACAGCGCCCATCACCAGGCGGCGAAGACCGTGGGGCCCGGCGTGATCGTCGACGCACAGGCCCCCGACGGCGTGATCGAGGGCATCGAGGACCCGCGTTACCGCTTCTGCCTCGGCGTCCAGTGGCATCCGGAATATTTCATCAGCGCCGGCGACGAAAAGATCTTCGATGCCTTCATCGCCGCCGCCCGCTGACGGCGGCGCTCGCGCAGCCGGCGCCAATCCGGCGCCGGGCGAGCGCATCGCCAAGCGGATCGCCCGGGCGGGCCTCTGCTCGCGGCGCGAGGCCGAGGCATGGATCGCGGCCGGCCGCGTCATCGTCGACGGCAAGAAGCTCGCGAGCCCCGCCCTGGTCGTCGGCCCCGCGGCGCGCATCCTGGTGGACGGCAAGCCCTTGCCGGCGGCCGAGCCCGCCCGGCTCTTCCGGCTGCACAAGCCCCGGGGGCTGGTGACCTCGGCCAAGGATCCCCAAAACCGGCCCTCCATCTACGACCTGCTGCCCCAGGACCTGCCGCGCCTCATGCCCGTGGGCCAGATCGATCCCCAGGCCGAGGGGCTGCTGCTATTGACCAACGACGGCGAGCTGAAGCGCCGGCTCGAACTGCCGACCACGGGTTGGCTGAAGCGGTATCGGGCGCGCGTCAACGGCCGGGTCGATGCGGCGCGGCTTCTCGATCTCGCCAAGGCAGCGCGCATCGACGGCGTCGACTATGGCCCGATCCGGGCTACGCTCGACCGCCAGCAGGGCGAGAACGCCTGGCTCAGCATCAGCCTGGCCGAGGGCCGCAATCGCGACGTCCGTCAGGTCTGCGAGCATCTGGGCTGGAAGGTCAATCGGCTGATCTGCCTCGCCTATGGGCCCTTCCAGCTCGGCCATCTGGCCAAGCGCGCAATCGAGGAGGTGCCGCCCAAGGTGCTGCGCGAGCAACTCGGCCTGAAGGCGAGCCGTGAGAATCGTCGCGGGCAGGCTTAAGGGCCGGAAGCTCGAGGTACCCGAAGGCCGGGACGTCCGCCCGACCGCCGATCGCACCCGCCAGGCCTTGTTCGACATCCTCGAGCATGGCCGGCTCGTCGAAGGCGGCGGCTCGGCAGTGGTCGAGGCGATCGTGCTGGATGCCTTCTGCGGCAGCGGCGCGCTGGGATTGGAAGCGCTCTCCCGCGGCGCCGCGCAGGCGGTGTTCATGGACGCAAACCGCGACGCCCTCGATTGCGCCCGGGCCAACGCCAAGCATCTGGGCCTGCAGGCGAGCTTCATCCTCGCCAACGCGGCCAATCCGCCGCGGCCCCTCGAGCCCGCGACCCTGGTCTTCCTCGACCCGCCCTATGGCAGCGGACTGGCCGGCCCGGCCCTGACGGCTTTGTACAAGGCCGGCTGGTTTGCACCCGGCGCCATCGCAAGTCTGGAAATGCCGGGCGTGGAGCTCGCCCGTTTCGAGGCGCCGCCCGGCTTCGAGCGGCTGGACGAACGGCGCTACGGCAAGGCACGGATCTTGCTGCTGCGGGCAAGTGGCTAACTATCGTTCATCACCCTCATGTTTCAAGATATTCTCCAATAGAGAATTACACTTGGAAAATTATCTAAAAGCGCATAAGGTGGCTTGTGACTTTGATCATCCCGCCTCGTGTTTTTAAACATCTCGCGGCGATGCCAAAGGCCGACGCGAAGCGCCTATTGGACAGGCTAGAAAGGATAAGTCTTGAACCCGATGCCTTGCACCTCGGAGTTCAGTTCTTAGTCGGCGAAAGGGGCGCATTCCGCGTTCGGCAGGGAGACTGGCGGGCAGTGTTCTCGATTGAGGATGGTGATGTGATCGTCGATCGCGTTGCCCATAGACGAGAGGTGTACCGATGAATGCAATCCGAATTCTGGCTGAGACAAAGGATACAGTGACAGTCAAACGGGACGATCTGGCGAGGTTGATATCCGAACTTGAGGATGCGGAAGATCGATCTGCTGTGGCGGAACGCAGGGCCCTTGAAAAGGCGTTGGGAAAAGAGCGTGCTCGACGCAACTATCTCACTGTTGAGGAGGCGCGGCGTTTATTGGACGGTGAGAGTCCA
>DATNJA010000271.1:0-3826 GCA_035604155.1 Candidatus Udaeobacter sp. | reverse complement strand
GCTTGTTGCGCCCCTCGGGCTCGCCGCCCATGGCGAGATAGGCGGCCGCGGTCAGGCCGTTGTGGCCGCCGCCGATCACGATGACGTCGTATGGCGCGTCCATGCTTTTCTCCGCGACCTTCCCCCACCGCAACCGCCTGGATAATTGAATAGCCGTTCAGAAATTGAATGTCCATTCAATTTTTCCGTTGCCGTCTTGACCGGAGAGTCCTTCTGCTGTCATCTGTAAGGAAGTGGCCAAATCCGTGGAAAGGGCGCAAGATTATTTAAGTCGGGAGCGTGAGGGGGAGCCATGAGCGCGGGCTGGATTGTCCTGGTCGTCCTGGGTCTGGTCGTCGTGTTTTTCATTTTCACCTACAACCGATTGGTGGCCCTCAGGCAGGCCTACAAGAATGCCTTCGCCGACATCGACGTGCAGCTGAAGCAGCGCCAGGATCTGGTGCCCAATCTGGTCGAAACGGTGAAGGGCTACGCCAGCCACGAAGCGGGCGTGTTCGAGAGGGTGACCGAGGCCCGCGCCAATGCGATGAAGGCGGGCTCAATGGCCGACCGCGGCCGGGCCGAGGGGGCTTTGACCGCGGCCATCGGCCAGGTCCTGGCGGTGGCGGAGAACTATCCCCAGCTCAAGGCCAGCGACAATTTCCGCCAGCTCCAGTCGGAACTCGATGATCTGGAGAACAAGATTGCCGCCGCGCGGCGCTTCCTCAACAACGCGGTGGCGGAATTCAACACCCAGATCGAGCAGTTCCCGGCCGTGCTCGTCGCCCGTCCGTTGGGCTTCAGCCATGCCGAGATGTTCGCGCTCGACGCGGCCGACAAGGCCGCCGCCTCCACGCCGCCCAAGGTTTCCTTCGGCGCCTAGCCGGCGGTCTCGGGAAGGACCGCAAGGGCCATGCCCGCGGCGCTCGGTCTATCCACCTACCGGTGGAACAACAATCTGAAGTCGATCCTGCTGCTGGCGGCGTTCCCCTTCCTGCTGCTGCTGCTCATCGCCATCCTGGTCTATCTGGCCGCCTGGTTCATGTTCGCCGATTCCGCCGGCGGCATGAGGCGCTACCAGTTCCAGGAATTCGGCCTCGATTCCGTCACCGGCGGCCACGGCGCTTTCGACTTCACTGCCGCCTTCGCGCTTGCCTATTGGCCCTATGTCGTCGGCGCGGCGGCGATCTGGCTGGTGACCGCCTATTTCTTCAACGATACCCTGATCCATCGGGCGACGGGCGCGAAGCAGGTCGCCCGCGCCGACTCCCCGAAGCTCTACAATCTGTTGGAGAACCTTTGCATCTCGCGCGGCCTCACGATGCCGCGGCTCTACATCATCGATACCGATGCCATGAACGCCTACGCCTCTGGCGTCGACCAGCGCAGCTATTCCATCACTGTCACCAGCGGGCTATTGGCCCAGCTCAACGACGAGGAGCTGGAGGCGGTGCTGGCCCATGAGCTGACCCATATCCTGGACCGCGACGTCCGCCTATTGCTGGTGACGATCCTCTTCGTCGGCGTGATCTCCTTCCTCGCCCAGCTGCTCTGGCGCAGCCTCCGGGTCATCTCCTTCGGGCGCAGCCGGCGCAACGGCGGCGGCGTCGTGATGTTCATCCTCGCCGCGGCAATCGTCGCCGCTGTCGGCTATCTCCTGGCCCTGGTGCTGCGCTTCGCCATTTCACGGGAGCGCGAATATCTGGCCGATGCCGGCTCGGTCGACCTGACCAAGCATCCCGAGGCGCTGATTTCCGCACTCCGCAAGATCGCGACCAATCCGGCGGTGCCCCATGTGCCCTCGGAAGTGCGGCAGATGTTCATCGAGAATCCGCCGACGGTCTTCACCCTGTTCGACACCCATCCGCCCATCGACGCCCGCATCAAGGTGCTCGAACGCCTGGCCGGCATCGCGCCGCAGGCTTCGGCCGCGACGCTGGCCGGTGCCGCAGCCGGAGCGGCGCTCGCGCCGGCGCGGGCCTCTGCGGGCGCTCCCACGGCACCCGGATGGGTCACGGGGCTGACGCTAGCGGGCAGCCTCGGCTACGCCATGTTCCTGCTCTATGCGCGTGGCCACAATCCCGGCTTCGTCGAAGCGGTGGCGAGGCAGCTGGCGCCGGTGACCGACGCCGTCGCCGGCCTCATCCCCTTATGCCTGATGGCCGACCAGGTCGCCAATCCGGCTCTCGGCATTACGGCGGTCATGATCCGCCATCTGTTCCCCGTCCTGGTCCTGGTGAACGCCCTCTTCGGCCTGCTGTCGCTCGGCTACGTGGGGGCGCTCGCGACCCACTATGCTCGCCGGCTCACGGGTGGCGCCGGGGTCACTGTCCTATACATCGCCGTCTATCTGGCTATCGCGGTGCTGTGCTTCTATCCACTCGCAGGCGCGCCGGCCATCGCTGTCCTGAGCCAGCAACCGATCGCACCTCTCGACCTCGGCATGTATCTCGCCGCTGCCGCCAGCCCCGCGGTCTTTTTCTATTGCCTACGTCAGATGCTGGCCCTGGCGGCGGCGGGGCGGCGGATCAGCCAGACGAATCGCGCCCGATAGTACGATCGGCGGGAAGCCGAGGAAGAACCGCCCCGGGGCGCCCGTGGTGGGAGGGACCGGCGGCCAGGCCGGTCCTTGGGCGCCCCGGGGACGTACCGTCTGCGACGCAGCGTCGCTTTAGCTCGATATGCCGGCCATCAGCGGGGCCTGCTTGCTGGAATGCTGACTGCCCAGCTCCTCCAGGGTCAGGTCCACGCCTTCCTCGAACAGGGCCAGGGTCTCGTCCAGACATTCCCGATCATGGGCGGCGGAAATGAACCAGGGCTCGCGGCTGTCGGGCTCGCACATCACGCCGCGCTCGATCAGCCTCTGGGCCAGATGGTCGTAGAAGGTGTAGTCGCTGGTCTTCCAGTCGCGGTAGTTCTCCGGCGGCTTATCGCGGAAGAACAGGCCGCCCATGCTGGGGTGCCCGGCGAAGCTGTGGGGAATGCCGCGGGCCGAAAGGATCCGCGTCATCCCCGCCTGCATCGCCCTGCCGTAGGCCGCGATGTCGGCGAGCGTGGTGGTGTCGCGCAGGATGGTGAGAGTCCGCTCGGCCGCCGCCAGGCTGATGGCCTGGGCGGTATAGGTGCCGCCATGGGCCACGCCCCGGCCGAAGTTGCGCATGATGTCCTCGCGCCCGCCGATGGCGGCGATGGGATAGCCGTTGGCCACCGCCTTCGCCATGGTGCAGATGTCGGCCTTGACGCCGTAAAGCTCCTGCGCCCCGCCCTTGGAGACGCGGAACCCGGTCTTCACCTCATCGACGATCATCAGCACGTCGTAGCGGGTGCATAGCTCGCGCACCGCCTTGAGGAACTCGGGCCGCGAGGGAATGCCGCAGCAGTTGCCGAGGATGGGCTCGATGATCACCGCGGCGATTTCATGGCCGTGCTTCTTCAGCACGTCCTCGAGCCGGCTCGCGTCGTTGTAGGGCACCTGCCAGAACAGCTGGCGGACGAGCTGGGGAATGCCCTTGCCGTAGCTCACCACCTCCGGCCCCTTCGCCGGATCGGTCATGTTGGCCATGTCGGCCGTCCACATGGCGGCGTCGAACAGGCCGTGATAGCTGCCCTCGAAGGTGACGTAGTGATCCTTGCCGGTGGCGCCGCGGGCGAGCCGCAAGGCCCCCATCACCGCCTCGGTGCCGGAATTGGAAAAGCGCACCAGCTCCGCCGCCGGGACCATGCCGCGGATTAGTTCGGCGACGGCGAGCTCGCGCTCGGTGCCCAACGCGAAGACGGTGCCGACCTCCTGGCCCTCGCGGGCGGCAGCGTCCACCTCGGGGTGACAGTGGCCGAGGATCGCCGGCCC
>DATNJA010000270.1:0-6240 GCA_035604155.1 Candidatus Udaeobacter sp. | reverse complement strand
TGCGCCGGCGCCGGTCCGCCTCCGCCGCCGAGTAGAACTCGCGCTTGGCCTCGTACATCAGGAGATCCGCCCGCCTTACCACCGTTTCCAGCCGTTCTCCCTTCTGGCCGGTGGCAAGCCCCATGGAAAGGACGAGGGCCGGCCCCGAATAGAACTGGTTGTTGAGCTCCACCAGGGTCTGGATCTGGGCGATAGCCGCCTGCCCCTCCTCCAAGCCGGTCGCAGGCATCAGCACCGCGAACTCGTCGCCCCCGATGCGGGCCACATGCGAGGGCTTGTCCACCAGCTTGCCCAGGACCTCGCCGGCCCGGCGCAAGAGCTCGTCGCCCGCACCGTGGCCCAGGAGATCGTTGGTGGCCTTGAGGCCATTGAGATCGGCCATGATGATGGTCACGGGGAACGGCCCCTTGCGTTCCAGGCGATTCAGCTCGTCGACGAAGAATGACCGGTTGTGAAGCTTGGTCAGCACGTCGTGCTTGCCCAGGTACTCCAGATAGGCCTCGGCCTTCTTGCGCGCGGAGATGTCGGTCAGCGCCACCTGGACCAGCGCCCAGTCGCGCTCATAGCCGGGCAGCACCGAGAATTGCAGATGCAGGTGGAGCAGGGTTCCGTCGAGGGCGTAGTTCACCACCTCGCGCCGCTGGAACAGCTTGCCTTGCCAGAGGTCGATCAGCTGCTCCTTGAAATGCTGGCGCATGTCGTCGCGGAAGACTTCGCCGAGACGCAGGAGCAGGGTCTCTTTGTCGGGCGATCCGAAGAGCTCTAGGGTGTGGCGGTTCACGTCGATGACGCGGATCTCGCTCATGCAGCGCTCGACGAACTCCGGATGCACGTCGGTGAAGACCCGGAAGTCGCTGATGCCCCGTTCGCGCAGTTCGTCCAGCAGGCGCTTGATGCCGCTGAAATCCTCGACCCAGAGGGACACGGGCGAATGCTGGAACAGGCCGCGGGCATATTCCTCGCTGACCGCCAGCTGGCGGCGTGCCGTCTCCCGCTCGGTCACGTCCTCGACGACGATCAGCACCCGCTCCCAGCCGTCTTCATGGCCCGGCAGGATGCGGCCCTGGAGCTGGATATCCAGGCGCCGGCCGGAAAGGCTGTAATTGACCGCCTGGTTGGAGAACTCGATCCGCCCGTCCCAGAGCTGGACCAGTTCCTCGACATGGGTCTTCAGCATGTCGTCGCGGAACACTCTTCCCAGATTGGCCGTCAGCTGGGCCTGGTCGGCGGCCTCGAACAGGGCAAGGGTTCGCTGATTCACCTTGAGGACGCGAATGCCCTCAGAGCAGGCCTTGACCCGCTTCGGATCGGCCGCCAGATGGGCGCGCAGGTCGGCCACCCCCTCCCGGCGCCATTCGTCGAACAGCCTCTTCAGGCCGCTATAGTCTTCGAGCCACAGGGAAACGGGTGCCACGTCGAACACCGCGGCATCGATGTCCAGCTTCGACGTCATCGCCGGTCCTGTCCGCAGTACGAAAGGCCGGAAATGCGGCTCGATCTTATGTCGCCGCCGTTCCCCCATTTCGTCATTCCCGCGAAAGCGGGAATCCACCTGTCCATGGACCCCCGCCTGCGCGGGGGTGACGAATAGGAAGGCTCCATTCGACAGGCTCTCCTTTAGAGCATCGTCTCCAGCACCCGGTCCGGCGGCTTGTGGCCGTCGGCGAAGGTCTTGATGTTGATGATGACCTTCTCGCCCATGTCGATGCGGCCCTCGATGGTGGCCGAGCCCATGTGCGGCAGGAGGACCACGTTGTCGAGCTTCAGAAGCTTGGGATTGATCGCCGGTTCATGCTCGAACACGTCCAGGCCGGCGCCGGCGATCTCGCTCTTCTCCAGCATGCGCGTCAGCGCCGCCTCGTCGATCACCTCGCCGCGCGCGGTGTTGACCACATAGGCGTGCTTGGGCAGCAGCTTCAGGCGCCGGGCCGAAAGCAGGTGGTAGGTCGCCGGCGTGTGGGGACAATTGACCGAGATGATGTCCATGCGGGAGAGCATCTGGTCGAGGCTTTCCCAATATGTCGCCTCGAGCTCGGCCTCAAGGGCCGGATGGACCCGGCGCCGGTTGTGGTAGTGAATGGCGAGGCCGAAGCCCCGAGCGCGCCGGGCGATGGCGCTGCCGATGCGGCCCATGCCGACGATGCCCAGGCGCTTGCCCCAGATGCGGTGGCCGAGCATGGAGGTCGGGCTCCAGCCGGTCCAGCCGCCGGCGCGGATCAGGCGCTCGCCCTCGCTCAAGCGCCGGGGTGCGGCGAGGATGAGGGCCATGGTCATGTCGGCCGTGTCCTCGGTCAGCACCCCCGGCGTGTTGGTGACGGTGATGCCCCGCTGGCGCGCCGTCTTCAGGTCGATATGGTCGACGCCGGTGCCAAACGAGGCGATGAGCTTCAGGCGCGGGCCGGCCTGGGACAGCACCGCCGCATCGATGTGGTCGGTCACGGTCGGCACCAGCACGTCGCAGGACTTGACCGCGTCCACCAGCTGGGCCTGGTTCATGGCCGTGTCGGAGAGGTTGAGGCGGACCTCGAACAGCTCCATCATCCGCGTCTCGATCGGATCCGGCAGCTTGCGGGTGACGACGACGAGTGGCTTGCCGGGCATCCGTGGCCTCTCCTCAGGCGTTGCGACTGCCATAGCAAGCCGGGGCGGGGATGTCCAGCACAGGGCCTTGACCGAAGACGGCAGTCGGGATTTAGGTGATTCGATGCTCCGTCGTAACCTCTTGCGGATGATTCGGGGGGCGATCCTCGCCGGCGTCGCTGTCCATGTTGCCGGCGGCGTCTTGGCGGCCGACAGCTTGCCGGTGCCGCGCTTTGCGTCCCTCAGATCGGACAAGATCAATCTGCGCGCCGGGCCCGGCCTCGAGTTCCCGGTCCAGTGGGTGTATCAGCGCAAGCACATGCCGGTGGAGGTGATCGGGGAATACGACGTCTGGCGCAAGATTCGCGACTGGCAGGGCACCGTCGGCTGGGTTCATCAGAGCATGCTGGACGGCCAGCGTTACGCCCTGATTACGGGCAGCGAACGGCTCTTGCACGTCGACCCCGACGACGCTTCGCCGCCGTCGGCGAAACTCGAGCCCGGCGTGGTCGCCACCTTGCTGCGCTGCCAGGGCGTCTGGTGCCGGCTGGAGGCCGACGGCTACAAGGGCTGGGTGAAGCGCGACGAGTTCTACGGCATTTATCCGGAAGAAAAGCTCGAGTAAGCCCTCGCCATCCCGCCGGCAGTTTCCCCGCCGCCCCAGCCACCGCCGCCGCCCGCTTGCCGGCCAGTTCTTCGGTCGTAACCGGAGAGCAGCGAGTCATGATGTGGAAAGGTGCCAAGGTTGTGGGCCGCCCGTTTCTGTGCTGCTAGAAGCGGGCGAGGAATCAGGGGGCGATTGATGACCCAGCGCGCCGCGATGGAGGAGATGGAGACCTTTCTACGGGAGCACCCGGAGACCGAGGCTGTGGAGGCCTTCGTCACCGACCCGACCGGCGTGGCGCGGGGCAAGCTGATGCGCGTCCATGAGCTGGAGCGGATCTACCGCGAGGGCCGGCCGCTGCCCTGCTCCATCATGAGCCTCGACATCACCGGCGAGGACGTGGAGGAGACGGGCCTGGTCTGGGAGGCGGGGGACGCCGACAAGATCGCCTGGCCGATCCCGGGCCGCCTGAAGCCGGCCCCCTGGCGCAGCCGCCCGACGGGAGAACTCCTCCTGTCGCTCTACGAGCCGGACGGCGGGCCCTATATCGCCGACCCGCGCCATGTGCTGGTCCGCACCGTGGAGCGCCTGAAGGCCGACGGGCTCCATCCCGTGGTCGCAGCCGAGCTCGAGTTCTACCTCGTCGATCCCAAGCGCGGCGCCGATGGCAGGCTCCAGCCGCCGGCGGCGCCGGCGACGGGCCGGCGCCTCGACCGCATCGATGTCTACAGCGTGACCGAGCTGGAAGAGTTCGCGCCCTTCGTCGACGAGCTCTACGCGACGGCCAAGGCCATGGACCTGCCGGCCGAGACGCTCATCTCCGAATATGCGGCCGGCCAGCTCGAGGTGGTGCTGCGCCACCGGCCCGACGCGCTCCAGGCGGCCGACGAGGCGATCCTCTGGAAACGCGCGGTGCGGGGCATTGCTGCCAAACATGGCTTGCTCGCCACCTTCATGGTCAAGCCCTATGCCGGGCGAACGGGCAGCGGCTTCCATATCCACGCCAGCCTCGCCGACGCCGCCGGCCAGAACCTGTTCGCCTCGGAAGACCCCGAAGGCACGCCCCTGATGCGCCAGGCGATCGCCGGGCTGCTTGCGACCATCGCCGACGGCATGGGCGTGTTCGCCCCCAACGCCAACTCCTACCGGCGCTTCCAGGCCTCGAGCTATGCGCCCGTCGCCCGGACCTGGGGCGTCAACAACCGGAGCGTGGCCATCCGCGTGCCCACCGGCGCGCCCGCCTCGCGCCATCTGGAGCACCGCGTCGCCGGCGCCGACGCCAACCCCTATCTCGCCATCGCAGCCGTCCTCGCCGGCATGCATAAGGGCATCAGGGAGAAGCTCGACCCCGGCAAGGCGGTGGAAGGCAACGGCTATGCCCAGAGCCAGGCCGATTTGCCCAACGACTGGCCGGCGGCGCTCCGGACGATGAAGGGGTCGGCGTTTCTAAAGGACTGCTTCGGCGAACGGTTCGTGGAGATCTTCAACGCCATCAAGGCGGCGGAGTGCCGGCGCTTTTCGGCCCAGGTGAGCGAGGTGGATTTGGAGTGGTATTTGGGGAGGGGTAGCGACGTTTTAGAGGTCAGCAATAGGATAGCACCGCATCGGGATTATCACCAGACGACGGTGGAGTCGCCCGTGAACAATTCAGATGGCGCTGAGGCTCAGGGACAAGTTTGCGCCGTTGAATAATCGCTTTTGCCGGAAGGCGGGCCTTCAGATTCGTTTTCTTGCAATTTGGGATTGTTGGGTTAAGGCGGATCGTGATTCTCTCATGACCGTTTTCAAGGGCACGGACGTGCGGCTACGACCGCTGTTGCCAGCGCGAAGGACTGCGGGCTGCGCACGGTCGGGAGCGGCGGCGAGAGGCGACGGTTGATCAGACTCTGATGCGCGGATTGGCTACCGCAGGACCGTGGTTCACCTCGGGCCTTCCTCTGTCTCAAAGGCGCGAATGCCGGTTGGGTTCGCGGAATCACAGCGAGGGTTGCCCTGACCGGCCGCCGCGCCCGGCGGTGCGCAGCATGATGATTGTTGGGATCGGTCTCCTTTGTTGCTGAAGGATGGCTTGTCAGGCTGTTGGCTCGAGCGGCGGCATGACGGTGGTGGCGATGGCCCAGACGAAGGCGGCGAGTTCCCGCGCGATGGCGACAGTGACGACATTGGTCGGCTTGCCGGCGCGCAGCAGGCGCCGGTAGCGGGCGCACAACCTGACCTGCGCCTTCCAGGCCACTTCCTTGATGGCTTCGGGCAGGGTCCGGTTGCGTCGGAGGAGTTCGAGGCCGACGCGAGCCGGCAGTCGGTAGGTCCAGGCGCCCTCCACTAGCGTCCGCCGGGCGCGGCGATTGCCGGCCTTGGTGATTGCGCCGCGTATCGTGGTGGCGCCGGATGAATGCTCGCGCGGGACCAGACCGAGCCAAGCCATGAGCTGGCGCGGGTTGGCGAAGCGCCGGAAGTCGCCGATCTCCGCCATCAGCGTGATCGCGGATAGCAACGCGACGCCGCGCAGCGCCTGGAGAGCCGCGACGACCCCACGCAAGGACCAGCTTGGCAGCAAGGCCACCATTTGCTGTTCCAGGCGATCCCGGCGCGACTGAGCGTGCTCGATGGCTTGGATCAGTTCTTCGAACACGATCTGCTGGGCGGCATGCTCGAACCGCTGTTCCGCCAGCCATCGCCGATGGGCGCGCGTCCAATGGCTTCTGGTCGGATAAATGCGCCCATGCCGCAACAGGAACGACAGGAGCTGTTGACGCGCCCGCCGTAGCCCCTCCATCGCGGCTTGACGTCCCCGCGACAGGTCGCGCATGGCTTCGTGGGCAGCATCCGGGACCCAGATCGCCGTCAGCTCGCCGGCGCGGAACAGCGCGGCCAAGGTTGCCGCATCGCGACGGTCAGTCTTGATGTGCCCGCCCGGCCGCACCGGAACCATGGACGGCGCGACCACCTGGCAGTCGAACCCCATGGCGCGGATCTGGCGGTAAAGTCCGTAGCCCGTAGGGCCGGCCTCGTAGCAAAAGACCAACCCTTCGTGCTGTCTTGCCAGCTTCTCCACC
>DATNJA010000269.1:0-8818 GCA_035604155.1 Candidatus Udaeobacter sp. | reverse complement strand
TGGGCGGCGATGTCGGCCAGCGGCGACATGACCCAGCCGGCGAAGACCAGCAGCAGCTCCACCAGCAGGACAAGCCCGACCAAGAGGCCGATGGGGAGATATGTGAGGAAGCCCCGGCGCAGCTCGCCGAAATTGATGTCGAGCATCATGACCACGAACAGAAACAGCACCGCGACCGCGCCGACGTAGACGACCACCAGGATCATCGCCAGGAACTCCGCCCCCATCAGCACGAAAAGCCCGGCCGAATTGAAGAAGGCGAGGATGAGAAACAGGACCGAATGCACCGGGTTGCGCGCCGAGACGACCATGACGCCCGAGGCGACGGTTATTCCGGCGAAGAGATAGAAGGCGAGAGTCTGGATGATCATGACACTCTCACCGATAGGGGGCGTCGGTTGCCAGATTGGCCGCGATCTCAACTTCCCACCGGTCGCCGTTCGCGAGCAGCTTTTCCTTATTGTAGAACAGCTCCTCCCGGGTCTCGGCGGCGAATTCGAAATTGGGACCTTCGACGATGGCGTCCACCGGGCAGGCCTCCTGGCAAAGCCCGCAATAGATGCATTTCGTCATATCGATGTCGTAGCGGGTCGTGCGCCGGCTGCCGTCCTGGCGCGGCTCCGCTTCAATGGTGATCGCCTGGGCCGGGCAGATCGCCTCGCAGAGCTTGCAGGCAATGCAGCGCTCCTCGCCGTTGGGATAGCGCCGCAGCGCATGCTCGCCGCGGAAGCGCGGACTCAAGGGTCCCTTCTCGTAGGGATAATTGAGGGTAACACGGGGTCGGAAGAGATAGCCGAAGGTGAGCTTCATGCCGGCCAGGAGCTCTACCAGCAGCAGCCCCCTGGTCGCGCGCGTCAGTGCGCCCATCGCCCTACCCTCCTCCACCAGCTTGCGTTCATCGCACTCACGGCAACCATCCGAAGGCCATGAGGACGCCCGCCGTCACCACGACCCAAAGCAGGGACAGCGGCAGGAACACCTTCCAACCCAGCCGCATCAGCTGGTCGTAACGATAGCGCGGGAAGGTCGCGCGGACCCAGAGGAACAGGAACAGAATGAGCGCCATCTTGGCGAAGAACCAGAGCGGACCCGGAATCCAATTGAAGGGCGCGACGTCGACGGGCGGAAGCCAGCCACCGAGGAAGAGGATAGAGATCGTAGCGCTCTGCAGGATCATGTTGCCGTATTCGCCCAGGAAGAAGAGGGCGAAGGTCATGGACGAGTATTCCGAAAAATACCCGGCGACGAGTTCGGATTCGGATTCCGGAAGGTCGAAGGGCGGCCGGTTGGTCTCCGCCAGCGCCGAAATGAAGAAGATGACGAACATCGGCAGCAGAGGCACCGCGAACCAGATATGGCGCTGGGCGCGCACGATGTCCGAGAGATTGAGAGAGCCGACGCAGAGCAGCACCGTAATCATCACGAAGCCGATTGAGACTTCGTAGGAGACCATCTGGGCGGCCGAGCGCAGCGCGCCCAGGAAGGGATATTTCGAGTTGCTCGCCCAACCGGCCATGACAATGCCGTAGACGCCGAGAGAGGAGATCGCGAAGAGGTAGAGGA
Organism: Candidatus Udaeobacter sp.; assembly: GCA_035604155.1. Taxonomy (GTDB): domain Bacteria; phylum Pseudomonadota; class Alphaproteobacteria; order Dongiales; family Dongiaceae; genus DASXQK01. The sequence goes on along the minus strand of DATNJA010000269.1, from coordinate 7,255 downwards.
TGCCGACGTTGATGTTGGCCAGCACGATACCGTCGCCGAAGGGAATGACCGCCCAGGCGACCAGGCTGAGGGTGAAGGTCAGCACCGGCGCCGCGACAAAGACCAGACGGCTCGCCCCGCTCGGGATGATGGTCTCCTTGAACAGCAGCTTCAGGCCGTCGGCGAAGGGCTGGAGCAGGCCGAAGGGACCGACCACGTTGGGGCCGCGGCGCAGCTGCATGGCCGCCAGCACCTTGCGCTCGGCATAGGTGAGATAGGCGATCGCGACCAGCAGCGGCACCAGGATGGCCACGATCTCGGCCACCATGATCGCCGTCGGCATCACGTATCCCTGGAAGAACTCACCCATTTGTGCCGGTCGCCTCTCCTTCGCCGCTGACGAAGGCGTCGGTGCATTGCGCCATGGTGAGCGAGGCGCGGCTGATGGGATCGGTCATGTAGAAGTTGCGGACGGGCGAGGCAAACGGCATCGCCTCCAGGCGACCGTCGCGGCCGAATTCGCCCCAGGCCGCCGGCTCGATCTGGTCGAGGCGCTGGAACCGCGGATAGGCGCCATAGAGGCGCCGGCGCAGCTCGCCCAGATCGTCATAGGGCAGCCTGCGACCCATCAGCTCGGACAGCGCGCGCAGCACGGCCCAATCCTCCCGCGCCTCGCCCGGCGGGAAGACGGCACGCTGGGCAAGCTGGGGCCGGCCCTCGGTATTCATGTAGGTCGCGTCTTTTTCCGTATAAGCGGAACCGGGCAGCACGACATCGGCCCGATGCGCGCCGGCATCGCCGTGATGCCCGAGATAGATCACGAAGGCCTTGCCAAGGCGCCGCATGTCGATCTCGTCGGCACCGAGAAGAAAGACCGCGTCGATCTCGCCACGGCCGGCGCCATCGAGGATGCCGGCAACGTCGCGCCCGGCCGAGCCTGGCAGGAAACCCAGCTCGAGGCCGCCGACCCTGGCAGCGGCAGTATGAAGCAGGTTGAATCCGTTCCATCCCTCCTTCACCAGGCCGAACTTCGAAGCAAGCTTGCAGGCCCGGCCCAATACAGCGGCGCCGTCGGTCCTTGCAAGCGCGCCTTGCCCCAAGATCAGCATCGGGTGCTGGGCGCCCTCCAGCAGCTTGGTGAAGGGGTGGTTGCCCTGCAGGAGCGCTTCCAGGGTCTCCGGCCCGGTCCCCAAATGCTCGTACTTGTAGGTCAGATCGGCCTTGGCGCCGATGAGACCGACCTTGTAGCGGCCCTGGTTGACGCGCTTCAGGATGCGGGCGTTGACGATGGGCGCCTCGACGCGCGGATTGCTGCCGAGAATGAGACACAGATCGGACTGCTCGATGCCCGCGATGGTGGTATTGAACAGGTAGCAGGCGCGGCAGGCGGGATCGATGGCGGCACCGTCCTGCCGGCAGTCGAGATGAGGCGAGCCGTGGGCCTGCATCAGTTCCTTGAGCGCGAACATGGCCTCGACGTCGGCAAGATCGCCGGCAATCGCCGCGACCCGCGTGCCGGCCAGGCGCTTCAGCCGGTCGGCGACGGCACCTAGCGCCTCGGGCCAGCTCGCGGGCCTCAGCTTGCCGTCGTGCCGGACATAGGGTCGGTCGAGGCGCTGGCGGGTGAGCCCGTCGCAGGCAAAGCGCGTCTTGTCGGAGATCCACTCCTCGTTCACGCCCTCGTGGAGACGCGGGAGGATGCGCATGACTTCGCGCCCGCGGGAATCGACCCGGATGTTGGAGCCGACCGCGTCCATCACGTCGATGGATTCGGTCTTGGCGAGCTCCCAGGACCGGGCGTGGAAGGCATAGGGCTTGGAGGTGAGGGCGCCGACCGGGCAGATATCGATGATGTTGGCCGAGAGCTCGGAACTCAGTCCCTTCTCGATATAGGTGCCGATCTCCATATGCTCGCCGCGCCCGAGCGCACCCAGTTCCTCGACCCCGGCAACTTCGGCCATGAAGCGCACGCAGCGGGTGCAGTGGATGCAGCGGGTCATCACCGTCTTGACGAGGGGGCCGAAGTCCTTGTCGGTCACGGCGCGCTTGGCCTCGCGGTAGCGGCCCCGGTCGAAGCCATAGCCCATGGCCTGATCCTGTAGATCGCATTCGCCGCCCTGGTCGCAGATCGGGCAGTCGAGAGGGTGGTTCGCGAGCAGGAATTCCATCACCCCCTGGCGCGCCTTGCGCACCATGGGCGTGTCGGTGTGGATCGCCATGCCGTCGGCCGCGGGCATGGCGCAGGACGCGATGGGCTTCGGCGCCTTCTCCTGCTCGACCAGGCACATGCGGCAGTTGCCGGCGACCGAGAGGCGCTCGTGGTAGCAGAAGCGAGGAATCTCGAAACCGGCCAGCTCGCAGGCCTGCAGGACCGTGCTGCCCGCCGGCACCTCGATCGCCTGGCCGTTGATGGTGAGCTTCGGCATCCTGGGGCCCCTACTCCGCCGCCTGGCGCTGGCCGTGGGCGGCGATGCGCCGTTCGAGTTCCGGGCGGAAATGCCGGATCAGGCCCTGGATCGGCCATGCCGCGGCATCGCCCAGCGCGCAGATGGTGTGGCCCTCGATCTCACGGGTCACCTCCTCCAGCATGTCGATTTCCTCGACCCTGGCGTCGCCGACGACCAGGCGCTTCATGACGCGGTACATCCAGCCGGTACCCTCGCGGCAGGGCGTGCACTGGCCGCAGCTTTCGTGCATGTAGAAATGGGCCAGACGCTCGATGGCCGCGACCACGTCGGTCGACTTATCCATGACGATGACCGCGGCGGTGCCCAGGCCCGACTTCACCTCGCGCAGGGAATCGAAATCCATCAGCACGGTATCGCAAATGGCGGGCGGCAGCAGCGGCACCGACGAACCGCCGGGGATGATCGCGAGCAGGTTGCCCCAGCCGCCGCGCACGCCGCCGGCATGCTTCTCGATCAGCTCCTTCAGCGGAATGCCCATCTCGTCCTCGACGTTGCAGGGCTTCTCCACATGGCCGGAGATGCAGAAAATCTTGGTGCCGGTGTTCTTCGGCCTTCCGATGGCGCTCCACCAGGCCGCACCCCGGCGCAGGATGGTGGGCGCGACCGCGATGGTTTCGACGTTGTTCACGGTCGTCGGGCAGCCATAAAGGCCGACCGCCGCCGGGAACGGCGGCTTCAGGCGCGGCAGGCCCTTCTTGCCTTCGAGGCTCTCCAAGAGGCCGGTCTCTTCGCCGCAGATATAGGCCCCGGCGCCGCGATGCAGGACGATCTCGAAGTCGTAGCCCGAACCGCAGGCATTTCGGCCGATGAGTCCGGCGGCATAGGCCTCGTCGATGGCGGCCTGGAGATTCAACGCCTCGTTGTAGAACTCGCCGCGAATGTAGATATAGGCGGCCTGGCAGCCCATGGCGAAGCCGGCGACGAGGCAGCCTTCCAACAGCATATGGGGATCGAAGCGCAGGATATCCCGGTCCTTGCAGGTCCCGGGCTCGGACTCGTCCGCGTTGACCACCAGAAAGGCCGGGCGCCCGTCGGGCTTCTTGGGCATGAAAGACCACTTGAGCCCGGTGGGGAAGCCGGCCCCCCCGCGCCCCCGCAGATCCGATTTCTTGATCTCGTCGATGATGCCGTCGCGCCCGCGCTCGATCAGCGCCTTGGTGTTGTCCCAGAGCCCGCGTTTGCGCGCGCCCGCCAGGCGCCAGTCCGCTGTCCCGTAGAGATTGCGGAAGATGCGGTCGCCATCCCTCAGCATGCTCTCAATCCTCGCCCAGAAGGGTGGTCGGCCCGCCGATGGGTGCCGAACCCTGGCGGCCGATCTGGGAGCCGGGCGCCGGCTTCTCGCCACGGGCAAGCCTGTCGATGATCGCCTCCAACTTCGCCGGGTCCAGGTCCTCGTAGAAATCGTCGTTGATCTGGACCACGGGTGCATTGACGCAGCCGCCCAGGCATTCGACCTCGACCAGGGTGAAGTTCCCGTCGGACGTCGTTTCCTTGAGGCCGATCCCGAGCTTGCGCCGGCAGGTCTCGGTCAGCTTGTCGGCGCCGCGCAGCCAGCAGGGCGTGGTCCGGCAAACCTGGAGCAGGTTACGCCCCACGGGCTTCAGATTGAACATGCTGTAGAAGGTCGCGACCTCGTAAATCCGGATCGGGGCCATGGCGAGCGTATCGGCGACATAGTCCATGGCGGCGCGCGGCAGCCAGCCGCCGACCTGGCGCTGGGCAAGATCGAGCAGCGGCAGGACCGCGCTCGCCTGCCGGCCGGCGGGGTAGCGGGCGATGATCTTTTCGGCCAGCGCCTTGTTGGCGGGCGTGAAGGCGAATGCTTCGCTCATCGGTCGATCTCGCCGAAGACGATGTCCATGGAGCCCAGGATGGCCACGGAATCCGCCAGCATGTGGCCGCGGCTGACGTAGTCCATGGCCTGGAGATGGGCGAAGCCGGGGGCGCGAATCTTGCAGCGATAGGGCCGATTGGTGCCGTCGGAGACGAGATAGACCCCGAACTCGCCCTTGGGCGCCTCGACGGCGGTGTAGGTCTCGCCGGCCGGCACGTGGAAGCCCTCGGTATAGAGCTTGAAGTGGTGGATGAGCGCTTCCATGGAGCGCTTCATCTCCGCCCTGGGCGGAGGCGCCACCTTGCGGTCATTGGTGCAATGGAGGCCGTCGGGCATGGCCGCGATGCATTGCTTGATGATCCTCAGGCTCTGGCGCATTTCCTCCATGCGCACGAGGTAACGGTCATAGCAGTCGCCGTTCCTGCCCACCGGGATGTCGAATTCCATGCGGTCATAGACCATGTAAGGCTGGGCCTTGCGCAGATCCCAGGCGACGCCCGAGCTCCTCAGCATGGGCCCGGTGAAGCCCCAATCGATGGCGTCGTTGGCGCTGACGATGCCGATGTCCACCAGCCGCTGCTTGAAGATGCGATTCTCGGTCAGCAGGTTCTCGATGTCGTCGAGGACCTTGGGGAAACGTTCGGCCCAGGCGCCGATGTCGTCGAGGATCCCGGCCGGAAGGTCCTGATGCACACCGCCGGGCCGGTAATAGGCGGCATGGAGGCGCGCGCCGCTGACCCGCTCGTAGAACTCCATCAGCAGCTCGCGCTCCTCGAAGCACCACAGGAACGGCGTCACGGCGCCGATGTCCGCGGCATAGGCCGGGACGCTCAGCAGGTGGTTCAGGATCCGGGTGATCTCGTCGAACAGCACGCGGATGTATTGGGCGCGCAGCGGCACCTCCAGACCCAAGAGCTTCTCGACCGCGAGCACGAAGGCGTGCTCCTGGCACATGGGCGAGACGTAATCGAGCCGGTCGAAATAAGGCACCGCCTGGACATAGGTCTTGTACTCGATCAGCTTCTCGGTGCCCCGATGAAGCAGCCCGATGTGGGGGTCGAGACGCTGGACCACCTCGCCGTCCAGCTCCATGACCAGGCGCAGCACGCCGTGGGCGGCCGGGTGCTGCGGCCCGAAGTTCATGGTCAAGGGCTTGATCTGGGTTTCCATCAGGCCTTCTTCCCCGCCTTCTCGTCGCCCGGCAGATGCAGCATGCCCTCCCAGGGGCTGAGGAAATCGAAGCTGCGGAAATCCTGGGTCAGCTTCACGCGCTCGTAGATCACCCGCTTCTGCTCCTCGTCGTAGCGCACCTCGACGTAGCCGGTGAGGGGGAAATCCTTGCGCAGGGGATGGCCTTCGAAGCCGTAGTCGGTCAGCAGCCGGCGCAGGTCAGGATGGTCGGCGAAGACGATGCCGAAGAGGTCCCAGGCCTCCCGCTCGTACCAGCCGGCGACGCTGAAGAGCGAGGTGACGGAGGGCACCGCCGTCGCCTCGTCGGCCGCGAGCTTGACCCGGATGCGGAGGTTGTGGTTGAGGCTCAGCAGATTGTAGACGACCTCGAAGCGCGCCGCGCGCTCCGGGTAATCGACGCCGCAGATATCTGAGAGCAACCTGAACTGGCAGCGCTGGTCGTCGCGCAGGAAGGTCATCAGCGGCAGGAGCGAGTCCGGCGAGGTCCAGACGATGAGCTGGTCGTGGACGAACTCCACGCGCTCGGCATGCCGAGGTGCCTGCGCCGGGATGTATTCACCCAGCTCCTTCAGCGCCTGGTTCATTGCGAATGCTTCCGTCGTCAGCGCGCGATGGTGCCGGTGCGCCGGATCTTCTTCTGCAGCTGCAGAATGCCGTAGACCAGCGCCTCCGCCGTGGGCGGACAGCCGGGAACGTAGACGTCCACGGGTACGATCCGATCGCAGCCGCGCACCACCGAGTAGGAATAGTGATAGTAGCCGCCGCCATTGGCGCAGGATCCCATGGAGATCACCCAGCGCGGCTCGGCCATCTGGTCGTAGACCTTGCGCAGGGCCGGCGCCATCTTGTTGGTGAGGGTGCCGGCGACGATCATCACGTCGGACTGGCGGGGACTTCCCCGGGGCACGATCCCGAAGCGGTCGAGATCGTAACGGGACATGTAGGCGTGCATCATCTCGACCGCGCAGCAGGCAAGCCCAAAGGTCATCGGCCAGAGCGAACCGGTGCGCGCCCAGTTCACCAGCTTGTCCATTTGGGCGACGACGAAGCCCTTGTCCGCAAGCTCGTCGGTGATCAGCTTCACGGCGGCGTCCTGGGAGGCGCCGGCCGACAGCGCCGTGTTCACTCCCATTCCAATGCCCCTTTCCGCCATTCGTAGATGAAGCCCACGGTCAGGATGCCGAGAAAGCACACCATCGACCAGAAACCGAAGGCGCCGATCCGCCCCAGCGAAATCGCCCATGGAAACAGGAATGCGACCTCGAGATCGAAGATGATGAACAGGATGGACACCAGATAGAACCGCACATCGAATCGCCGGCGCGCGTCGTCGAAAGCCTCGAAGCCGCACTCATAGGGCGACAGCTTCTCGGAGTCCGGCCGCTGGCGCGCCACCACCAACGATGCGGCGACCATCGCCCCCGCCACGACGATGGCAATCCCCAGGAAGATCAGGATCGGCAGATATTCGCGCAGCATCTGGTTCATCGGCAGATATCCCGCGCGACGGAGCGGCGGCCCACCCCGCGGCGCCCGTCGCCCTCAAAAAAGCGCCGCCACTATAGGACCCGGACATTACCAAAAAAAGGGCAAAACGACGCAGGCCGGGGCCGGTTCGCGAGGTCTTGCATTGCCATCGAAATGGCGGGAGCGACGGGACTTGAACCCGCGGCCTCCGGCGTGACAGGCCGGCGCTCTAACCAACTGAGCTACGCCCCCTAGAAGGCTGGCGCCCCAAAAGGGCGGGTTCATCTAATCCGTCGACCGGAGGGTGTCAAGGATG
>DATNJA010000268.1:0-6113 GCA_035604155.1 Candidatus Udaeobacter sp. | reverse complement strand
TGCCGCCATGCTGCACCTCGTGGACAGCGCGGAGCGTGACGTGACGGAGGCCCTGGCGGCGGGGCGCGGAAGCCTGTCGCCGCGCACGCCGCCGTTGCGGGCAGCCAAGAAATCAACCAGGAGCAAAACATGACCGATCTTGCGGCGCTGCGCGGCAGCTTCTTCACAGCCTTGTTGTCGGACTGCCTGGATGCGGTGGGGCGCACGCACCAAGCAATGCCTTCGCATATCCGGCCGCTCGACGAGCAATCCATCATGGTCGGCCGCGCAAGGACGGGCGCCTATATGGAGGTCTATCACGTCGAGCCGGGGCTCAATCCTTATGAGCTTGAAATGGATCTCATTGACAGCTTGAAGCCGGACGAGATCCCGGTTTTCGCCTGCAGCAATCCGACGCGCGTGGCCCCCTGGGGTGAGCTTCTGTCCACCGCTGCTCAGGTGCGCGGCGCTGCAGGGGCGGTGATGGATGGCTGCGTGCGTGACATCAAGGCCATCCGCGCCATGGGATTCCCGGTCTTTCACGGCGGCATCGCACCTCTGGACAGCAAGGGACGGGCGCGGGTGATGGCCATCGATATCCCGGTGGAATGCGCGGGCGTCGCGGTCGCACCGGGTGACCTGATGTTCGGCGACGCGGATGGGCTGGTTGTGGTTCCGCAAGCGGTGGAGAAGGAAGTACTACGCCTCGCGCACGACAAACTGCGCGGCGAGCGGGACACGCTGGCCGACTTGCGGGGCGGAGCCACGCTTCGTCAGGTATTCGATCGGTACGGGATTTTGTAGTCGTGTTCTTTCGATGATGCGTCCGGATTAGGCTGCGAGCGCCCTCGCCGCCCACGTAATCACCTATCGATCCCCGGTACCTACCGAAAACCTGATGCAGCCGGAGATGAGGCTTGAGCTGGCGAGTCGTGCCAGCATGCCCGGGCATGCTGGGAAGCGCCGGACCCTGTCCGCCGAGACCTTAGAGAGGGCAGATTATCGTTAGATTCAAGTGCCCGGTTTGACCCTGTTCGGCCCGCCAGGCCGATGAGAACGGCTTCGACGAAATTGACGCGCAAGCTAGCGCTGCTTGCTCCAATTTCAAGGCCAAGCAGCCGGGACATTTTGCGGATGTGATTTTTCCTAACGATACATGTGAAAAATACGTCGATTGAACTCCGTGTCGCACTGCACCATCTCCCTTGCACTAGCGGTAAATACGCTTCTATGAGCAATGGAGTTCCTACGTTGAATCACTACCTCGCCAGCCAGTCGCTTTCCACATCAGGCAGTTCGCAATCCGCTCAGCCTCTTGTCCGCTTCGTGCACGCGCTCGATTCCTTTCTGGGTGCGGCGATGAATACGCTTTTCATTTGGGACCGCCGGCACCGGGATCGGCTGCACCTTGCAAGTCTCGACGAACGCATGCTGCGCGACATCGGGATCACCGGCGCCGATGTCCAGCATGAGGCCGCCAAGCCTTTTTGGCGCGCTTAAGCGACCGGAGCTGCAGCAATCGCTCGTTGCGGAGTTTCGGGCCGGGACATTACCCTTGGGCCGGCTCGAAACCCCTACGCGACGCGGATACCCAATGGAATCTTCGGCAGTCTTGCGGCCCGCAGCGGCGGGTGAGAAAGCCGCCATGCGGGCGATGCTGGCCGATCATCTGCGGGAACTGCGGGCCTTCGGTCCGGTGGAAGAGCCCTATCCTTATTTCGACGTCTACTGGACCGAGGCGACGCGCTGGCCCTATCTGATCGAGGTCGCCTGCGAGCCGATCGGATTCGTCATGGTGAACCAATGGTCGCCGTCCGGGCGGGGCACCGACCATGCGATCGCAGAGTTCTACATCGCCCCCGCCCATCGGCGTCTCGGCCACGGCATGGAGGCTGCCCGGCAAGCCTTCCGGGCTCATCCCGGTCGATGGGAGCTTTCGATCTTCGCCGCCAACCAGCCGGCTCAGGCCTTCTGGCCTGCGGCGATCGCAAGCGCCGGGGGCCGGGCTCTTGAGCGCTTCGACCACCAGGGCAACACCGTGCTGCGGTTCGTGGTCGGCGCCTGAGCCTGGAGCAGTCGCTACAGCGTCCCCGCCAGCTTCAGGAAGGCCGCGATCTTGGCCGGGCTCTTGCGTCCCGGCGAGTCCTCCACGCCGGAGGAAACGTCGACATGGGTCGCCCGGGTCGCGGCCACCGCGGTGGCGAGGTTTCCGACGTTAAGGCCGCCCGAGAGCATCCAGGGCCTGGCCCAGCGCCGGCCAGCCAGGAGCGCCCAATCGAAGCTGAGCGCATTGCCGCCCGGCAGCGCCCCTTTCATCGAGGCCGGCGGCTTGGCATCGAACAGCAGCCAGTCGGCAACCGGCAGATATTCGTCCGCCGCGGCGATATCGACCGCCGAGCCGATGCGCAGCGCCTTCATGACGGAAACGCCGAAGCGCCGGCGCAGCTCCTTCACCCGGCGCGGCGCTTCGTCGCCTTGGAGCTGCAGCAAGTCGAGAGGCGCCTCCTTCAGCACGGCCTCGATCGTCTCATCGTCGGCGTCGACGAAGAGCCCGACCTTGACGATCCCCTTGGGCACGGCGCTGAGGAGTGCGGCGGCACTGGCGGGCTGGATCGCCCGCGGACTCGGCGGATAGAAAACGAACCCCAGATGGCTCGCCCCGCCGCTGACGGCGGCGGCAACCGCGGCCGCGCTGTTTAGGCCGCAGATCTTGACCTTGACCGGCATCAGACAGGGCCGCCGGTGAGCCGCCGGAAGACCAGCGCGTTGATGGTCATCAGCACAGCCAGGAGTGCCGTTGAGACGAAGGCGCTGACGAAGAGCAAGGCATAGGGCGCGATTTCGCCCAGGCCGAGCAGGCCGGCCAATGCGCCCAGCAGGGCGGGGATGGCGACCCAGCCGAAGCCCGCCAGCAGATAGAGCGCCAGCAGGCGTCCACCATGGCCCACCGTCGCCTGCCAGGACCGGCCCATCTCCGCGGGCAGATCGAGGGCGATGGCGGCGAAGCTCGGCCCCAGCCGGCCCATGGCGTAGGCCCCGATGGGGATGAACCCCAGATAGGCGATGGGAAGCGTGGCATAGGGGCTGACGCCGATACGAAGCGCGATCGCTGCATCGACATAGGAGAGGAAGCCGGCGACCATGATCATGCCGATGAAGCAGACCCAGAGGCGGAAGAAAAAGCGCAGCTCCCGCCGCCCGAGCTGCACGCCGAGGCCGCTCCCGGCCTTTTCGGGCCCCAGCAGGATAAGGCGGTGCCAGCCCACGCCGAAGATGGAAACCAAAAGGAAGTTCGTGATCAGGACCAGGAGGAAACTGCCCGGCAGCCTGTTGTCCATGACCGGAGCGCCGGTGGCATCGGTCATTGCCGCCGCCAGCATGGGCAGGATGTAGTTCAAGGCGAGGATATCGAGGGCGAAGGTTCCCAATAGGAACAAGAGCCCCACCCGCAGCAGGTCGTTTCGGCGCTCGAGCACCAGACGGCAGGCCTCCGCGATGGTCGCCAGCACCGGGATCGGCGCGCTCATCGCCCGGCTGCTCCATCGCTGCCGATGTCGCGCCGGATGGCGCGAGCCGCGGCGGCCGGATCGGCGGCGCTGGTGATGGGCCGGCCGATGACCAGGAAATCGGCGCCGAGCCTGGCCACCTCGCCTGGCGTCATCACCCGCTTCTGGTCCTCAACCGTGGCCCCCGCCGGGCGAAGGCCCGGCACCACAAGCTTGAAGTCCGGCCCGCAATCGGCGCGGATGGCGGCGATGTCCGAGCCGGCGCAGACCACCCCGTCACAGCCTTCGGCCCGGGCCAGAGCCGCGAGCCGCCGGGCCTGGCCGGCGGCGGAAGCACCTTGCCCGACGGCGGCCAGATCCTCGTCGGCGAGGCTCGTCAATACCGTGACCGCGATCAGCAAGGGCCGCCCCTCGCCCGCCCCGCGCACGGCCTCGGCCGCGGCGCGCAGCATGGCGGGCCCGCCGCCGGCATGGACGTTCAGCATCATCGGCTTCAAGCGCAAGGCCGACCGGACGGCGCCGGCCACGGTGTTCGGGATGTCATGGAACTTGAGGTCGAGGAAGACCGGCCGGCCGAGCGCGCCGATGGCCAGCACGCCGGCCGGCCCATTGGCGAGAAAGAACTCGAGCCCGAGCTTGACCCCGTCCACCGCCTCGCCCGCGGCGCGTGTCTGGCCGAGAGCGAGGGAAAGGTCGGGCGTGTCGAGGGCAAGCAAGATCCGGGCCGGCATGGCGGGCTCTATAGCAGAAGGCGATTGGGCGGGATACCGAAGCGGGCGCTAAAGCATTTTCCGCCGAAGTGGGTACCGGTTCGGCGTAGAAAATGCGACCAAACTGAGGAACCTAGAGCATGTTTCGATCCGATAGGATCGAAACATGCTCTAGAACCTGGTCGTCTCGAGCCCGTTCGGCGTGAGACGTGAATCAGGCGCGCTCAGCTCCGGGGCGGCGGCAGGCTGGCGGCGTTGCGGCGCTCCTGTTCGGCGATCTGGTGGCCCTGGGCACGCGCTGTCTCTCCCAGGTCGCGCAGGCGCCGGCGGGTCCGCCCGCCCGACAGCCAGGCGGCGACCGCCCCGGCGAGGAAGCCGATCAGCAGCGCCAGGAACAGCGCCACGAAGACGGGCAAGGTGAAGGCCCAGGGCAGAGGCCAGAAGCTCAAGGCGAGCGCGCCGCGGTTGTCGACGGCGAAGACCACCAGGACGACGAACAGCGGCAGGCTGATGATGAAGGACAGTCGGCGCATCGGCCGGCGCCGGGATCAGGCTTGGCCGCCGTTGAGGCGCTCGCGCAGCTGCTTGCCGGTCTTGAAGAAGGGGATCACCTTGCGCGCGACCTCCACCGTGTCGCCGGTGCGCGGATTGCGCCCGGTGCGTGCTTCGCGCTTCTTGATGGAGAAGGCCCCGAACCCGCGCAACTCCACCCGATCGCCCCGGGCAAGTGCCGCGGCGATCTCGTCGAAAATGGTGACCACGATCCGCTCCACGTCCCGGTGGTAGAGATGCGGATTGATTTCTCCGATCCGGAGAATGAGCTCCGACTTCGTCATCGTCTGTCCCCAAGGCGCCCCAGCCGACCCCCAGCGCCCTCCGCTTGGCAAGGTGCCAAAGCCGCCGGGGGGCGTCAAGGGTTAAGTATTTAAGATAACACCGTTTTTTGCCACGGACTCCAAGGAGACCCAAAGAACGGTGGCAAGGGGCATGAAAAAGAGCCCGGCGGCTGACCGCCGGGCCCCGATTGGTGTTGGTAAGGCTCTTGTCCGCTCTATTCGGCCTCGGCCTCGTTCTTGTTCTTGGACTTGGACTTACCCTTGGCCTTGCCGGAGGATTCTTCGGTCTCTCCCTCTTCCGACTTGGCCTTCTGGGCGCGCGAGATCGCCGCCCCCAGGATATCGCCCAGGCTGGCCCCGGAATCGGTCGATCCGAACTCCTCCAGCGCCTTCTTGTCTTCCTCCACCTCGCGCGCCTTGATCGACAGGTTGAGCTTGCGCGTCTTGGCGTCCATGACCGTGATCTTGGCGTCGATCTTCTCGCCGATGGCGAAACGCTCGGGCCGCTGCTCGCCCCGCTCGCGGGAGAGTTCCGCCTTGCGGATGAAGCCGAGCGTCCCGTCGCTGAGCGCCACTTCGACGCCGCCCTCGTTGATCGCCGTCACGCTGACCGTCACCACTTCGCCCTTCTTGTGGGTCGCCGCGGTGGCGGCGAACTGGTCGGTGGTCAGCTGCTTGATGCCGAGCGAGATGCGTTCCTTCTCCACGTCGGCGTCCAGCACCTTGACCTTGACCTGGTCGCCCTTCTTGTAGGCAGTGATCGCCTGCTCGCCCGGCTTCTGCCAGTCGAGGTCGGAGAGATGGACCATGCCGTCGATCTCGCCCGGCAGGCCGACGAAGAGGCCGAACTCGGTGATGTTCTTGACCTCGCCGGTCAGTTCGCTGCCGGCGGAATACTTGTCCTTGAAGGCCTGCCAGGGATTTTCCAGGCACTGCTTCAGGCCGAGGCTGATGCGCCGCTTGGTCGGATCGACGTCCAGCACCATGACCTCGACCTGCTGGCTGGTGGAGACGATCTTGCCCGGATGGACGTTCTTCTTGGTCCAGCTCATCTCCGAGACATGGACCAGGCCCTCGATCCC
>DATNJA010000267.1:0-2196 GCA_035604155.1 Candidatus Udaeobacter sp. | reverse complement strand
TCCGAGGAGAAGCGCGAGTCGATCGCCAAGGCGCTCGCCGGCGACGGCATCGATGCGGCTGTCTTGACGAGCCCCGATTCGATCTGCTGGCTGCTCAACATCCGCGGCGCCGACGTACCGCGCACGCCTTTCGCGCTCGGCTTCGCCCTGCTTCATCGCGACGGGGCGGTGGAACTGTTCATGGACCGGCGCAAGTTCACGACCGGCCTGGAGGCCCATCTCGGCAACCAGGTCTCGGTCGAGCTGCCGGAAGGCTTCGGACCCGCCCTTGACCGCCTCGGCGCCAAGGCGGCTCGCGTGCTGGTCGATCCGCAATCGGCGCCGGCCTGGGCCTTCGACAAGCTCGCCAAGGCGGGCGCCAAGCCGGTCGAACGCGACGATCCCTGCCTGCTGCCCAAGGCGCGCAAGAACGAGGTCGAGCTCGCCGGCACCCGCGCCGCTCACCGGCGCGACGGCGCGGCGGTGACCAAGTTTCTCGCCTGGGTCGCGCAGGCGTCTTCTTCTGGAACCGTCGACGAGCTGCAAGCCGCTGCCCGGCTCGCCGAGTTCCGGCGCCAGGGCGAGCATTTCCGCGACCTCAGCTTCGACACCATCTCCGGCGCCGGGCCCAACGGCGCCATTGTCCACTACCGGTCGAGCGAGAAGACCAATCGGCCCTTGCGGCAGGGCGAGCTCTACCTGGTCGATTCCGGCGCCCAGTATTTCGACGGCACCACCGACATCACCCGCACGCTTGCGGTGGGCACGCCTTCGGCCGAAATGAAGGACCGCTTCACCCGCGTCCTCAAGGGCCACATCGCTCTCGCGCTTGCGCGATTCCCGCGCGGGACCACGGGCAGCGCGCTTGACAGCCTCGCACGCTATGCCCTCTGGCAGGCGGGCCTGGACTACGACCACGGCACCGGCCATGGCGTGGGCAGCTTCCTTTCGGTTCACGAGGGGCCCCAGCGCATCTCGAAGCTGCCCAACAGGTATCCCCTCGAGCCCGGCATGATCGTTTCCAACGAGCCCGGCTACTACAAGACCAGCGCCTACGGAATCCGCATCGAGAACCTGGTGACGGTAATCGAGGATGCGAGGGATGGCGACGAACGGCCCATGCTGGCCTTCGAAACGCTGACCATCGCCCCCATCGACGTCAACCTCGTGGACAAGGGCCTGCTCACGGCCGCCGAGATTGCCTGGCTCAACGCCTACCACGCCCGGGTGCGCGAAACCCTGTCGCCGCAGGTCGACGCGGGGACTGCGACCTGGCTCGCCGAAGCGACGAGGGCGGTGTAAAGCGAACCTCCTATTTCGTCATGCCCGCGAAAGCGGGCATCCATGGTGTTGCGCGAATTCTCCGAAGCTGGATTCCCGCTTTCGCGGGAATGACGAAGTATGGAGTGCTGCAGCTTCCGCCGCCACATTCCGACGCGCAGTGGGACCTACTCCCCGATCAGCTTCAGCCAGGCATCCTCGTCGAGCACCGTGATTCCCAGCTCCGCCGCCTTCTTGGCTTTCGAGCCAGGATCGGCCCCGACGACGACGTAGTCGGTCTTCTTCGACACCGATTCGGCGACATGGGCGCCCAGGGTTTCGGCCCGGGCCTTGGCTTCCTGGCGGGTCATCTTCGCAAGCGTGCCGGTGAAGACCACGGTCTTGCCGGCGACGGGGGATTCCTTGGCCGCGCGCGAGCGGACGTAGTCCGCCGCCGTCACTTCGCGCTCCAGGTCGTCGAGGATCGCGAGATTGTGGGGCTCGGCGAAGAAGCCGACGATGTCGGTGGCGACCGAGGGGCCGATGCCCTCGATGGCGTCCAGCTCCTGGAACGCCGCGCTTTCCGGGTCGCCCGCCGCGATCATGGCTTCCCGCCAGCGTTTCAGGGAGCCGTAGCTGCGGGCGAGCAGTTTCGCCGTGGCCTCGCCGACCTGGGGGATGCCAAGCCCATAGATGAAGCGTTCCAGGGGGATCTCGCGCCTCGCCTCGATGGCGGCAAGGAGTTTGGCGACCGATTGCTTGCCCCAGCCCTCGCGTTGCTCCAGCGCGTCGCGCTTGTCCTTCAGGCGGAAGATATCGGCCGGGTTCTTCAGCAGGCCGTCCTTGTGGAACTCGGCGATATGCTTGTCGCCCAGCCCTTCGATGTCGAAGGCGTTGCGGCTGACGAAATGCCGGAGGCGCTCGGCCACCTGGGCCGGGCAGATGAGGCCGCCGGTG
>DATNJA010000266.1:0-4735 GCA_035604155.1 Candidatus Udaeobacter sp. | reverse complement strand
CCTTCAAGGTGAGCGAGATCTCCTACGAAATACTCAAGGACATGCCCGGCCTGCGCCCCGCCCCCTATCTCGCCTCGCGCGGCATGACCTGGATCCAGCATTATGCAAAGCCAGGGCTCTCGGACGGGGAACTGAAGGACTATATCCGCCAGTCGCATCGCATCGTCTCCCGCGGGCTGTCGAAGAAGAAGCAGCGGGAGCTGGGACTCATCGAGGCGTAGGCGGAGCGGCAAGCGCGCAGCGGCCTCGCACCACGATACGGACGGTCATCCGAGCCCGGCTGCCCGCGCGATCATCAGCATCCCCGCCACCACGGCGACGGCCCCGATGGCTTGCGCGGCGCGCCAGCCGGCGGGCGCCAGTCGCTCAAGCGTGATGGCCGCCGTCACGATGGCCATGGCGCGCAGGTCCATGACGCCGATGGCGAACAGGACCGCCATCGGGCCGGCGCAGCAAATGCCGCAGTGGAGGCCGAGGCCGAGGCCATGCCGCCAGGCGGTGGCGCCGTCCGCGGGCAAGCGACAGCCGCATCCGGGCGCCTCACGGCAGCAGGTCAGGTGATGCGCCTTCCAGGCCATGAACTGGAGAGCGCCGGCGATGAGTACGACCAGGCCGACTGCGATCGGAACGGCGCGGGAGAGTGCTGGCTGCTGCATCTCGAGCGCCGCCAGCCATACGCCCAGCGGAAAGGCGGCCATGCCGATCGCCGCCCAGACGAAGAAGTACCCCAGGCCCACGAGCAGGGTCAGCCGGCCGAGCCGCCTCTCGCCCGTCCCGCCGACGGCCTGGCGGTAGCGCCACAGCATCGGGACCAGGGACGGCAGCATCATGGCCGCCATCATCGCGACCCACATGGCGAGGAACGACGCCGCGGCGGCGAGCCGGCTGCCGCCCGGCATCCATGTCATCGACATGGTCCAGCCGCCGGGCATGGCCATCCCGTCCATCGCCGACATGGCCCCGCACCAGACGACCGTTGCCGCGGCGCTCGCCGCGAAGAGCAGCGCCGAGACGCCGAGGAAGGCGCGATGGGAGGCTCGCTCGGAAGCCATGGGCCGCGAGACCTCCCGTCCCCCAACTGCGCCGATAACTGACATTGGCCGGGCTCAGCGCTTGCCGTACGAGTCGTGGTGGCGCCACCAGATGCCCGTCTCGTTGCGCCCCTTGGGCGCGCGGTCGAGCCACTGGAACATGCCCCAGAGGCCGTCGAGACCCCGGGCATAGGTGGAATAGCTGTGATAGACGACGCCGTCCTCGAGCACGAAGCTGCTCATGCCCGGCCGCTCGCGCACATAGGCACGCGGTTCGGATCCGGCCTGGGCTGCATTCTGGAGGACGGGCTCGGGAAGCGTCGGCGCGACCATGGCATGGCCGCCGCGCCGGAAGTTGTATTCGGTGCCGCCTTTGCGCTGCTGCTCCTCGGTGATCGAGACGTTGAAGTCGAAATTGAAATCGCCGCCGAGCGAGGAAGCCCAGGGGAAGCTCCATCCCATCCGCCGCTTGAACGCCTGGAGCTGCGCGACCGGCGCCTGCGACACGGCTGAGAGGGTGACGTCGTGGTTCGCCAGGTGGACGACGGAGCCGTCGAACCCGTCGGCGATCGCCGAGCAGGACGGGCAGCCCGCCTTGTAATCGGGCCCGAACATGAAGTGGTAGACGAGAAGCTGCGAGCGCCCTTTGAAGAGGTCCGCGAGCGAGGCCTTCCCGTCATCGGTCTCGAACCGGTAATCCTTGTCGACCTGGACCCAGGGCAGCTCCTGACGCCGCTGCGCCAGATCGTCGCTCTGCCGCGTCAGCGCCTTTTCCGCGCCCAGCAGCTCGAGCCGGGCGGCAAGCCACTCTTCGCGCGTTCCGGTCTTGTGGGTCGTCATGGCCATCTCTCCTTCAGTTGTCTTTCGCCGTCGGCGCCGCCGGCGCCACAACCTGCTGGTTTGCGGTCGGAAGATGATCTAGTACCGGGCCTCGAACGGCGGGAGTGACAAGTGTGGCGGGATTCCCATGGACTCCCTGATCACGGCGGCGGCCCGCGCGCTTGCGGCGGGCGATCCGCTGGGCGCCTTGAACCGGGTCGCCCTGCGCGACGACGCGCCGGCGCTGGCGCTTCGCGGCATCGCCATGGCCCAGCTCGGCGATTTCCCTCGCGCCAAGGCTCTCCTCAGGCGCGCGGCGCGCGGCTTCGGCCCGAAGGAGGCCGTGGCCCGGGCGCGCTGCGTGGTCGCCGAGGCCGAGATCGCGCTGGTCTCGCGCGACCTCGGCTGGCCTCAGAAGGCGCTCGACGCGGCGCGGGCGACGCTGGAACTGCACGGCGATCGGGTGAACGCGGGTCATGCCCGGCATCTCGAGGTTCGCCGGCTCCTCCTGGTCGGCCGCCTCGATGAGGCCGAGCTGAGGCTCGCCGAGATCGACCCCGCGCCCTTCCCGCCCGCCATCAGGGCCGCCCATGAGCTGGCCGTCGCGGGGATTGCAATGCGGCGCCTGCGAACCAAGACGGCGCGGGCCGCGCTTGCCCGGGGCCTCGGCGCGGCGCGCGAGGCGGGCATCCCGGCCCTGACGGCGGAAGTCGAAAGCGCATCCCTCCTCCTCGCCACGCCCGCGGCGCGGCTGATCGCGCGGGGCGAGGAGCGGCCCCTCCTGCTCGAGGAGGTCGAGGCGCTGCTGGCATCGAAAGCGCTGGTGGTGGACGCCTGCCGTCATGTCGTACGGGATGCCGACACGGCGGTCTCGCTCGCGCGGCGCCCGGTGCTGTTCGCGCTTGCCCGAGCGCTGGGCGAGGCCTGGCCGGGGGACGTGCCGAGGGCGACGCTTCTGGCGCGCGCCTTCGGGGCCAAGCATGCGGATGAATCCCATCGCGCGCGGTTGCGGGTCGAGATCGGACGGCTTCGCAGGATGCTCCGCGGCCTCGCCGGCATCGGCGCGACGAAGCAGGGCTTTGCCCTCGCACCGCGCCGGACAAAAGACGTCGTCGTGCTGGCGCGGCCGGTCGAGGAACGGCACGGGGCGGTGCTGACCTTCCTTGCCGACGGCGAATCCTGGTCGAGCTCGGCGCTGGCACTGGCGCTGGCCGCCAGCCAGCGCAGCGTGCAGCGGGCGCTCGATCAGCTCGCGGCGGCAGGCAAGGTGCAGCCGTTCGGCCGCGGGCGGGCGCGGCGGTGGATGACCCCGCCGCTGCCGGGAATCACGACGACCTTGTTACTCCCGGCACCCCTGCCCAGCGATTAGGATGGATGCATGAAAAAATCGGACGCCGAGATCCTCTGCGAGTATGGACCCTTTCCGGGCGTCGAGCGCGTGAACGGGGTCACCTATGACGGCAAGCAGGTCTGGTTCGCGTCCGGCGACAAGCTCACCGCCCTCGATCCGGCGAGCGGGAAGACGGGCCGGTCGATCAAGGTGGCCGCCCATGCCGGCACCACCTTCGACGGCCGGAATCTTTATCAGCTCGCCGGCGATCGCATCCAGAAGATCGACCCGAAGACCGGCCGCGTGCTCTCCACCATCCTCGCGCCCGAGGGCGGCGGCGCGGGTCTCACCTGGGCCGAGGGGTTCCTCTGGGTGGGCCAGCATCGCAACCGCAATATCCATCAGCTCGATCCCGAGACGGGGGCGATCCTGCGCAGCATCGAGTCCAACCGCTTCGTCACCGGGGTCACCTGGGTCGAGGGCGAGCTGTGGCACGCCACCTGGGAAGGCGAGGAGAGCGAATTGCGGCGGGTCGATCCCCGAACGGGAGAGGTCCTGGAAAGCATCGCGATGCCGCCCGGCGTGATCGTGTCGGGGCTCGAGTCCGACGGCGCCGACCGGTTCTACTGCGGCGGCGGAAGCAGCGGGAAGGTGCGGGCGGTCAGAAGGCCGAGGAGGGGTGTGACGGTTGGCGATGGCTCCGGCATGGCCGCCGAGCCCAAGCGCAAGTAATTGCGGAAAGTCCACTCTGACCCCTTGTTTGGACCTCATTCGGCTGTTTTATTTCTCAGCGCTTCCGCTTCTTTAACAATGCGCTCTTTTGCTTCACGTTCAAAGTTCTCAACCTTGAGGCGGGCAAACCCTTCGGGGTTGAGTTCGCAATGGTAGAAATAGTGATCCCTTCTCAAGTTTGTTTCGGCCTTTTCTTTCTCCACTTTTGACGGTTCTACACGCCAAAACAATTTGCGTGCCGCGCGAAAGGCTTGCCACAAGCTATACAGCAGGACCGCAATCGCCAACCACTCCGGGCCGAGATATTGAATGATCGCCCACGCGGCGGGAATTACCGCAAGCCAGATTACTAGGATGACTCTTAACGTGAGATTTTGCTTCCGGGTCTTGATCCATTCCCGGTTGGCATTCGCCTTAACCTCCGCGCCAGTTCGGAACGGTACGTCTTTGTAAATGGTTCGCCAGTCGGGAAGGTTGGTCGTGTCATTTAGGAACAGTGGCAACCCCTCTACTTTCCACGCATAGGTGAGGGTCGCCGTGCCAGGGGCATACCATCCGACGAGCAATCCGTCGTCCGCATCGCCATGTGGCCGAATACGCTTTTCAGCGGCATCAAAGGCCCAAGCCATAATAGGAACGGGATAGCGGACCAGCCAATGCGCCACTTCCGCTTTCATAGTGTCCGCAACAAAACCTAAGTCGTAGCTTTCGGGATATACGAGATTCAGCGTCGCGAACGGATTGTTGGAAACGGGTGGTTGGTATTCGACAAAATACGAGCCGCGATTCTCTTTGATGAAGTCGAAGTGCAGAATCTCTCGCG
>DATNJA010000265.1:0-5412 GCA_035604155.1 Candidatus Udaeobacter sp. | reverse complement strand
ATGCAGGCCGGCTCGCTTTATTGAGGCATCGCCATGAACAACAAGACTACCACGCCGTCCTTTAGCGAGGGGCTGGTCCACCGCAAGCGGGGCGTCGCAGGTATCTCCTCGGATATCCTGCTGGGCGCGGTCGGGGCATCTTTCCGCAAGCTCAATCCGCGGACCCTGATGCGCAACCCGGTCATGTTCGTGGTCGAGATCGTCTCGGCGCTGACCACCATCATCATGATCCGGGACATCGCGGTCGGGAACGGCGGCGTGCTGTTCACGGCCCAACTCGCCTTCTGGCTCTGGTTCACCGTGGTCTTCGCCAATTTCTCCGAGGCGGTGGCAGAGGGCCGGGGCAAGGCCCAGGCGGAAAACCTGCGCCGGACGCGGACCCAGACCCAGGCCAAGCGCCTGGCAAAAGCCGATTCCCGCGACTATCAGAAGGTGGCCGCCCTCGATCTCAAGGCCGGCGACCTGGTGCTGGTGGAAGCCGGCGACATGATCCCCAGCGACGGCGACGTCATCGAAGGCATCGCCTCGGTCGACGAATCGGCCATCACGGGCGAATCGGCGCCGGTCATCCGCGAGAGCGGCGGCGACCGGTCCGCGGTCACCGGCGGCACGCGGGTGCTCTCCGACTGGGTCAAGGTCAAGATCACGGCGGCCCAGGGCTCGACCTTCCTCGACCGCATGATCGCGCTGGTCGAAGGCGCGGTGCGCCAGAAGACGCCCAACGAGATCGCCCTCAACGTGCTGCTCGCCGGCATGACCATCATCTTCGTCTTCGCCGTGGTTACGATCCCGAGCTTCACCAGCTACGCCGGCGGCAGCGTGCCGGTGGTGATTCTGGTGGCGCTCTTCGTCAGCCTGATCCCTACGACCATCGGCGCGCTGCTCTCGGCCATCGGCATCGCCGGCATGGACCGGCTGGTCAAGTTCAACGTGCTGGCGATGTCAGGCCGCGCCGTGGAGGCCGCGGGCGACGTGGACACCCTGCTGCTCGACAAGACGGGCACGATCACTTTGGGAAACCGGCAGGCGGCCGAGTTCCTGCCTTTGCCGGGGGTGAACGCCCAGGAGCTGGCCGAGGCCGCGCATCTCGCTTCCTTGAGCGACGAGACGCCCGAGGGCCGTTCCATCGTCGTGCTGGCCAAGGACAAATACGGACTCCGCGCCCATGACGTGGCGCAGCTCCAGGCGACATTCGTGCCCTTCTCGGCCCAGACCCGGATGAGCGGCGTCGACGTGGGCCGCGATTCGATCCGCAAGGGTGCCGTGGACGCGATCGTCGCCTATGTGCGGCAAAGAGCCAACAACCCCAACATGCCGGCGCCCGCCCAGCTCAACGAAATCACCGAGAAGATCAGCCGGGCCGGCGGCACGCCGCTCGCCGTGGCCAAGAACGACCGGGTGCTGGGCGTCATCCACCTGAAGGACATCGTCAAGGGCGGCATCAAGGAGCGCTTCGCCGAGCTGCGCCGCATGGGCATCCGCACGGTCATGATCACCGGCGACAATCCGCTGACCGCCGCGGCCATCGCGGCCGAGAGCGGCGTCGATGACTTCCTCGCCCAGGCGACGCCGGAGGACAAGCTGGCCCTCATCCGCAAGGAGCAGGCGGGCGGCAAGCTGGTCGCGA
This sequence comes from Candidatus Udaeobacter sp., assembly GCA_035604155.1. Lineage (GTDB taxonomy): Bacteria > Pseudomonadota > Alphaproteobacteria > Dongiales > Dongiaceae > DASXQK01. Next base: position 3,785 of record DATNJA010000265.1, on the reverse strand, counting down.
TGTGCGGCGACGGCACCAACGACGCCCCGGCTCTGGCCCAGGCGGACGTAGGTGTGGCCATGCAGACCGGCACCCAGGCCGCCCGCGAGGCCGGCAACATGGTCGATCTCGACAGCGACCCGACCAAGCTGATCGAGGTGGTGATGATCGGCAAGCAGCTCCTGATCACGCGGGGCGCGCTCACCACCTTTTCCATCGCCAACGATGTGGCCAAGTACTTCGCCATCATCCCGGCCATGTTCGCCGCCCTCTACCCGAGCCTCGGCGTCATCAACGTGATGCATCTGCATTCGCCCCAGAGCGCCATCCTGTCGGCGATCATCTTCAACGCCTGGATCATCATCGCACTCATTCCGCTGGCCTTGCGCGGCGTCAAGTACCGGCCGCAGAGCGCGGCGAGCCTGCTGTTCCGCAATCTGCTGATCTACGGCTTCGGCGGCGTCATCATCCCGTTCGTCGGCATCAAGGCGATCGACGTTGCCATCACTGCCATCGGCCTGATCTAAGGAAGACTGTCATGTTGAGAGAAATCCGTCCCGCCATCGTCATGCTGGTTCTGCTGACGCTGATCCTAGGCGTCGCCTATCCGCTGGGCATGACCAAGGTTTCCCAGCTACTGTTCCCCTACCAGGCGAACGGGAGCCTGCTCTATGACAAGAGCGGTAAGGTCATCGGCTCGGAACTGATCGGCCAGAACTTCACCAGCCCGAAATACTTCCATGGGCGGCCGTCAGCCATAACGGGCACGGACAGCGCGGGCAAGTCGATCCCCACGCCCTATGATGCTTCGAACTCATACGCTTCGAACCTGGGCCCGACCGCAAAGGCCCTGGTCGACCGGGTAACGGGCGACGTGGCCAAGCTGAAGGCCGAGAACCCGAGCCAGCCGGTGCCGGTGGATCTGGTCACCAGCTCTGCCAGCGGCCTCGATCCCGACATCACCCCGGCTGCGGCCTATTTCCAGGTGCCGCGGGTGGCCAAGGCACGCAACCTGCCCGAGGACCAGGTCCGTGGGCTCGTGGACAGCCACGTCGAAGGCCGGTTCCTCGGCATTTTCGGCGAGCCGCATGTCAACGTGCTGAAGCTCAACCTCGCGCTGGACGCGCTCGGCGCCTCGTAACCGACCGACCTTTCGCCGGCCAAAGCCATTGGACGGCGTGTTGACCGGGCAACCGGTGCCTGGGCATGCTGACGGCTCGATTGACGCGCTGGAATCCCTTTGGCCACTGTAGGAACCGAACGCTCCGGCCGCGATCTGCGGCCCTCGCCGGAGGCCCTGCTGAAGCAGGCAGCCGTGGAGTCCCGCGGCCGGCTGAAGATCTTTCTCGGCGCGGCGCCAGGCGTCGGCAAGACTTACGAAATGCTGACCACCGCCCAGGCCAAGCACCGGGAGGGGGTCGACATCGTCGTCGGCGTGGTCGAGACCCACGGCCGCAAGGAAACCGAAGCGCTGATCCAGGGCCTCGAGGTGATCCCGCGCCAGCGCATCGAGTACAAGGGCCATTGGCTCGAGGAGATGGACCTCGACGGGATCCTGAAACGCCGGCCGAAGATCGTGCTGGTGGACGAGCTCGCCCACACCAACGCCCCTGGCAGCCGGCATCCGAAGCGCTACCTGGATGTCGAGGAGATCCTGGATGCCGGGATCGACGTTTACGCCACCTTGAATATCCAGCACGTCGACAGCCTGAACGACGTCGTCGCCAAGATCACCAGCGTGCGGGTGCGCGAGACGGTGCCGGATTCGATCATCGACCGGGCCGACGACGTCGAGATGGTCGATCTGACCCCGGACGACCTGATCCAAAGATTGAAAGAGGGCAAAGTCTACTTCGCCCAGCAGGCGGAACGGGCGACCCGCAATTACTTCAAGCCCGGCAACCTGACCGCGTTGCGGGAACTGGCGCTGCGCCGCACGGCCCAGCGGGTCGACGAGCAGATGGTCAGCTACATGCAGGCCCATGCCATCGAAGGCCCCTGGGCAGCGGGGGAGCGCGTGCTCGTCTGCGTCGGCGCCGATCCGAACAGCCAGTCGGTGGTCCGCTATGCGAGGCGGGTCGCGGACCGTCTGCGGGCGCCCTGGACGGCCTTGCATGTGGAGACCTCGCGCACCCGCCGGCTCTCCGAGGCCGACCGGGACGGCATCGCCGAGGCCCTGCGGCTCGCCCAGCGCCTGGGCGGGGAGGCGGTGACCGTGCCGGGGGAGGACGTTGCCGACACGGTGCTGGAATACGCCCGCGAGCACAACGTCACCAACGTTCTGGTCGCCAAATCGCGCCGCTCCGCCTGGTCGGCGAAGCTCTACGGCTCGACCATCCAGCAGCTGATCCAGCGTTCGGGTGATATCAGCCTTCACGTCATCGCAGGCCAGGCCGACCCGACCCAGGCAGCGGCCAAAGAAACGAGAAAGGCAACTTGGCGGCCTGCGGCCCAGGCACAGGAGGCCGATCTCAAGAGCTACGCCGGCGCCGTCGTCATTGTCGGCGCCGCCTTGATAATAAGCTTGATTCTCCGTCAGTTCTCCGTCGGCGCCGCGGTGCCCCTGGTCTTCCTGACCGCAGTGCTGGCCAGCGCCATCGCCTATGGCCTGTGGCCGGCCCTGGCGGCGAGTCTCGCCAGCGTGCTGGCTTATAACTTCTTCTTCCTGCCGCCCCTTTATACCTTCACGATTTCCGATCCCGCCAACGTCGTCACTCTGTTCTTCTTCGCCGTGGTGGCGGTGATCGCCAGCAACCTGACTTCGCGCGTGCGCACCCAGGCCCTGGTCGCCCGTCAGCGCGCCAAGACCACGGAGGATCTCTACCTCTTCAGCCGCAAGCTCGGCAGCGCCGTCACAATGGACGATCTGCTCTGGGCCACCGCCTACCAGATCGCCCTGATGCTGAAGGTCCGCGTCGTCCTGCTGCTGCCTGACCGGGAAACCGTCTCGGTCCGGGCGGGCTACCCGCCGGAAGACGTGCTGGACGAAGCGGATCTCGCCGCGGCCAAATGGTGCTGGCAGAACAATCGCCCCGCCGGGCGCGGCGCCGATACCCTGCCGGGCGCGAAGTGGCTGTTCCTGCCCATGCGCACGGGCCGCGGGTCGGTGGGCGTGGTAGGGCTGGACAGCGACCGTCCTGGTCCCTTGCTGACGCCCGACCAGCGGCGGCTCCTGGATGCGCTTTCAGATCAGGCGGGGCTCGCCATCGAGCGCATCAACCTGGCCCAAGACGTCGACCAGGCGAAGCTGGCGGCCGAAGCGGACCGCCTGCGCTCGGCCTTGCTGACCTCGATCTCCCATGACCTGAAGACGCCGCTGGTGTCGATCCTTGGCTCCATCACCAGCCTCAGGGCCTATTCGGGCAGTTTCGACGCCGGGGCGAAGGATCAGCTCATGGCCACGATCCAGGAGGAGACCGAGCGCCTCAACCGCTTCATCGCCAATCTTCTGGACATGACCCGGCTCGAATCGGGCGCGGTCGAACCCAACATGTCTTTGATCGATCTTTCGGAGGTGGTAAACAGCGCCGTGAAGCGGGCGGAGCGGATTCTGGCGGGGCATAGGGTGGAACTTCACCTGTCCTCCGATCTGCCCATGGTGAAGCTCGACTTCGTGCTGTTCGAGCAGGTCATGTTCAACCTTCTCGACAATGCGGCCAAGTATTCGCCCGCCGGCACGCTTGTCACGCTGGAGGCCGCGCGGACGGACGGCGAGATTCGACTTCAGGTGATGGACGAAGGGGAGGGCATACCGGCCGACGATCTGGAGCGTATCTTCGACAAGTTCTACCGCGTCCACGCCACCG
>DATNJA010000264.1:0-5461 GCA_035604155.1 Candidatus Udaeobacter sp. | reverse complement strand
GATCGGGTCCGGATCTACAACACCTGCGCGGGTTATGAATATGTCCACGAACCGGTGAGCTTTGCCGGGCCGGGATGGATCACGCCGGTCCGCAAGCGGCGCAGCCGGTTCGAGGATACGCAGGCCACTCTTGAGCGGCCGGCCGAGCTCGCCGAAGAACTGCTCGCCGACGGAATCACGGCGATGAAGATCTGGCCCTTCGATCGCTTTGCCGCCGCGTATCAGGGTATGTACCTGTCGGCGGCAGACATCGAGCAGGGCCTCGAGCCATTCCGGCGCATCCGCGAACGTGTCGGAGGCCGGATGGACATCATGCTTGAATTCGGCGGGCTCTGGGATCTTCCGACGGCCATTCGCATCGCCAAGGCGGTCGAGCCGTTCTCGCCCTATTGGCTCGAGGATCCGTTCCGCATGGACAGCATGGATGCGCTCGGCGAGTTCGCCGAAGCGACCCGCATACCCGTCGCGGCCAGCGAGATGCTGGGAACGCGTTTCGCCTTTCGCGAGCTGTTCGAGCGGCGGGCCGTCGGCGTCGTGATGCTCGATCTGGGCTGGATCGGCGGCTTGTCCGAAGCTGCCAAAGTGGCGGCCATGGCAGAGGCCTACAAGCTGCCGGTCGCTCCCCATGATTGCACCGGTCCCGTGGTCTGGACCGCTTCCGTGAGCTTGAGCGTCAGTCAGCCCAATGTCGTCATTCAGGAGGCGGTCAGGGCCTACTTCACAGGCTGGTACCGGGAGGTGCTGACGGCCGTGCCGGAGGTCGAGAAGGGCTTCGTCACCCCGCTGCCGGGGCCGGGCCTCGGCACCAGATTGCAAGACGATTTTCTCAAGCGGCCGGGCACGCATATGCAGAGAAGCTCATAGTTGCGTGGGGCGAACGGCGATTTCTTGCGCGGACATAGTCGGGACGAATGACGCATGCTGATACTAAGGCTCATCGCCGAACGCATATTGCTTTCCCTACTCACTCTTCTGCTCGTGTCGATGTTCATTTTCCTGATGCTGGAAATCCTGCCCGGCGACGTCGCCTCGCGAATTCTCGGCCGGGATGCGACGCCCGAATCCCTGGCGGTGCTCCGCGCACAGCTTCATCTGAATGAGCCGGCTCTCCTGCGCTATGGGAGCTGGCTCGGCCATTTGCTGACCGGCGATTTCGGCACGTCGTTGGTCAGCAACAGGCCCATTGCCGACATCCTCGGCCCGCGGATCTTCAACACCGTGTTGCTCTCGCTCTACGCCTTCGCGATCTACCTCCCGTTGACGGTTCTGCCGGCAATGATCCAGGCGATTCGCAGGGACCGGCCGATCGACCACGCCCTTTCCATCGTGACCCTGGTCCTCCTGTCCACGCCCGACTTTCTGCTGGCGACCATCCTGCTGATCACCTTTGTCATCGCGGTGCCGATTCTGCCCGCGATGTCCCTGGTCGATGAAGGTTCCAGCGCGATGGAATATATCCAAGCCATGACCCTGCCGGCGATCACGCTGGCGATCGTGATGGCCGTCTATGCGGTGCGCATGTTGCGCGACAACCTGATCGAGGTTCTCGACGCGGACTATGTGCGGATGGCGGAGCTGAAAGGCCTGTCGGCCCGGCGGGTCTTGATTCGCCACGCTCTTCCCAACGCTCTGGTGCCGACCCTGAACGTCACGGCTCTCAACCTGGCCTATCTCGTGGGCGGCGTCGTCGTCGTGGAGCGGATATTCAGCTTTCCGGGCTTCGGCAGCCTGCTGATCGACGCGTTGCAGTTGCGCGATCTGCCACTGATCGAAGCGACGATCATGATCTCGGCGGCCGTCTACATCGTCGCCAATCTCCTGGCGGACATCGGGGCGATCCTGGTGAACCCCCGCCTCAGAAAGGGATGATGGTGTCGGCTGTCGCGCCCACGAACACGGTTTACGCGCGACTGGAGCGGTACCTATCCGCCTGGCAGCGCAGTCCGCGCAGCTTGCGCATCGGCAGCGTGATCCTGGCGGTCCATGTCATCCTGGCGGCCCTGGGCCCCTTCATCGCGCCCTACGGCTACGCCCATATGGGCGCCGGGATCCCATTGTCTGGCATGAGCTGGCAGCACCCCTTCGGCATCGACCAGTTGGGCCGGGATATCTTCAGCCGCGTTCTCTACGGCGGCCATATCGAGATTCTGCTTTCCCTCTCGGGCACGGCGCTGGGACTGATTGTCGGCGCGATCATCGGCCTGCTGTCCGGCTACATCGGCGGCTGGATCGACAATCTGCTGCAACGGCTGCTGGAGGCGCTTATCAGCATTCCGTTTCTCGTCCTCGCCCTGCTGGCCATAGCGGCGGCCGGTCCCGAGGCCGCGGGCGATCCCGTCCTCGTGATTTTCGTGGTGGCCCTCGTCTATGCGCCCCGGATCGCGCGCATGGCCCGTTCCGCCGCAATCGATATCGCCACCCGTGATTTCGTCACCGTCGCCCGGTTGCGAGGGGAAAGCGCCTGGTCGGTCATGCGCCGGGAATTATTGCCGAACGCCACCAGCGTGCTGCTGGTCGAGTTCGCATTACGCGCGGGCTACGCCCCGGTGCTGATCGGCTCGCTGGGCTTCCTCGGCTTCGGCATGCGGCCGCCGACCCCGGAGTGGGGCCTGATGATCAGCGAGAACCGGGCCCTTCTCATCGTCTCCCCGATCACGGTTCTGGGACCGGGCTTCGCGCTCGCGTCCCTGGTCGTCGGTCTCAACCTCTTCACCGAAGGGGTCGCTCGCATCCTCGGCCGATCGGTCCGGCTCGGTGCCCGATGAACGAAGCCGCTCCTCTGATGCAGGTCGAGGACCTCGCCTTGTCCTATCGCCAGCAGGCGGGTTGGCAACCGGTCCTGCATGGCGTCAGCTTCGCCATCAACCGCGGCGAGGCGTTCGGGCTCGTGGGCGAGTCGGGCTGCGGCAAATCCACCGTGGCCTTGCAGTTGCTCGGCTATCGCCATCCGGCGAGCCGTGTGGACAGAGGCCGCGTCATGTTCAGAGGCCAGGACCTGCTCCGCCTCCGCCGGGTGCAGCTCGACGGATTGCGCGGCAATCAGATCAGCTTCGTGCCGCAGAATCCGACGACAGCCCTCAATCCCGGTATCAGGGTCGGCGGCCAGATCGCCGAGATCCTGATCGCGCACGGCAAGGCAAGCGACCGCGAAGCGGCCTTGGGGCGAACGGCGGATCTGTTCGACCTGGTTGGCCTGCCGGAGCCCAGGAAGCTGCTGAAGCGCTACCCCCATCAGCTGTCCGGCGGCCAGCAGCAGCGCGTCTGCATCGCCATGGCCCTCGCCTGCGACCCGCAGCTCGTGGTCCTGGATGAGCCCACCACCGGCCTCGATGTCACCACCCAGGAACAAATCATCGAGCTTCTGATCGAGCTCAGGGCTCGTCTGGGGATGTCGATGCTCTACGTGACCCATGATCTCGGCGTGCTGGGGCAGATCGCGGATCGGATCGGGGTTATGTATGCGGGTCACATGGTGGAGATTGCCCCGACCGCGGCGCTGTTCGGGGAACCGCGGCATCCCTACACGCGCGGCCTGATCGCCTCGGTACCGCGGATCGATCAGCCGCGCAGCCGGCCGACGCGGCCCCTGCGCGGTCTGCTGCGGCGTGACGAACTGCCGCCGGGCTGTCCGTTTCAGCCGCGCTGCGACCTCGCGGAAGCCTCCTGCGCCGAACGCCGGCAGACGCTCGACGATGTGGGCCCACGGCACGAGGTGGCCTGCCAGCGCTGGCGGCAATTGAGTTTTCCGGCCGCAGCCGAGGAAGCCGGAGAGCCGCCGGCCGAGGACCAAGGGATCGGGGCCCCCGTGCTCTCCTTGGATAACGTCACGCTGGCGTATGGAACGCAGGGCGGCCGGTTCCTCAAATGGGGAGGTGCTGCGTACTTCGTGGCCGTGCAAAACCTGAGCTTCGCCATCGCACAAGGCGAGACCTTCGCGCTTGTCGGTGAATCGGGAAGCGGAAAGTCGACAGTCGCCCGGGCGGTCAGCGGCCTCCTCGAACCCTCGGCCGGAGAGATACGTCTCAAGGAGCAGATTTTGCCCGGCCGGGTGAAGCGGCGCTCGGACGAGCAGCGGCGGCAGATACAATACGTGTTCCAGAACCCGGATGCCTCGCTCAACCCCAGGGCTCGGGTCAGGACCATACTGGCCCGTCCGCTGGAGATGTTCTTCCGGCTGGACCGGGCGGTCGTCGAAGAACGCGTGGCGCGGGCGCTATCCGACACCCGCCTGGATGCGAGCTACGCCGGGCGTTATCCCGACCAGCTTTCCGGCGGCGAACGCCAGCGGGTCGCAATAGCCCGGGCCCTGACCGCGGAGCCTGAATTGCTCATTTGCGACGAGGTTCTTTCGGCCCTCGACGTGTCGGTCCAGGCCAACATCCTGGAGCTGCTGCGCCGTTTGCGGGAGCATCACCGGGTGGCGATGCTGTTCATTTCCCATGATCTGGCGGTGGTCCGCCAATTGGCGGATCAGGTGGGCGTCATCTATCACGGTCAGCTGATGGAGATCGGCGAGACGGCCGCGGTATTCTCGCCGCCTTTCCATCCCTATACCTATAGCCTGATCCTGGCCGTGCCGAGCCTGGAGCGAGCCGGTGCGCGGCCCACGGGCGCCCGACCGGCAGCGCGGCCACCCCAGGCCGGCTCCGCCTGTGCGTTTGCCGGGCGCTGCCCCTGGCAACCCGGCAGCATTTGCGAGACCGCGGAGCCGCCCCGACGTCAGACCAGCCGGGGGAAGACGATCCGCTGTCATCTGTCGCTGGCGGAGCTGGAGGAGCGAGCCGTAGCCGCCTTTCCCGGACCGCCGTCCTCGGCCATCGGACCGCAGCTCGCATCGTCCGAGACCATCCCGAAGAGCCTCTGACTAGCTGGTTTTGGCCGTGGCCTTGCCGGCCACATCGAGGCCGCGCCTGGCGTTGATCGCGACCTGCATCGCTCTTGCCTCCTCGGCAAAATCCCGATGGGGTCGCGGCTCGGCCGCAAAATGACCATAGCGGTCCTCGCCCCTGAGGAGCATGGCCGAATCGCCGGCGAATTTCGTCTGCCGCACATTCGGTGCGGCAAAGTTCATGTTCAAGCCGATCCGCCGATCGCGCGAAAGATTGGCGTGCGAAGCGTGAAAGGTCCAGCCGTGGTGCAGTGACATTTGACCCGGCTCCAGCGCCGTATCAATCGCGCGTCGCTCGTCCAGCTCCGCGTTGATGGTTTGCCCGCGCGAAAGCACATTGTCGCGCGCGAAGGTGCTGACATGCTCGACCATGCCCTCGCGGTGGCTGCCGGGCATCATGCGCATGCAGCCGCTTTCCACCGTCGCCGGGGAGAGCGCCAGCCAGATGGAAACCACGTCGTCCGGCTCCAACCCCCAATAGGTGAGGTCCTGGTGCCAACTGACGAACTTGCCGTCGCCCGGTTCCTTCACGATGAATGTGGAATCCCAAACCAGGATATTGGGACCTATGAT
>DATNJA010000263.1:0-5163 GCA_035604155.1 Candidatus Udaeobacter sp. | reverse complement strand
TGCAACGGCAGACAGGCGAGAATGCCCGTTGGCATGCTGCCACATTATATGGCGGAAGCCTGGCAACGCCAATCGCCGAGAGAGACAAGGCGCCTTCTCGCCGGCAATCGCGGAGGTCACGATCAGCGTTCTTTCAACATCGGCTCGACTCCGCGGCTTCGCCTCAGCCGCTTGCCGGAGCGGCCGCTAGTCGGCGACCACGCCGGCGAGAATGGCGCGGTTCCAGCGCCTGACGGTCATGCTGGCGCGCAGGCCCGCCTTGGTCGCGGGGTCGGCGTTGATGATGGTCATGGCTTCCTCCCGCGTCGCGACGTCGAGCACCAGGAGGCTGCCGATAGCCGTCACGCCATCGTCGCTGCGCAGGCTGCCCGCGGCCAGGATCTTGTCCTTGATGGACAGTTCATAGGCCCAATGGGCATCCATCACGGCCTTGTTGCGCCTTATGGCCGCTCCGCCGGGGCCGTCCTCGCTGACCATCATCCAGGGCATGCACTGTCCTCCCGAACACCGTTGTCTGTCAGGTAACGCGCCCGCGCGAGCTTGGCAGGATGGCGGCCGGTTTCTCTCGGATGCTGCTCGGATCGAACCGCATTCGCAAGCAGGAACACGATTGGCAGTGGCGATGACCGCGGCGTGCCGTTCGGCGTCCGGCGATTTATGCTTTCACCCAGACGAGGATCCCAGTGTCATCGCCCGCCTGACGTCTGCCTCGCGGGGGATCGGCGCGACGGCGCCATAGCCCGTGGTCGAGAGCGCCGCCGCCGCGACGGCGTAGCGCGCAGCCGGCGCCGGCTCATCCCCGGCCAGGATGCGGGCGAGGAACGCACCGGACAGCGCATCGCCGGCGCCGGTGCTGTCCAAGGCGGCCACTTTGGGCGGCAGGATGCGGATACGCGCCTCGGGCGTCGCCAGTATGGCGCCATCGCCACCTCGCTTCAGGATGACGATCTCAGGGCCCAGCGCGCGGTAGAAATCGAGGATCGCGTTGGGATCGCGGAGTCCGGTCAGTGCCTCGGCGTCCTCCTGGCTCACGAAGACGTAGTTGGCCTCGGCGGCGCCGGCGTGAATCGCGGCGCGCGCGCGAGCAACCGGCCAAAGGCTGCTGCGATAGTTCGTGTCGAAGGCCACGGCAAGGCCCGCACCTCGCGCGACCTCCATGGCCCGGAAGACCGCATCGGCCGCCGAGGTCGATATCGCCTGGCTGATGCCGGAGGCATAGAAGATTCGCGCCGCGGCGATAGTCGCCTCGGGCAAATCCATCGGCCGATACGACGCAGCGGCCGATCCGGCACGATAGAATACAAACTCGTGGCCCGCCCCGCGCCGCATCACGAAATAGACCGCCGTCGGCAGACCGGGGCGGCGCAAGACCGTGCTCGTGTCCACGCCCTCGCTCTGCCACAGCCGCAGGAAGGCATCGCCGGCCGCGTCTACGCCGACAGCGGTGATGTAGCCGACCTTGGCGCCCTGGCGCGCCGCGGCAATCGCCGTGTTGGAGGTATCGCCCCCGAAGCCTTCGAGGTAAAGACGCCTTCCGTCGGGCGCAGGCGGCAGCTGGCTGAACTCGAGCATGGGCTCACCCATGCAGAGGAGATCGATGCTCAAGGTCGGTCAGCCGCAGACGCCGTCGCCGCGCGCGCCGCGGCCTCGATCGCCGCCCTGTCGCCGGCCTCAATGCGCTTGGGATCGACCAAGGCTCCGCCGAGCCCAACGAAGTCCGCCCCTGCGGCCAGATAGGCGCCGACGTTGCCCGGCTCGATGCCGCCCGTCGGACAGAGCGCAATCTCGGGGAATACGCTGCGCAGTGCCCTGATATGCGGCGGCCCGCCGGCGGAGGCGGCGGGAAATATCTTCACCGCGCCGGCACCGGCGGCAACGGCGGCGCGGACCTCGGTCGGGGTCAGCGCACCTAGAATGAGAAGCGCTCCCGCCCTTTGACACGGTTCCGCCAATCCCGGATCGACCCAGGGTGCGACGATGAATTTGGCGCCCGCTGCCAGGCAAGCTTCCGCCGCCCGGGCATCCGGAACCGTGCCGGCCCCGATCAAAAGGCCTGGATCGCTTCCAAGGTCCCGGATCAAGGCGACCGCATCGGGGATCGTGAGGGTGATCTCAAAGACGCGAATGCCGCATCCTCGCAACCATCGCACCGCGGTGGCGGCCTGACCGGCGAGTTTCGTGCGGAGGACCGGCACGAACCTGGCCTGGCGGAGATCGTCGAGAACTGGACTTGGTCCTGTCATAAGTGGAAACCGATACCTTACTCCGAGCCCCTGGTACCTCGGCTATGCGTGGGGACAGCCGGGGAACGGCGTATCGTAGGTATAGGTCTCGCCGGCGAACGGGATCGAAATGCCGCCGTTGCCGCAGGCATGCACGGTTCCTCCGGCGAAGACGAACCAGTGCATTCCTTTGCCGAACGCGCCCAAGGATTGGCCAAAGATGGATTCCATGGTCGCGACTGCGCCGGCGACGACGGGTGGTATTTCCTCGCCCGTGAGACGTTGCAGCGGCATTGCATTGGAGTCTTTGACTCGCAGGCTGTCTATGGGATCGAATGTCACGCTTCCTTCCGCAGAAAAACGCCCGCGCGCCACGCCGATGATCACATACTTGTCCACGAGTTCCGCCGCTCGTCCGGGATCCATGATCGGCGGGGCGAGCCAGAAAATGATTTTGATGTCCCGGGCGTTTCTGTCGTCGATGATGGTCGCATAGTCCGAGGCCAGCTGCTTCATCGCCGGCTTCCAGGGCCGCGCCTGCACGAGGGGCGCAAAGGCGATCCACGGCAGCGCCAAGAAACCCAGCATCGCTCCGAGCGACGTTGCGCGGCGCGTTCTCGACTTGCGAATTGCCCTCATAAGGCTCCCCGACGTTCCCTGGGTTCACAGTATCGGGGCAGTTCATGGCTGGCAACGGAAGCACATGACAGATACGGCGTAGGGCGATCTCGCGTTTAGACGCGATCGAGAAGAGCCAAGGGCGAGTTCAGCGGATAAAGGGCAGCCCTCAGTCGGCGAGGCGCGGCCGGTTACCCGCCAAAGGCTCGCCGCAGTCCTCTCTCACCGTTGCCACCCGCGCCGCGATGTCGCTCATCAGGAACCGCACCTCATCGGCTGTCGTCCGGGAGTGGGACAGCACCGGTTCCATCATGGGATCGGATAGGAGCTCATCGATTGTCGGCTCTTTCCTGCATATTCGCATGCTGCATGCCCCTACTTGGTGATGCGAGCCACGTGATGTGAGCCACTGGGCTGGACTTGGTGACGACCATCGGTCCTGACAAGACAGGGCCGAGAAGTCACGAGACGACCAACGGCTGGGGATCCCGGCAGTCGCCCGTGGACTTCTCGATGGCCGAGGGGCGGTTGCTTGAGGGGATCAAGTCACGCCCGCTCGGTTGCCCATGGCGCATTGTCAGAGCCTGGACTGACGGGCGACTGACCGTTCGGTGAACACTCTGTCATCCTTGAGCCACCTCTCCAGCACATAGGCCGGCTTCGTCCACGGAACGGCCGCCTGTAGTTCCCCAAAATCCGCCAACCGGCGCGGCGCCCAGCCGGCGGCTTCCGTTCCCGGCTTGTGCCGGGGAGCCGTCGGTGTAGCCTGGAGGGCGGGGTGGCCGAAGGGATGGCAGAATGACGCATCTTTGGGTTCGGGCGGAGCAGCGCCCGAATGAGGAACGCGTGGGATTGATGCCGGCCGGAGCCGCGGCGCTGGTCAAGTCGGGCATCCGGGTGACGGTCGAGCAAAGCTCGGTCCGCGCCAGCCCCATCGACGGCTACAAGCATGCGGGGTGCGAGATCGCGCCGGAGAACCTGTGGCCCAAGGCGCCCGCGGACGCGATCGTATTCGGCCTTAAGGAACTGCCTGAAGACGGCACGCCGCTGACCCATCGCCACATCATGTTTGGCCATGCCTATAAGGGTCAGCCGGCCGGCCGGGTGCTGTTGCGGCGCTTCAAGGCCGGCAAGGGCACGCTTTACGATCTGGAATATCTGGTCGATGAGGCCGGACGGCGGGTTGCGGCGTTTGGCTACTGGGCGGGCTATGCGGGTGCCGCCGTGTCGCTCAAATGCTGGGCCGCGCAACGAAATGGCGGCATCGCCGGCCGGGTCAGCAAGTACGCGGGCAAGGCCGCACTGCTGGCCGACCTGAAACAGGAACTTGCCGGGATGCGGCGACCGCGTGCCATCGTCATCGGCGCATTGGGCCGCGTGGGCAGAGGGGCATCCGACCTGTGCGCCGCCATGGGCGTGGCCGTGACCAAATGGGACATGGCCGAAACGGCTTCGGGCGGCCCCTTCCCGGAAATCCTGCAGCATGAGATCTTCCTCAACTGCATTCTCGCGCGGCCGGGCTGCCCGGTGTTCGTGCCCGCTTCCGCCAAATCCGCGCCCCGCAAGCTGACGGTGATCGGCGACATTGCCTGCGATCCGACTTCGGACTTCTCGCCGATCAAGGTCTATGACCGGGTGACCGATTGGGATGCGCCCGCCTTGCGCGTGGCCGACAGCCCGCCGCTGGATGTGATGGCGATCGACAATCTGCCGTCCTTATTGCCAATGGAGAGCAGTGAAGACTATGCCGCTCAGCTCTTGCCCTCGCTCCTGACGCTGGGCAATCTGAACGCCGGGGTCTGGGCGCGCGCCAAGGCGGAGTTCGACCGGCATATGGTCGGCCTGTGAGGGGCGGTCGCTTTGTAGGGGCCCGTTTTGGGGGGAACGACGATGACAATTCATTGGTGTGGCACGGGGCTCTCTTCCGGTCCGGGGCTGCGGCGGCTGATCGTAGATGGCCACAAGGTGACGGTGTGGAACCGCACCGTCGAAAATGCGCGCAAAGCCGTGGGAGACATCGCCAAGGACATCCGCCCCTACGCCTTGGAGGCTCTGGCCTCTGCATTGCGACCGGGCGATCTGGCCGTATCGATGCTGCCCGCCGACCATCACGTGGGCATCGCGAAAGCCTGCCTGGCGAAGGGCGCCAATTTCGTTACGTCTTCCTACATCGCGCCGGAAATGCGGGCGCTGGATGAAGAGTTCCGTGCCAAGGGCCTGATATCGGTCAACGAGGTCGGGCTCGATCCCGGGATCGACCACATGATGGCCCATGACCTTGTGGCCCGCTACCGGGCTTCGAAGGCCTATCATGCCGATAACG
>DATNJA010000262.1:0-10120 GCA_035604155.1 Candidatus Udaeobacter sp. | reverse complement strand
CCAGCATTGTTGCTCACCTTTGTTACACAGTTCGGTGAGGCACAACAGCTTGATCGCGATTATCTATCTGGTCCTAAAGGCAAAGGTCGTTGCAGTGGTGCCCAGGGGCGGAATCGAACCACCGACACGCGGATTTTCAGTCCGCTGCTCTACCAGCTGAGCTACCTGGGCGCCGGGCGGGCAAGCGCTTATAGAGAATAGGTGCCGGGCTGTCCAGACGCGGGCGCGGGGCCCGGCCGTCCCATCCGGCCCGCGCCCAATTCCCCTTGAAACCGCCGGCATTTTCCGCCACTCCCTGGTCTCGTGCTGGCGATAAATGTCGGCGTGGGGGGAGCGATTTCCGCATGAAGGGCCCAAGCGATCCCGTGGCACGGGCGGCCGGGCTTGGCTGCTGGTCAGGGCGGGTGTCGCCCGAGCCGCTCGCGGGCGGCATCACCAACAAGAACTTCCTGGTCGAGGATCGCGGCCGGCGTTTCGTCGTGCGCATCGGCGACGACATCCCCGTGCACCAGGTCATGCGCTTCAACGAGGCCACCGCCAGCCGCGCCGCGGCGGCGGCCGGGCTTTCGCCCGAGGTGGTGCATCAGGCGCCCGGCGCCATCGTCTTCCGCTTCATCGAGGGCAGGACGCTTGCCGCCGAGGACGTGCGCCCGCGCGCCATGCTGGCGCGGATCCTGCCCCTCATCCGGGGCTGCCATCGGGAGATCCCGCGCCACCTGCGCGGGCCGGTGCTGATCTTCTGGGTCTTCCACATCCTGCGCGACTACGCCGCCACCCTGCGGGAAGGCGGCAGCCGGTGGCTCGCCGAACTTCCGCGCCTGCTTCAAGCATCCGAACGGCTTGAAAAGCTGGTCGGTCCCATCGACGTGGTGTTCGGCCACAACGATTTGCTGCCGGCCAATCTGATCGACGACGGCAAGCGCCTCTGGCTCATCGACTGGGACTATGCCGGGTTCAACAGCCCGCTGTTCGACCTGGGCAACCTGTGCTCCAACAACGACGTCGCGCCCGCGGACGAGGATTGGCTGGTGGAGGCCTATTTCGAGCGCCCGCTCGACGACGATCTCCGCCGGCGCTACCGGGCGATGAAATGCGCCTCGCTTCTGCGCGAGACGGTCTGGGGCATGGTGTCCGAGATCCATTCGAGCCTCGACTTCGACTACGTCGCCTATGCCCGCGACTATCTCGCCCGCTTCGAACGGGCCTATGCCGAACTCGCCTGAGGACAATCGTGACCAAGCTTCCCACATCCGCCCGCGCCGTCATCGCCGGTGGCGGCATCATCGGCTGCAGCGTCGCCTATCATCTGGCGAAGCTCGGCTGGAAGGACGTGATCCTGCTGGAGCGCGCCAAGCTCACCAGCGGCTCGACCTGGCATGCGGCGGGCCTGGTGGGCCAGCTCCGCACCTCGGCCAATATCACCCAGCTCCTGAAATACAGCGTCGAGCTTTACGACAGGCTCGAGGCCGAGACCGGCCAAGCCACGGGGTGGAAACGCAACGGCGGCCTGCGTCTCGCCTGCAATGCCGAGCGCATGACCGAGATCAAGCGCCAGGCGACCACGGCCCACAGCTTCGGCCTGGAGATGCATCTGCTGACGCCCCGGGAGGCCAGGGATCTCTGGCCGATCATGGATGTCTCCGACCTCGTCGGCGCCGCCTTCCTGCCGACCGACGGCCAGGCCAATCCGGCCGACATCGCCCAGGCGCTCGCCAAGGGCGCGCGGGCCGCCGGTGTGCGCATCGTCGAGGATTGCCCGGTGACGGCATTCCGCAGCAATCGGGGCCGCGTCTCAGGCGTCCTCACCGGCCAGGGCGACATCGCATGCGACGTCGTCGTCAACTGCGCCGGGCAATGGGCGCGGGAGCTGGGAAGGCTTGCCGGCGTCTCGGTGCCGCTGCAATCGGTGCAGCACCAGTACCTGGTGACCGAGCCCATTCCCGGCGTCCAGCGCGACCTGCCGACGCTGCGCGATCCAGACCGGCTGATCTATTTCAAGGAGGAGGTGGGCGGCCTGGTGATGGGCGGCTATGAGCCGAACCCGATCCCCTGGGCGCTGAACGGCATCCCGGAGGGCTTTCACTTCGCCCTGCTGCAATCCGACCAGGACCATTTCGAGCCGCTGATGACTGAGGCGCTGGCCCGCGTGCCGGCCCTGGAGACGGCGGGCATCAAGCGCTTCATCAACGGGCCGGAATCCTTCACCCCCGACGGCAACTTCATCCTGGGCGAGGCGCCGGAACTGGCCGGCTTCTATGTCGGCGCCGGCTTCAACGCCTTCGGTATCGCGAGCGCCGGTGGTGCTGGCCGCGCGCTCGCCGAATGGATCGCGGCCGGCGAGGCGCCCATGGATCTGTGGCCGGTGGATATCAGGCGCTTCGGGGTGCTCCACCGCGACCGCGGCTGGGTGCTGACCCGCACGCTCGAAGCCTACGGCAAGCACTACACCATGGCCTGGCCCCATGAGGAGTACGAGACCGGCCGGCCGTTGCGCGTCTCGCCGCTCTACGAGCGCCTGAAAGCGCAGGGTGCCTGCTTCGGCTCCAAGCTCGGCTGGGAGCGGCCGAACTGGTTCGCGCCGGCCGGCATGGCGGCGAAGGACGTGTACAGCTACGGTCGGCAGAACTGGTTCAAGGCGGTGGGCGCGGAGCATCGCGCGGCGCGCGAACGGGCCGTCATCTTCGATCAGACCTCCTTCGCCAAGTTCCAGCTTCTGGGCCGCGACGCCGAGGCGGCGCTTTCCTGGATCGCCGCCAATGACGTGGCCAAGGCGCCGGGCGCTCTCGTCTACACCCAGATGCTGAACCGGCGCGGCGGCATCGAATGCGACCTCACGGTCTCGCGGCTTGCCGAGGACAGCTACTACCTCGTCACGGGCACCGGCTTCGCGACCCACGATTTCGCCTGGATCAGGGCCAACATCAAGGATGGGCTGGACGCCCGCCTGATCGACGTCACCTCGGCCTATGCGGTGCTCTCCCTCATGGGTCCGCGCGCGCGCGAGATCCTGGCCGCGGTCACCGACGCCGACATGAGCAACGCTGGCTTTCCCTTCGGCAGCTGGCGCGAAATCGCCATCGCCGGCGCCGTCGTCAGGGCGCTGCGCGTCACCTATGTGGGCGAGCTGGGTTGGGAGCTGCATCTGCCCGTGGAAACGGCGGGCGCCGTCTATGATGCCTTGATGGCCGCCGGCCAACGCCACGGCATCGCCAATGCCGGCTATCGCGCCATCGAATCCCTGCGCCTGGAGAAGGGCTACCGCGCCTGGGGGTCCGACATCGGCCCCGACCACACGCCTATCGAAGCCGGCCTAGGCTGGGCCGTGAAGCTGAAGCAGAACACGCCCTTTCTGGGCCGCGAGGCGCTGGCCGGGCAGATTGGCGAGCCGCTGACAAAGCGCCTCGCCTGCTTCACCGTCGACGATCCCGCGATCACGCTATTGGGCCGGGAGACGATCTTCCGCGACGGCCGCCAGGTCGGATGGCTCACCAGTGCCGGCTGGGGCTACACGGTGGGGAAGAACATCGGCTTCGGCTATGTCCGGAATCCCGATGGCGTGCCGAGCGACTGGCTCAAGAGCGGGAAATACGAACTGGAAGTGGCGACCGAGCGGGTGCCGGCGGAACTTCACCTGGCGCCGCTTTACGATCCCACCATGGCGCGGATCAAGGCGTAGGGCGGCGAGGCGCTTCCCCGGAATCCCTAACCGTCGTCTTCCTTCGACGGCACGACCCCTTCCGGGTTCGGCGCGTCTTCCGTTGGAACGCGATAAGCTTCGCTGCGCCAGCGGTCGAGGTCGATCTTGCGGCAGCGCTCGGAGCAGAAGGGCCGGGTTTTTTCCTGCGCCGGCTTGCCGCAGATGGGGCAGCGGCGCAGCCGGACCTGGCCGCCGGATGCCCTGTTGCCCGATCGATGCGCCGCCATGTCGGCGATCTTGCCGCTCATTCCTCCCCCCGCATCTCGGCCAGGGACGGGCCGCTGCGCCGCCGCGTCATCTCCACCAGCCCGAGGCGCGACATGGCGCCGGCCTGGCATGGTTCCCAGTCGTCGGCGATCGCCTCGCGCAGAACTTCGGCCAGCTGGCGGCGGTGATCCGGCCGGTCGAGGTCGATGAAGTCGACGACGACGATGCCGCCGATATGGCGCAGGCGCAACTGGCGGGCGATGGCCCGCGCCGCCTCGAGATCGGTCTTGAGCCGGTTCCGCTCCCCTTCCCCGCCTTGGGTCGTGCCGCTGTTGACGTCGATCACGGTCAAGGTCCGGCAGGGCTCGAACAGCAGCCAGCCGCCGGAAGGCAGCTCGACCCGGGGATCGAGAGCCTCGGCGAGCTCCGTCTCGATATCGGCCATGGAACGATCCCACTCGCGCTGAGGACGATGGTGGACGATGATCTCCGGACCGCCGGCGCGCGGAGGCGCAGCAGCATCGAGGGTTTCGGCCAGACGTCGGGTATCCGCCTCGACCTCGAGCGCGCCCAGCCGCCCCAGGAGCCGGCCCAGGGGGTCGCCTTTGGCCAGCCGCAATGGCGGCCTGGCCCCGGTCGGCGGCTTCATCGGGTCGGGCAGCCTTGCCGTCAGCCTGGCACCCTTGCCGTGATGAGGATCGCGGGTCACCTCGACCACCAGGCTCTGGCCCTCAACCGGCGGCGACGGCGCGCGCGACAAGGGCAGGAAGCCAGGCTTTTCCAGTCCGAGATCCAGGAACGCCGCATCGAGTCCGCGGTCGACGGCGGTGATGCGGCCGAGAAACCGATCGCCCACTAGGCTCGCCGAGGCCGACCCGAACTGCCAGAAGCCCTCGAGGCGCCCTGCAGAATCCAGCAGTGCAGCTCGCAGGGGGCCGCGCTCGCCGGCGACAAGGAGCCGGCGGCTCATGGCCGATATCCAAGGCCCCGAAGCATGGCCGCAGTCTCGGCGAGCGGCAGGCCGACGACGTTGGAATAGGAGCCCGTGACGGCCGGAACGAAAGCGGCGGCACGGCCTTGGATGGCATAGCCGCCAGCCTTGCCTTGCCATTCGCCCGACGCGAGGTAGCCGGCAATCTCCTCGGCCGTCAGACGATTGAAACGCACGGCCGTGGTCACCAGTCGCCGGCTCCGCCTTCCATTCGGCGCCACCAGCTCCACCGCGCCCAGGACCCGGTGCCGCCGGCCGGACAGCAGAGTGAGGCAAGACCGCGCCGTCGCCTCGTCCTCGGCTTTGGGCAGGATGCGCCGGCCGCAGGCGACCACCGTATCGGCGGCGAGAACGAAGGCGCCGGGATGACGAGCAACGACCGCCGCGGCCTTGGCAGCGGCGACGCGCTTGGCATAGGCCGCCGGCAACTCGCCCCGCAATGGCGCCTCGTCGATCTCCGCCGGCACGACCAGGCCGGGCCGGATGCCGATCTGGCTCAAAAGCTCGAGCCGGCGCGGGGAAGCCGAGGCCAGGATCAGCGGAGCGGCGGAAGCCAAGACTTCGGCCGATCCGCTATTTGAAGCGGAACGTGATTCGGCCCTTGGTCAGGTCATAGGGCGTCATCTCGACGTTGACGCGATCCCCGGCGAGAACCCGGATACGGTTCTTGCGCATCTTGCCCGAGGTATGGGCCAGCACCATGTGGTCGTTGTCGAGCTTGACCCGGAACATGGCATTGGGCAGCAATTCGAGCACCGTGCCCGCGAATTCAATCAAGTCTTCCTTGGCCATCCTTTTCCCTAGCATCCCCTCGCCGACGGCCGGCGCGCCGGGCGCGGATATTAGCGGTTCGTCCGGGAAGCGACAAACCCTTCCCTCACGGTTCTGCCCCACGCCCCCATGACCTCAGACCCTCGGCGCGCCCGGTAGGGGGAACCGGGTGAGGATCCGGCGCATGAGCAGGTCGCGCACCTGGCGATAGGCGTCGAGACGGGTCTCGCGGCTGCCTTCGGCGATGCTGGGGTCGAAGGTGTTCCAGAACTCGACGTCGCAGGCCATGGTCCGGGTCATCTCGACGGCATGATGCTGGGCTTCGGGCGAGAGCGAGACGATGAGATCGAAGGACCCGTCCTCCAGTTGCTCGAAGGTCTTGGGCCGGTGCTTCGAGATGTCCATGCCGATCTCCTCCATCGCGGCGACCGCGAATTCGTCGACCGGGCCGGTGCGCAGGCCAGCGGAATCGACGTAGATCCGCCGTCCATGGAGATGCTTCAGCATCGCCTCGGCCATGGGCGAGCGCAGCGCGTTCATCGTGCAGCAGAAGAGGACGCTGCCCGGAAGGTCGTCCACCCTGGTCAGCTCCTGATATGCAGGACGCAGATGAGCGTGAACAGCCGGCGCGCCGTGTTGGAGTCCAGATCGATCTTGCCGGCCAGGCGTTCGCGCAACAGCACTGCGCCCTCGTCATGCAGCCCGCGCCGGCCCATGTCGATGGCCTCAATCTGGGAAGGCGAAGCCGCTTTGATGGCGTGGTAGTAGCTCTCGCAAACGGTGAAGTAGTCCTTGACGACCCGCCGGAAAGGCGAGAGGGCCAGGATCACCTTGCCCAGCGGCTCATCCCCCTGGTCGCGAATATCGAGAACGAGGCGGTTCTCCTCGATGCCGAGGTGCAGGCTGTAGGGTCCGCCGTGGTCGCCAACGGGCGCGAAATGATTCTCCTCGATCAGGTCGAAGATGGCGACGGCGCGCTCATGCTCCACTTCGGGGCTGCGCCGGACGACGGTCCTTTCGTCCAGGGTCACCTTGGCGATGCGCCGCGCAGCATCCCCGCCCTCAGCGGGCATCGACCGCCTCGCGGATGCGCTCGACCCAGGCTCCCACCCGTTCGGGATCGGTCTTGTAGCAGGCGCGGTTCACCACCAGCCGAGCGGTTATATCGGCGATGGGCTCGACCTCCACGAGATGATTGGCCTTGAGGGTGCTGCCGGTCGCCACGAGGTCGACGATGCGTTGGCATAGCCCGAGGCCGGGCGCCAGCTCCATGGCGCCCGACAGCCGGATGCATTCCGCCTGGACGCCCCGGGCGGCGAAATGCCGGCGGGTGATGGCGGGATATTTGGTCGCCACCCGGATATGGCTCCAGCGGGAGGGATCGTCGTCCCGGGAAAGGGAAGCCGGCTCGGCTACGGCCAAGCGGCAGCGGCCGACCTTGAGATCGACCGGGGCGTAGACCTCGGGATAGTCGAACTCCATCAGCACGTCGCTGCCGACCACGCCCAGCGCCGCGGCGCCGAAGGCGACGAAGGTCGCAACGTCGAAGCTGCGCACACGGATGATCTCGATCTCCGGCTGGTTGCTGCTGAAGCGCAGACGCCGGCTCTCCTCATCGGCGAATTCGGCCTCGGGCTCGATGCCGGCGCTGGCCAGCAGCGGCATTACCTCGGCCAGGATCCGGCCCTTGGGCAGGGCCAGGATTAGCGGCTCCGCCCTTTGCCGGCGCGTCTTGGGCGCGGCCGTCATTCCTTCCCGGCCGCTTCGTCTTCGGCATGCCGCGGCCGCCACACGGTCGGCCAGGCTTCGCCCAGATCCTCCAGATGGCAGGACAGTTGATCGACCTCCAAGCTGATCGCCGCGCCGCCGGCAAAGGAAATGACCACCTCTCTGCCGGCAATGCCGAGAGTGAGCACGGAGAGCATCCCGCCCTTGGCGGCCTCGGCGAGGCCGCGGCGCTTGACCCGGCGGACCCGGTCGAAGACGAGGGCCGCATGGACGCGCTCAAGGCCCCCGCCGGGCGCATCGGCATAAGCCGCATCGCCTGCGACGGCCGTCGGTTCGCGCCCGGCGACGGGGGCAGACTCCCAGCGGAATCGGTTCAGCATCAGGGCGAAGCGCCGGTCCCTGGGCAGGTACTGCATGTCGGCAAGGGGAACCAAGGCGTCCTGGACGCAGGCGGCGATGGTCTCCAAGTCGGCGGCGTCGCGGGCGCGGAGCTTCAGAAGATCGGCCATGTCAGCCCTTGAGCCGCTCGATCTCGGCCCCGCAGGCGGCGAGCTTCTCGGTCAGGCGCTCGTAACCCCGGTCCAGGTGGTAGACGCGATTGAGGATGGTGTCGCCTTCGGCCACGAGCCCCGCCAGCACCAGGGAGACCGAGGCCCGAAGATCGGTCGCCATGACCGGGGCCCCCGTCAGCCGCGCGACCCCGCGCACCATGGCCGAAGCGCCGTGGACGTTGATGCTGGCGCCCATGCGACAGAGCTCCGGCACATGCATGAACCGGTTCTCGAAGATCGTCTCGGTGATCATCGCGGCGCCCTCGGCCGTGGTCATGGTCGCCATCATCTGGGCCTGCAGGTCGGTGGCGAATCCGGGAAAGGGCTCGGTCATCACGTCGCAGCCCACGAGCCGGCCGTTGGCCCGGCGGACCTTGAGGCCGCGATTGGTCTCCGTAATCTCGACTCCGGCGCGGGTGAGAATCTCGACGACCGAACCCATGAGGCCGAGGCGCACGCCGACAAGCTCGACCTCCCCGTCGGTGATCGCCGCCGCCATGGCGTAGGTCCCGGCCTCGATCCGATCGGCAATCGTCTGATGCGCCGCGCCGTGCAGGCGCTCCACGCCCCGGACCAGCAGCCGGTCGCTGCCGATGCCCTGGATCGCGGCGCCCATCCGGTTGAGGCAAAGGGCGAGGTCGCCGATTTCGGGCTCGCGCGCGGCGTTGACCAGCTCGCTCTCGCCCTTGGCCAAGGTCGCGGCCATGAGCAGATTTTCGGTGGCACCGACGGAGACCTTGGGAAAGACGATGCGCCCGCCGGTCAAGCCCTGGGGGGCACGGGCCACGACATAGCCCTCGGACAGCTCGATTTCGGCGCCCAACTGGCGCAAGCCCTGAAGGTGGATATCGATCGGCCGGGTGCCGATGGCGCAGCCCCCGGGCAGGGACACTTCCGCCTGTCCGTAGCGGGCGACCAGCGGGCCCAGCACCAGGACTGAGGCGCGCATCTTGCGCACCAAGTCGTAAGGCGCCCTAGTCTCGACGATCCGGCGCGCCGTCAGCTCCAGAACCCGCCCGTCATGGCCGCCATTGGCGGCTTGGCCATTCAAATGGACCTCGACGCCAAGCTGGGCCAGCAGATTGGCCATGGTGGTGATGTCGGCCACATGGGGAAGGTTGCCCAGAGTCAACGTCTCGTCGGTCAGCAAGGAAGCAGCCATCAGAGGCAGAGCCGCGTTCTTGGCCCCGCCCACAGGAATGTCGCCCTTGAGACGGCTGCCGCCGCGAATGCGTATTCTGTCCATGACTCTCCTGACGGAACCTCTCGCGGTTCAGCCGCGGGAAGCCTGCTTTCGGGTTCTACTTGATGCGGGTCGGGGCCTCAAGCGCCGGCGCCGGGCGGCGTTGCGCAATAACCTCAGCGTTCGGCCGGAGGGGTTGCCTGGGTTTGCCCGCGAGACCGCTGCTGATGCTTGCGCTTCAGCAGGTTCTCGCGCAACGCGGCGGCTTGCCGTTCGCTCCTGGCTCGGGCGGCCCGACGGCCTTCGTCGGACAGGCCCGGCCGACCCGCGGAGGGTGCTTGGTCATGGTCTTTCTTGGTCATTGCCGGATGCTGCGCCGGCCAAGCAGGGCTAGTCAATCCTCGGCCAGTCAATCGAGCAAAGGAGATCAGCCCACCCCGCCCAGAGTCATCCGGCGCGCTTCCCGCTCATCGACGATGCGGGCGAACAGCCGGGCATCGCGCTTTGCGCGCCGGGCCTCCATCAGGCGTTCGAGCCAGAAGCGCAGGCGAGCCATCGATACCTCCTCGAGCCGCCGAGTCGGGCTGCTCAGAGTCGCTTAATAGACTGGCTCCATGACCCGGCCATGGCGAGACCATGGCATTTCGATGATGGCGCTCCGGCGGAGAGCGAACGCGTGGTTTGCGCCGATGCGGCAGCCGGATTCGCTACTTGAGGCCGAGCCTGCTCATTTCGGAATCGATATGGGGATCCATCTGGCGGGCAGTTGCCAGGTCGCGATCGGCGTCGGCCGGCCTGCCGAGTTTGCGGCTCGCCAGTGAGCGCAGATAGAACGAATCCGCCTCTTTGGGATCGAGTCTGACCGCCGAATCGAAGTCGCTGTAAGCTGGCGGATACTTGCCGAGAATATAGTAGGCCACGCCCCGCTGGTGATAGGCGTCGATGTATTTCGGGCTGATCTTGATGGCGGTGCTGAAATCCTGGATCGCCTG
>DATNJA010000261.1:0-2870 GCA_035604155.1 Candidatus Udaeobacter sp. | reverse complement strand
GGCATCGGGGATCTGCACCGTGTCCAGCATCGCCGCGGCCGCGTCCCTGGCCTCTTTCCAGGCCATGGCGCGATGGAAGCGGTAGACCTCGGCGATCTGCCGGCCGACGGTCAGCGATGGATTGAGCGCGCTTCCCGGGTCTTGATAGACCATGGCCATGCGATTGCCGCGAAGCTCCCGCAGCTGCCCTTCGCCCGCGGACAGAAGATCGCTGCCCTGGAACAGGATTCGCCCGGCATCGACGCGCGCGTTGGGCGCCAGGTAGCGCATCACCGCCATGGCGACGGTGGTCTTGCCGCAGCCGGATTCGCCCACCAGCCCGTAAGCCTCGCCGGGCTGGACGCCGAACGAAACATCGCTCAACACGCGGGATGCCTTGCCGCGGCGCAGGTAGCTGACGCCCAAGCCCTCGACCTGGAGCGCCCGGCGATCGGCGGTCCTGGAATCGGCGCCGGTCATTCTTCGAGTACCTGGCGCAGCCCATCGGCGACGAGATTGACGCCGACGATGAGAGTGGCGAGCGCGGCGGCGGGAAACAGCACCTCCCAGGGCGCGATTTGCAAGAAGGCGCGCCCGATGCTGATGGTGAGCCCCCAATCGGGAGACGGCTGCTGGATGCCGAGCGCAAGGAACGAAAGCGTCGCCGAGGTGAAGATCGCGTAGCCGAGGCGGATCGTGATCTCGACTGCGATGGGCCCGCCGATGTTAGGCAGGATTTCCGCAAACATGATGTAGAGGTTGGAGTTGCCAAGCAGCTTGGCCGCCGCGACGTATTCCCGTTCGCGCTCGACGAGAACCGCGGCTCTGACCGTACGCGCCACGATCGGCGCGAAGACGATGCCTATGACCAGGATGACGTTGACGAGCGAAGGGCCCAGGATCGACATCACCAGGACCGCAATGATGATCAGGGGGAAGGCAAGCAGGGAATCCACGATCCGCATGATCACGTCATCGGCGATTCCGCGATAGTAGCCGGTGAACAGTCCGATCAGGATGCCGCCGATCACGCCCAATGCCGTCGCCGCGGGCGCAACAGTCAGGGTCGAGGCGGCCCCGGCGAGTGTCCGCGAGAAGACGTCGCGGCCGAGGTCGTCGGTACCGAACCAATGGGCAAGCGAGGGTGCCCTGAGAGTAACCTCCGGGATCATCGCTTCTGGATCCTGGGGAACGACGAGCGGCCAGATTAGTGCGTCCAGAATCCAGAAGGCGAGGATCGCCGCGCCGACCACGAAGGTCCTGGATTGCAGGAGGGCGAGGAGAAGCGCTCCCAAGCGCCGTCTCCCGGCGGCCGACGCTTCCTCCGCCTCCGATCCGTCGCCGCCCGCCGGCGCGCTTGCCTGTGCCTCCTTGGCGTCCACCGATTGCGTCTCCGGCTGCCGGTTCGCTCGCGCCCGCTAGGCCGAAAGGCGGACGCGAGGGTTGAGCACCGTGTAGAGAACGTCGGCCGCCAAGGCCATGATCATGTAGAGGACAGCGACCAGCAGAACGGTTGCCTGGAGCACCGGGAGGTCGTGGCCGATGGCCGAATCCAGCACCAGCTTGCCGATGCCGGGGTAGCTGAACAGGGTTTCCGTGACCACGAGGCCGCCCACCAGATAGCCGGTCTGCACGCTGATGACAGTGATGGTTGGCAGCAGCGAATTGCGCAGCACGTGGGTCCAGATCACGGTGCCGCGCGGCAGGCCCTTCAGAATGGCCGTGCGGACGTAGTTCGAACGCAGCGATTCCACGGTGCCCGCGCGGGCCATGCGCGAGATGTACCCGAACAGCACGAACATCAAGGGTATGGAGGGCAGCAGCAGCTGCCGGAACCAGTCGAGGGGGTTGAGCCCGGGCACATGGGACGACACGGGCAGCCACCCGAGCGCCACGGCAAAAATCGCCAGCACGATGATGCCGGTGACGAATTCCGGCAGCGCGATCAGCGACAGGCCCACGATGGCGATGCAACGATCGAGCCATTTCCCGTAATTCAGCGCCGCCAGGACGCCGAGCCCGATGGAGATCGGCACGATCAGGCAGAGCGCGAAGCCGCCCAGGATGAGAGAGTTGCGCAAGCGGTCGAAGGTGATTTGCGCAACCGGCCGGTTCAGCAGGTAGGAGGTGCCCCACTCGCCCCGCACGAACCCGCTGAACCAGGTCCAGTAGCGTTCATAGAGGGGCCGGTCGACGCCGAGCTGGTGATCGAGCGCCCGCACCTGCGTTTCGGTTGCCCAGGGCCCGAGAATGGCCCGGCCGACGTCACCTGGAAGAACCTGCGCGACGGCGAACAGAATCACCGATACGCACAACAAGGTGACGACGGCCAAGCCGGCGCGTTTGGCGAGGAACTTCCACACGCCTATGTTTGTACAACGGCGGAGGACCGGCCGCTATGACGCGAGCCAGGTGGCGCGCAGATCGATGAAGTTGTCCGGCGCCGCCGGGAAGCCCTGGACCGCCTTGGTCGTCGCCCGCTGTGCCGCGATCCAGTAGCTGATCATCACCGGCACCTCTTCGTTCTGGATCTTGGCGATCTCGAGCGACAGCTGCTTGCGCTTCTGGTGGTCGAGCTCGGCGTTGTAGTCAGCGAACAGCTTGTCGAAGTCCGGATCGCTCCAGTGCGCCGAGTTCCACAGCGCCCCGGTCGGGAACTCAGGCACGATGGCCTGGGCGACCGTGCCGCGGGCGGCCCAGTCCGTTTCGCCCATGGGGACGACGAGCCAGGGCTGGTTGTCGCCCGAGCCGTAGTACTGGTCGGTCGGCATGACGTTGAGATTCACGTTGATGCCCACCGGCTTGCAGTACTCCCGGATCGCCACCGCATATTGCGGCATCTCGAGATACTGCCCGGTCGTCAGCGTGATGTCGAAGCCGGTGACGCCGGC
>DATNJA010000260.1:0-5415 GCA_035604155.1 Candidatus Udaeobacter sp. | reverse complement strand
GTCCATCGAGAACCCAAGCGCCACGAGAATTTCCTCCGAAGCCCGAAGAGGAGCTCGCTGAGAGGCTGTAATCCTGTGTAGTGCAACGCCCTACGAGTTACGCGGTTATAGAAGCGCCGTTTTTGAGCTTTGTCGCCCCGGATTAATTCCCTGATAAAAAGGAGGCCTATAAATCTCATAAATATTACGGGATTCCAGTCACTATTAGGCGGGTTTCCTTCAGTCGCGACGTTGTGCGATTTTCTGATCATGCTCGAATCGCAGAAGCACCATTTGAGAGGCCGTCTCGAAACGAGATCCATGCTGAATGGCCGAGGTGAAGTGCGATTCCCAACGGCTGTTGAAGTCAGTTTGGAAGGCCTCAGGTGGCCCCCGACCATCCGGTGTGAGCATAGCCGAAAGCATCTGCGCTAGGGAACCGATATGACCGCTGCGGAATGGGAGATCATTGCGCCGTTCCTGCCGGCCCCAGGCAAGACAGGTCGGCCGCGGCCTTGACGTGCCGGCTCCTCAAGGATCTGCAGCGGCCTTGCACACGCAACGCGCGCGTAGAGCGCGGGCCGCAAGGACGGCGCGAGAAACGCGAGCCAGGCGCGCGGCCGGTTAAGCCAGAGGTTCGGATGGCTCGGAAGATGGCCATAGATGGGCGTCGGGGCGGCGAGCGGGCCTAACTCAGGCCGCCGTTCACCTGCTTGCGGAGCTAGGTCCAGCCGAGCGACCAGGCCCCGATCCTTGGTCTCGCTGCTAAGTTAGTCGATCAATGCCGCATCGATCAGGCCGAGGGCCGGCATCAGGCCGATCTCGCCCGCAGTGGGCATGATCCCCTTTATCGTGACGGTCACGCTGCGCCGGCTAGCTGTACCATCGAGCCGGCCGCAAATGGGTCGACTCAGAAAACGTGATTTAGAATAAGTGGTTATACCGCTTTGGCGTGGTATCGCTCGAGATCAGATGGCGACGGGCGGTAGAGTCAACTGTCGGGGGTTTCCCTCCCCCGCAACCAGCCGATTCTTTGTTCCGCCAGCCCGGCAGCGATCCCTTCAAGCGATGAGTGGCCGCCAGGCTCGGCCGTCGCGGGCCAGCAGGTCGGCGGCAGCGGCCGGACCTTCGCTGCCGGCTTTGTAATTGGGGAAATTCTTGGGCGCCGTCTCGCCCCATGCATCCAGAATGGGCTGCACCGCTCGCCATCCCGCCTCGACGTTGTCGGCGCGCTGGAACAGGGTCGCATCGCCGATCATGCAGTCGTATAGCAGGGTCTCGTATCCGGTGTTGGGCGCCATCTGGAAGTAAGTCTTGTAGGCGAAATCCATGCTCACGTTGCTGAGCTTTACGGTCGGGCCCGGGCGCTTGGCGGCAAACTCGAGCGCTATGCCCTCGTCCGGCTGGATGCGCAGGATCAGCCAATTGGGGTTCATCCGCTCGACGCTGGTGCCACGGAACAGGGCAAAGGGCGCCTTGTGGAATCGGACGGCGATCTCGGTCCAGCGGCGCGACAGGTATTTCCCGGTGCGCAGGTAGAACGGAACGCCGGCCCAGCGCCAGTTGTCGATTTTCAGCTTGCAGGCGACATAAGTCTCGGCATTCGAGTTCGCGGCCACGTCGGGTTCCTGGCGATAGGCCCGGGCCGGTTGGCCCAGGACGGTGCCGGCGTCGTACTGGCCACGAACGGCATCCTTCAGCGCCTGCCAAGGCTTCAGCGGGCGTATCGCCTCGATCGCTTCCACCTTCTTGGACCGGACCGCATCGGCGTCAAAGGAGTTCGGCGGCTCCATAGCCGTCATCGCCAAGAGCTGGAACACGTGATTGGGCACCATGTCGCGCAACGCACCGGTTTTCTCGTAGAACTTGCCCCTGTGCTCGACGCCGACAGTCTCCGCCGCCGTTATCTGGACGTGTTCGATATGCTCGCGATTCCACAATGGCTCGAAGAGCCCGTTGGCGAAGCGCAAAGCCATGATGTTCTGAACCGTTTCCTTGCCGAGGAAATGGTCCATCCGATAGATCTGCCGCTCCTGCAGGGTCTTCAGGATCTCCGCATTGAGGGCCTTGGCTGAGGCCAGGTCATGGCCGAAGGGCTTCTCGACTACAACCCGGCGCCACTGCCCGTCCTTCTCCGTGACAAGGCCAGCCGCCCCGAGGCCGGCCACGGCCAAGCTGAAGAAGCGGTCCGCGACGGCGAGGTAGAAAAGATGGTTCCCCGCCGTGCCGTTCGACTTGTCGAGATCGGCCAGATGCTTGCCCAGTCTCTGAAAGGCTCCGGGGTCGTTGAGATCGCCCTGCAAATAGGTCATGCGGTCGGTTAGCCAGCGCCAGGCGGCCTCGTCGATGTGGTCGACCTCGAATTCGCCGCCCCCCTCGGAGGCGAACTCCTGCATCATCTCGGTCAGGCCCTGGCGCCATTCTTCCGTGGTCTTGGCGGCCAGGTCGAAGCCGACGAGCTGGAATCCTTTGGCGAGGCGCCCGGCGGTGACGAGATTGTAGAGTGCCGGCACGACCAGTCGCTTGGTCAGGTCGCCCGCGGCGCCGAAGATGACCATGGCGCAGGGTGGTGCCGCGACCGCCCGATCGCGCCCTGCTGTGGACTTGGTCGATTGTTCGCGTTCATCGGTCATTTCTGTCTCGCTCCTGATCATAAGCGCCTTGCATGGTCCGCCACTGTCACCCGCGGCCGAGGAGTTGCTTCGCCGCTGCGACGACCCTGTCCGGCTCGAAGCCGAATTTCCGCTGCAATTCCTTGAGCGGCGCAGAGGCGCCGAAGGTCGTCATGCCGATGACCCGACTTATGGGGCCGACATATCGCTCCCAACCGAGGACGGATCCCTGTTCGACGGCAATGCGGGCGGTGATCTGGGGCGGCGGCACAGTTTCCCGGTACGACGCCGGCTGCTGCCCGAAGATATCCCAGGAGGGCATGGAGACCACGCGGGAGCGAATTCCCTGAGACAACAGCGCCTCATGAGCCGCGACCACCAGGCTGACCTCGCTGCCGGACGCGATGAACATGACCTCGGGCGGGCCGCCAGGGGAATCAGCCAGCACGCAGGCGCCGCGGGCCACCCCGGCGGCAGACGCATATTTGCCGCGATCGGCCGAGCGGTGCAAGGCCAAGCCTATGTGCTCGCCTACATCGACGGCTTCATGGTCCTGGGCTTCGCTGTCATTGGGGTGTTGCTGCTGATGCTGCTCCTCCGCGCGCCCCCGGCCGTTCCGGGGCCGGCTAAGGCTTGAGGCAACGGACTTGCCGCGATGGCAAGCCCCACGACCACGCAGCTATTGCAGAAACGCGGCGTCCTCGCGCATTTCGATCAGCGTCGGCCGATCGGCGGTGAAGGCGTTCTGGAGGCTCGATTCGAACTCGCCGAAGCTCTGCGGTGTAGCAGTCCTGCAGCCATAGGCGCGCGCCAGGGCGATGAAGTCGGGATTGAACTGATTGACGCCGATGGTGGGTATTCCGCGCGCCTTCATGCCGTCCCGAATCTGGGCCAGGCTGTCATTGTTCCACAATACGATGGCGACCGGCAGCCGGTTCTCGACCGCCGTCCCCAGCTCTTGCAGCGTGAACTGGAAGCCGCCGTCGCCGACCAGCACGACCGTGGGTCGCTTCGGCGCGGCCAGCTGCCCGCCGATGGCGGCGGGCAGCGCGAAGCCGAGCGTGCCGTAGCCGGCGGGAAAGAACCAGATCTTCGGGCGCTGGCAGGCAAAGAATCCGCAACCCGTATAGGCGATCTGCGTCATGTCGGCGAAGACTTGGCCCTCCGCCGGCAAGGCGCGGCGCAGGGATTCCAGCACGCGCACATGCTTCAGCTCGAGCGGCGTCAGCTTCTCACGTTCGGTCCGACGCAATCGGGCAATCTCCTCTCCGCCGAGGAAGCCTTGCCGATTACCTTCGGCTTCGCCCAGGGCAACAAGCAACGCCGCGACCGTCGTCCGCGCATCGGCCGCAATCGCCACCGCCGCATCATAGTCACGCGCCAGCGTCGCCGGATCGATGTCGACGCGAATCATCGGCCCGCCGAAGGTCAGGCGATGCTCGAGCCATATGTCAGGCTCGGCCAGCTCCGTGCCGATCGCCAGAACCAGGTCGGCGGTCTTGAGAAAGGCCTGGGTCCCGGGCCGGTCGAGCGTCACCTCCAGGGCCAGGGGATGATCGTCGGGGATCACGCCCTTGCCGGCGATGGTCGGCGCCACGGCCGCGCCCACGCGTTCTGCCAGCGCCAGTATCTCCGCCGAGGCGCCGAGGCTGCCGCCGCCGGCAATGATCAGGGGCCGGCTGGCCCGGCCCAGGAGGTCGGCCGCGGCCTTTATCGCGACTGGGTCGGGCAAGGCCGGGAGCGCCGCGGTCCGGCGTCGCGGCTTACCGGTGTCCGGCAGCTTGAGCACGTCGAGAGGAATGGAGATGTGGGCGGGCCGCGGCCGTGCGCTGGCAAAAAGCGCGAATGCGCGCGCTACGAGCTCATGCACCTGATCGACATTCATGGCCACGGACGAAAAGGCTGTCAGCGGCTGAGTGACTTGGGCCTGGTCTCGAATCTCGTGCAGCATGCCTCGGCCCATGCCCAGGTCGCCCGTGGCCGCCACGCTGGAGATGACCAGCATCGGCTGGGAATCCGAATAGGCCTGGCCGATCGGCGTGGCGGCGTTGGTGATGCCGGGGCCCGAAATCAGCAGACAGACACCAGGCTTGCCCGAAACGCGGGCATAGCCGTCGGCCATGAAGCCAGCACCCTGCTCGTGGCGCACGCCGATGTGGCGGATTCCCGCCGCCTCGATACCGCGATAGGCCTCCAACGTATGCACACCGGGCATGCCGAAGACGGTGTCGACGCCATAGGCGCGCAGCAGATGCATGAGCTGCGTGCCGCAGGATATTGACGTGGTCATTTTTGCCCCTTGGTCCTCTATGCCGTCTGCAGCGCTTGGGAGAGGCCCGTATAGAGGGCGCCCCCTTCGTCCACCACAAGCATGAAATCGGGTCGTAGCGGCCGTGACTTCGCGAGCATGGGCGATATAGCGCCAGTCTGTGCCGATATACATTTCTTCGCGCAGCACGCCCGGAAGACTCACCCATCTTTCGGTGCCCGCGGCGTCGGCTGATCCGGACAGTGGCGCCTCGCGCTGCATCCGCGACAGTGCGCCGATCAGATACCGGCCAGCCTCATTCCGACCGTGATCGCGGCAGCGGTCAGGAAGGGTGTCGATCCAGGTGAAGCGGTTCATTCCGTCATAGGTGAGGCTGTTGGCGAGCCCGGCGGGATGGCAGATCCGTTCCTATGAGGCGGTACAGGACGTCGCGGAGTCTTGGCGGAGGCACTTGCCTAAACCGGAACGCTGGGTATAATGTCTACTGTTATTGTATATATCGGTACGAATGATGGCCAGGGACCAACTGCGCACCGTCGGATTCCTCGTCCACGA
>DATNJA010000259.1:0-8660 GCA_035604155.1 Candidatus Udaeobacter sp. | reverse complement strand
GGTGTAGAGTCCGTCCTCGAGGGTGGCGGCGCCCTCGTCCTCATACTTGAAGACGACCAGCTGATCGGCCGAGAGCCCGGCGTCGATCACCTGCCAATACTCGTTGTAGCTCATGGTGGAAATGCAGTCCGCCTGCTTTTGCAGCAGGGGATCGACGTTGAAGCCTTGCTTGAGCACGGTCACGCCGCCGGCCCCGCCTTCGGTCGGAATGCCGAGCGTGCTCATCCAGGAGAGGAACGGGTACTCGTTGCCGCCGAACCAGACGCCCAGCGTATGACCCTTGAAATCGGCCGGCGTCTTGATACCGGTATCGGCCCGGCAGGTGAGTTCCATGCCCGAACGTTGGAAGGGCTGGGCGATATTGACCAGCGGCACGCCTTTCTCGCGGGTCGCCAGCGCCGAGGGCATCCAGTCCACGATCACGTCGGCGCCGCCGCCGGCGATCACCTGACTGGGGTTGACGTCGGGGCCCCCGGCCCGGATATCGACGTCGAGCCCGACATCCTTGTAGAGCCCTTTATCCTTGGCCACGTAGTAGCCGGCGAACTGGGCCTGGGTCACCCATTTCAGCTGCAGCACCAGCTTGTCGGCGGCTAGCGCGCCGGCACTCCAGCCGGCAAGCATCGCGGCCAGCGCCGCGACGCCAAGAAATCTTCTCATGGTCAGCCCCCCTTTGCCTTGGTCGATGTCGCGGTCAGCGCGATGCCTTTCGGTAGGAAGGGTGCCAGAATGTGAGCCCACGCTCCACCATGGCGATGAGCGAGTAGAACAGCGAGCCGGCCAACGCCGCAACGGCGATCGTCGCCCAGACCACGTCCACGTTCATCCGAGCGACCTCGACGCTGATGCGAAAACCCATGCCGGATATCGGCGAGCCGAAGAACTCCGCCACGATCGCGCCGATGAGGGCGAGGGTCGAGTTGATCTTGAGGGCATTGAAGACGAAGGGCAGCGCCGCCGGCAGCCGGAGCTTGAAGAAGGTCTGCCAATATCCGGCGCCATAGGAACGCATCAGGTCCCGGCTCATGGCGTCGCTGCCGGCGAGGCCGGCAATCACGTTGATCAGCATCGGAAAAAAAGTCATGACCACGACCACGGCGGCCTTGGACTGCCAATCGAAGCCGAACCACATGACCATGATCGGCGCGATGCCGACAATGGGGACGGCACTCGCCAGATTGCTCAGCGGCAGCAAGCCCCGCTGCAGAAAGGGAATTCGGTCGACGGCCACGGCCACGAAGAAGCCGAGGCCGCATCCCGCCGCCCAGCCGGCAAGCACTGCCCTGAGGAAGGTCTGGCGGAAGTCGCCCCACAGAACGGTCGCCTGGTTTACCAGCTGAAAGCCGATCTGGTGGGGAGCCGGGAGCAGAACCTGAGGCACGCCAAAGCCGACGACACCAGCCTCCCACAGGTAGACGATCCAAACGCCGAACAGGACCGGCGCTGCAAGGCCAAGCCCCCAGCGAGCGACGTTGAGCCCGGCGAGAAACTCCAGCGCGCCCCAGGCGACGAGAGCCAGGCCCGAGAGATAGATCCAGAGCCCGGGGCAAGCGAGGCCGAGGCCGGGCTTGGCGCAGACAAGGAAAAGCGGAGCCGAGGCCCCCAAGACCAGACCAACCAGGAACAGAACGCCAGCCCATGGCCGTTGCCCAAGAGGACCGGCGGCGAGCGCAACGACGATGGCGGCCGACAAGGCGCCTGCGAAGGCATAAGGCGGCACGAGGATCCAGAACTCCAGGTTCGAGCCACCGCCGGGAATCGGCAGCGACAGGCCGGCCAGCATCAGTATCGTGGCAAGAGCGGCAAGGCGCCTCACCGGCCCATCCCCATGCGGCGCAGGACCAGCCGCTCGACGACGCCGACCCCGTAGACCATCCCGGCGCCGAGCAACGCCGCCATGACCAGGGCCGACCAGATCTGCACCGTCTGGCCGAAATAGGACCCGCTCAAGAGCCTCGCGCCCAACCCCGCCGTGGCGCCCGTGGGCAGCTCGCCGACGATGGCACCCACCAGGCTGATGGCGACCGCGACCTTGAGGGAAGCGAAGAGAAACGGAATCGAGGCTGGCCAGCGCAGCTTCCAGAACACCTGGGCGCGACTGGCGCTGTATGTGAGCATCAGATCGAGCTGAAGGGGATCGGGAGAGCGCAGGCCCTTGACCATGCCAATGGTCACGGGAAAAAAGCAGAGATACATGGAGATGATCGACTTGGGCATCAGCCCGACGAAACCCAGGCTGCCCAGCACGACGATGATCATGGGCGCGATCGCCAGGATCGGCACGGTCTGGGAAGCTATGACCCAGGGCATCAGGCTGCGCTCCAGGCTGCGCAGATGGACCACGCCCACGGCGAGCAGAATGCCGAGCACAGAACCGAGCAGAAATCCAAGGATCGCCGCCGAAGCGGTGACATAGGCGTGGTAGACGAGGCTGCGCTTGCTGGCGATCGGCGTCGCCACGACGGTCTTCCACAGCTCCGCGCCGATCTGGCTCGGCGTCGGCAGCACCGGACGTTCCATCGACCAGGTGCCGGCCACCAGATCGCCAACCGTCCAGGGCTCGCCCGAACGGTTCAGCCGATCGCGGGTCTGGGGCGCATTGAGGCCGATGGCCGCGACATACCAAAGAACAAATATCCCAAGCAGCAGCGTCGCCACGGGAAGCACCCGGCCCTGAACGGCCCGGCGCCACAGGCCGCCACCGCTTGCCGTGCCGAGGGTATCAATCGCCATAAGTGTGGGCAGAGCGCAGGGCCTCTCGCACCCGATGGGCCACCGCCAGGAACTCGGGCGTGTCGCGGATATCCAGGCTGCGCTTGCCCGCAAGGTCGTTGTCGATGACTTCGACGATATGCCCCGGGCGAGGGCTCATCACCACGATGCGGGTCGAAAGAAACACCGCCTCGGAAATCGAATGGGTGACGAAGACCACGGTCTTTCCCGTCTGCTCCCACAGGCGGATCAAATGCTCGTTCAGGCTGTCTCGGGTGATCTCGTCCAGCGCTCCGAAGGGCTCGTCCATCAGAAGCAGCTGGGGCTCGAAGGCGAGCGCCCGGGCGATCGAGACACGTTGCTGCATGCCGCCCGATAGCTGCCAGGGGTATTTGCGCTCGAAGCCGGTCAGGCCCACCATTTCGAGGTATTTGGCCGCGCGCTGAAGCCGGTCCCGGCGCGCGACGCCCATGATCTCGAGTGGCAGGGTCACATTGGCCAGCGCGTTCCGCCAGGGATAGAGGGCTGGCGCCTGGAAGACGTAGCCGTAGGCTCGCGCAAGGCGCGCTTCCCGGGGCGTGACGCCGTTGACCGCGATATCGCCCTCGGTCTGCTGCTCGAGATCGGCAATGAGGCGCAACAATGTCGTCTTGCCGCAGCCGGACGGACCGATGATGGAGAGGAATTCGCCCTTGTCGATCCTGAGGTCGATGTTCGAAAGCGCCATCACCGGGGCGTCCGCTGTGGCGAAGGCAAGGG
This sequence comes from Candidatus Udaeobacter sp., assembly GCA_035604155.1. Lineage (GTDB taxonomy): Bacteria > Pseudomonadota > Alphaproteobacteria > Dongiales > Dongiaceae > DASXQK01. The sequence goes on along the minus strand of DATNJA010000259.1, from coordinate 5,189 downwards.
CGACGCCGCGGATCTCGACGGCCGGCATCTCGGCCGCCCGCGCCTGGCCCGGGACGACCTTGAGGATCGGCTTTCCCGCCATGACCTCGATGTCCGCCGCGCTCAGCCGGCTGGCGCGTTGGCGCGCTCGATGATCGCCCGTAGCAGCACGTCGCAGCCGGCGGCCAGATCCTCGCGCTTGGCGTCCTCGATCTCGTTGTGGCTGATTCCGTCCTTGCAGGGCACGAAGATCATGCCTGTGGGCGCCACCCGGGAGAGATAGACCGAGTCATGGCCGGCGCCGCTGATGATCCCCCGATTGGAGAAGCCCAGCTCCTCGGCCGCCTTGCGCACGGCGCCGACGCATTCGCCGGCGAACTTCACCGGGGGCGAATACCAGATTTCCTTGAAGTCGATCTCGAGCATCAGCTCGGCCGCGGTTTTCCGGCATTCGGCTTCGATCTCGCGCCCCATGCCGGCCAAGATGTCCGGATCGGGATGGCGGAAGTCGATAGTGAGGAAGACCTTGCCCGGGATCACGTTGCGCGAGTTCGGCAAGACCTGAAGCATGCCTACCGTGGCGCAGGCATAAGGCGGATGGGAGAGCCCGATGCGGTTGACGGCCGTCACCATGCGCGAGACGCCGACGAGCGCGTCCTTGCGCCGTGGCATCGGCGTCGGACCCGCATGGGCCTCCTGCCCCGTCACCGTCACCTCGTACCAGCGGATTCCCTGGACGCCTTCGACGACGCCGATGGTCTTGTCCTCGGCCTCCAGGATCGGGCCCTGCTCGATATGAGCTTCGAAAAAGGCGGCCACGGGCCGACCGCCGCAGGCCGCTTCGCCCGCATAACCGATGCGCTTCAACTCCTCGCCCATGGTCCTGCCCTCGACATCCTTGCGGGTGAGGCCGTATTCCAGATCAAACACTCCGGCGAAGACGCCGGAGGCCACCATGGCGGGTGCGAAGCGCGAGCCCTCCTCATTGGTCCAAACTACCACTTCGATGGGCCGCGCGGTCTCGTAGTTGAAATCGTTCAGGGTGCGGATCACCTCGAGCCCGGCCAGCACACCGTAGTTGCCGTCGAACTTGCCGCCGGTCGGTTGGGTGTCGATGTGGCTGCCGGTCATGACCGGCGGCAGGGAATTGTCCCTGCCCGCTCGCCGGGCGAAAATATTGCCCATCCGGTCGATGCTGATGCTGCATCCGGCGGCCTCGCTCCAGCGGCGAAACAGGTCGCGAGCCTGGCGATCGAGGTCGGTCAGCGCCAGTCGGCAGACGCCGCCCTTTTCCGTGGCGCCGATCTTGGCCAGCTCCATCAGGCTGTCCCAGAGCCGGTCGCCATCGATTCGGATATTGGTCGTCATCTCCCCTCCCCGCCGGCTCCTATTCCGCTGCCTTGCGCATCGGGTCCTCCGGATGCTGTATCCGATTGAGACAGGGCTTGCTCCGGTCGACCGGCGCCCTGCCCGTGGAGCCGGACGCCGGAGAAACATGCTGGGACAGACTATAGCCCAGGTGTTGCTCGTCAATCCCGCTGGACGGGCGGCTAGCTGCGTAGCCCTGCCGTATCGAACCCGTTCAATCCAGTACGACTCGGCAGACCTCCTGCGGCAAGCGCGATTGAATCGACCCGCAGACATGCTCGGCTGCGGCCAGGCTGGCCAGCGAGCCGCCGAGCAGGCGATAATTGGCGATTTCCGCCGTTCCAGGATGGATCCGGCGGACTGTCGGTTTCAACTTTTCCAGGAGGCCGGGAAAGCGTCGGACCTGCCGGGCCCAATATCGACGAGCATCGCGTTCGCTGAAAAAATTGCCGATCCAGATGTGGTAGCCGCCGACCAGCGCGCGATCCGCCTGGGCGGCTGCGTCACTTGAGGTGGCTGCCGTATCGGCAGGAACCGGACCGTCCGAAGCCATGCGCCCGGTGACCGTCGTGAGAACCAGAGCCTTCCAACCGAGGGTGTCGGCATCGTAATCGGGCTTGGGTAGGCCACCCTCAATCCCCGTCGTCCCGGACGGAAAATCCGCAAGTTCGGCAGTGGAATAGACGGCCAGGACGCCGCTTGAGAGTCTGACACCGTCCGAAGTCCCGGCAGGGACGCCATCGATCGAACGATGAGCGGAAACTGCCTGCCTCGAAACGCCGATAGCTGCCAAGGGTTCAGGATCACGCAGGCCGCTGCCCATCTCCTCCATGCAGAAATCGGGTTCGGTGGCGCAAGCGATTGCGCCGGCGCCGAGATAGTTGCCGCCGCCGGTCGAGGGCCCGATGCTTGCGGCCGCTTTTGCGTTTGACGGATCGCTCGTTTCACCCAACGGGCTTGCGCCGCCGGCGCCGGACTGGCCGCTCGTACTATTTTTCGCGGTCCCATTGAGGGCTCCCGCAACCGCGCCTCCCACTGCGCCTCCTGCGGATCCGACAGGGCCCCCTACTGATCCGCCCGGCCCGGCATTCTGATTGCCCCCCTGTGACGCGCCATGACCTTGTCCAGCTCCATGACCTCGCCCGGCAGCTCGCGCCTGCATCAGTCCGGCACCAGTGGAAAAGGCCAGGCCCAGCAGCAAGACGATGACGAAAGCCTGCACACCGGAAGCGGGTGGCGCGGCCAAGAAATTCATGCGATTTAACCTGTTCATGCGGCCTCCTGCGATCCTTGGGCGATCGACGGTCCTCTTGGCCAGCCGAGGCATATTGCGGTCGTTGCCGTTCCATCAGCATCCTTGCAGCGGCTCCGCAATTTCAGTGGCAAATTTCTGTCCGATTTCGGGCGAGCGGTCGGATCGGCACCCAGTATCGGCTCTTCCTGCTGCAGCCCTTCCTCCTTACCATCCCTCGCCATGGTGCCGTCTCGCGCAACGCCTTGGCGTAGCCGGCTGCGCTGGTGCCGTTCCGCAAAAATGAACGCTGAACGGGATAGGAGGGACATCGATGGTGATCGAGCGCAGATCAGCGGTGGTCTTGGGTGCGCTGGCCGTGGCGGGATTGGCATTGGCGCCCTCGTTGGCGGCCGATATCGGCACCGCGGCCGGCGCGCTGATCCATGATGACCAGGCGGTCCATCTGAGCAAAGCCTACGCGCGTGAAGAGCGTGTGATCCCGGAATTGGACGTCGGCGATCCCAATCCGCATATCGCCGTCATCCTCGTTGATCGCGAACTTCCCGATGCGGCGACGCGCAGCGACCTCGCCCTGGTCCAGCTTGCCAGTACCGAAGAGATCGTCGGGGTGGTCCTGGAGATCGATCCGGCGACCGGCCATGTTTTCGCCGGCAAGTCCTTCCTGCCCGAGGGTGGCAATCCGCAGTTCTTCACCCAGACCCCCGGATCCGAGAAAGTCGCCGACGATGGCTTCAAGTTCACCACGGGGCGCGCCAGCGGTCATGTTCACACTTTCCAGCCGGAGGACGTGATCAACCAGGACGGCACCGTGGCGGGCAGCTACAGTTTCGACTCCAGCTTCGTCGCACCGGTGGTCCAGGCGCCCAAGCTTCTCTCGACTCTCGCGGGCGATCAGGCTCGCGCCAGCGACCCCGCTCGCGCAATCCGTCGCTATCTTGAAGCCGTGGCCAGGGGCGATCTCGCGGCGGTCAGGGCGAGCCTGGCAAAGGATCATCCCTTCGCGGCCATGGTCACGGCCGAAAACCTGCCCGAGATGAGGCAGGAAGTTCTCGGACCCTACGCCGACGCTCCGGCCATGATGGCGGATCTGCAAAAGGCCTATATCTATCAAGCTGAGGCCCAATTGTTCTTCAAAGGCGCCCAGGGTGGCACAGTCATGCCGATGGTTCTCGAGGACGGGGTCTGGAAGATCTCGACGCCCTGATCCGATGCTTGCGCCTGGCGACTGGAATCAACACTGAGGGAACAACCCCGATGCTCGACCTCCTGGTCCGAAACGCCAATCTGCCGGATGGGCGAAACGGCATCGATATAGCCGTCAAGGATGGGCGCATCGTCGAACTGAAATCCCGGATCGATGCCGAGGCAAAGGAAACCATCGACGCCAGCGGCAAGCTCGTCACGCCGCCTTTCATCGACGCCCATTTCCACATGGACTCGACCTTGAGCCTCGGCCAGCCGCGGATGAACGAAAGCGGCACCTTGCTGGAGGGCATCAGGCTGTGGTCGGAATTAAAGCCCCAGCTGACCGTCGAAGCCATCAAGAGCCGGGCTCTCGCGCTTTGCCGATGGGCGATCGCGCGAGGCAATCTCGCCATCCGAAGCCATGTGGACGTGTGCGACGACCGGCTGCTCGCGGTGGAGGCACTGCTGGAAGTGCGGCGCGAGATGAAGCCCTGGCTCGATCTCCAACTCGTCGCCTTTCCCCAGGACGGATTTCTGCGCTATGCCCGGGCGCGCCGGAACCTGCTTGTCGCTCTCGACAAGGGCGTGGATGTGGTGGGCGGGATTCCCCATTTCGAACGGACCATGGCCGAAGGCGCCCGGTCGGTGAAGGAGCTTTGCGAGATCGCCGCCGAGCGCGGCCTGCTGGTGGACATGCACTGCGACGAGACCGACGATCCCATGTCGCGCCATGTCGAGAGCCTGGCTCACGAAACCCAGCGCCTGGGACTGCAAGGCCGCGTCACCGGCTCTCATCTCTCCTCCATGCATTCCATGGACAACTACTATGTCAGCAAGCTGATCCCGCTGATGCGCGAGGCCGGCCTGCACGCCATCGCCAATCCGCTGATAAACATCACGCTTCAGGGCCGGCATGACGGCTACCCCAAGCGGCGCGGCATGACCCGGGTCAAGGAACTGATGGCCGCGGGGATCAATGTCGCCATGGGCCATGATTGCGTCATGGATCCCTGGTACAGCCTGGGTTCCCACGACATGCTGGAGGTGGCTCACATGGGTCTCCATGTCGGGCAAATGACCGGTATCGCCGAAATGCGCCGGTGCTTCGAGGCAGTGACTGTCAACGCGGCCAAGGCCCTCGGCCTCGAAGGCTATGGCCTGGAACCCGGCTGTCATGCCGACTTCGTCATCCTCGAGGCCGCCGATCCGATCGAGGCCCTGCGCCTCAGGCCGGCTAGACTCCATGTGGTGCGCCGCGGACGCGTGATCGCGCGGACGGCTCCGGCGGAGACGAAGCTGCATCTGAAACGGGAACCGGAATCGGTCAGCTTTGGTCGACCGAGCTAAACTTTGGTGTCATTAGCGCATCACTCCCGCCGCTGGTTGCGCGCCAGTTAGGTTC
>DATNJA010000258.1:0-4669 GCA_035604155.1 Candidatus Udaeobacter sp. | reverse complement strand
GGGCTGGGCGGTCGTGGCCGTTTGCGCGCTGGTCCCGTTGCTGGCAGCCGCCGTGCCCGAGGTCGAAGAGGTCTGGCTGCCGGACGCCTTGGTCGCGGACCCACCCGTCGAGGCACCGCTGACGCTGCCTGTCGCCGCGGTCCCAGTGGCCGCGGTCCCGGTGGCCGCAGTTCCACTAGTTGCGGCCATGGTTCCAGTCGCCGCCGTGGCGGTGTTTCCAACAGCCGTGGTCCCGGTTGCCGTGGTTCCTGTCGCCGTGCTGCCCGCGGCCATGGTCCCAGTGGCCGTCGTCCCGGTGGCCGTCGTCCCAGTGGCCGTCGTCCCGGTGGTGGCCGCTCCGTTCGATGTCGTTCCGTTGGCGGTCGTCGTCGTGGTCGTCGAGGAAGCAGTCGTCGAGGGCTGGCTCGCCGTCGTCCCGGCCGTGCTGCCGGTTGTCGCCGCATTGGTTCCGGTGGACCCGGTTGCCGCGGAGCCAGTCGTGGAGGCGGCCGGCGCGGCGGCCGTCTGGCTGGGCGGCGTCAGAGCGGGGGCGGTATTGTCCCCGACCTCGTTGCGGTTGATGGCATAGTTCAGCAACAGGGCCGCCACGATGACCGCGGCCCCCATGGCTGCCAGGATTGCGAACCTATTCAAAGCCCCTCGCCAAATTGCTGGAAAATCAACGTCCTCAGACTAGTACTTCGGAGGCTGCCACGCAATCAATTGAAACCGGCGGAGCTGGCCTTGGCGGCCGGATTGGAGATCGGCGGCAGGCTTTGCAGGTATGTCGCGACGGCCTCCCGGTCGGCGTCCGTCATCTTGCTGGTGCCGCGGTCGACCACCTCGCCCATGACGCTGCCGACGGCGTCGCCATCGGGCAGCATGCCGCTGCGCAGCAAGCGCAGAAGCTGGTTATGGGACCAGCCGCCGATGCCGGTCGCCTTGTCCGGGGTGATGTTGGGGACCTTATGGCCGTCCGGCCCGTCGGTGGTTCCCGAGAAGGCCAGGTCGGTCTCGAGCCCGCCCAGCGACCCGCGCGGGGTGTGGCACTCGCCGCAATGGCCGAGCGCCAGCACCAGATAGGCGCCGCGATTCCAGACGGCACTCTTGGTCGCGTCGGGCTGATAGGGGCCGGGCGAAAAGTTCAGCCAGCGCCAGAACACCTGGAGCCAGCGCCAGGAGAACGGGAAATCCACGTCATGGGATCGGCTGGCGACCGGCACGGGCGGCAGGGAGAAGATATAGGCCTTGAGGTCCAGGAGATCGGCATCGGTGATCAGGGTGAAGGACGGGTAGGGAAAAACGGGAAACAGGTGGGTCCCGTCCGGCCGGAGCCCCTCGCGCAGGGCCTGGACGAAGTCCGCATCGCTCCAGGAACCGATCCCGTCGGTCGGATCCGGGGTGATGTTCGGACCATAGAATGTCCCGAACGGAGTCTTCAGCGCCGGTCCGCCGGCGAGCAGCGGCCCGCCATGATCGAGATCGCTGTGGCAGGCGGCGCAGCCGGCGACCGCGAACAGATAGGCACCCCTGGCAATCGCTCCGCCATCGCCGGCGCGGGCGAGGTTCGGGGCGAATCCCGGCGCGAAGCCGGCCAGCAGGACCAGGAGCCAGAGGAGCGGATCGCGGCGGCGAAGCATGGCGGCGCCAGATAGCATCGCGCGGCACGCACCTGCGAATCACGGCTGCGTGACGCCGGCAAATTTCCGTCGGCCTTCCCGAGCCGGACGCTTGGCGCTTCACATCGCCCCGCGGCTCGTTTAGACAACAGCCCTTCCTCCTCGGGCCGGGACCGGTCGATGCCTTTCGCCTCATCCCTCTGCGTCTATTGCGGAAGCGCCGTCGGCATCGACAGCCGGCATGTCGAGGCCGCTCGCGCGCTCGGCCGGCGGATGGCGGAGAACCGGATCCGCCTCATCTATGGCGGCGCCCGCGTCGGCCTCATGGGCGCCATGGCCGACGCCGCGCTCGCCGCCGGCGGCGAGGTGGTGGGCATTCTTCCCGGCCATCTCGACAAGACCGAGCTCGGCCATCGCGGGGCGACGGAGCTCATCGTGGTCGCCAGCATGCATGAGCGCAAAAACAAGATGTTCGAGATGTCGGATGCTTTTGCCGTGCTGCCCGGCGGCTTCGGCACCCTGGACGAGGCCTTCGAGATCGTCACCTGGCGCAAGCTCGGGCTCCACGACAAGCCGGTGTTTCTGCTCGACATCGCCGGCTATTGGCAGCCGCTGCTGGCGCTCGTCGACCACATCGTCGGCCAGGGGTTCGCTGGCCCGCTCGACCGCCAGCTCTATACGGTCGTCACGGGCGTCGAGGCGCTGATCCCGGCCCTTGCAGCCGCGCCCCGGCCCAAGGTCGGCTCCCAGCCCGAGCGATTGTAGGAGCGTTTCACCCATGCCGGTCTTGCCCGATTTACTGGCCCCATACGCTGGCCTTGCATATCCGGGCTCGGCTATGATCCGCCGCCCTCCAGACAGGACCCCCTACTCATGAAGAAGATCAAGGTCGCTCAGCCGGTCGTCGAACTCGACGGCGACGAGATGACGCGCATCATCTGGCGCTTCATCAAGGAGAAGCTGATCCTGCCCTATCTCGACGTCGATCTGATCTCCTTCGACCTCGGCATCGAGAGCCGGGACGCGACCGGCGACCAGATCACCATCGATGCCGCCAACGCCATCAAGAAGCACCGCGTCGGCGTCAAATGCGCCACCATCACCCCCGACGAGGCGCGGGTGAAGGAGTTCGGCCTCAAGAAGATGTGGAAGTCGCCCAACGGAACGATCCGCAACATCCTCGATGGCACCGTCTTCCGCCAGCCGATCATTTGCCGCAACGTGCCGCGGCTCGTTCCCGGCTGGACCCGGCCCATCGTCATCGGCCGCCACGCCTTCGGCGACCAGTATCGCGCGACGGACGTGATCATCCCAGGCAAGGGCAAGCTGACGCTTCGCTTCGAGCCCGCCGGCGGCGGCGCGCCCGTGGACTACCCCGTCTATGAATTCCCCGGCGCCGGCGTGGCGCTCGCCATGTACAACCTGGACGAATCGATCCGCGGCTTCGCCCGGGCCTGCTTCAACTACGGCCTCACGCTCAGCTGGCCCGTCTATCTGTCGACCAAGAACACGATCCTCAAGACCTATGACGGCCGGTTCAAGGATCTGTTCCAGGAGGTCTTCGACCGGGAATTCGCCGCCGCCTTTAAGGAGAAGAAGCTCACCTATGAGCATCGCCTGATCGACGACATGGTGGCGAGCGCCCTCAAATGGAGCGGCGGCTTCGTCTGGGCCTGCAAGAACTACGACGGCGACGTGCAGTCGGACACGGTTGCCCAGGGCTTCGGCTCTCTCGGCCTGATGACCTCGGTGCTGCTGTCGCCCGCCGGCGACGTGGTCGAGGCCGAGGCGGCCCACGGCACGGTCACCCGGCATTTCCGCGAGTACCAGAAGGGCAAGGAGACCTCGACCAACCCCATCGCGTCCATCTATGCCTGGACGCGCGGGCTCTGGTATCGCGGCAAGTTCGATGGCACGCCCGAGTTGCAGCGTTTCGCCGAAACCCTCGAAAGGGTATGCGTCGAGACGGTCGAGGCCGGCTTCATGACCAAGGACTTGGCACTTCTCATCAGCCCCCAGCAGACCTGGCTCACCACCGGCCAGTTCCTCGACAAACTCGACCAGAACCTCAACAAAGCCATGGTATGAGCCGATGAAAATGTCCCTGATGTCCGCGGTCCTCGCCGCCGCATTGATTCTTAGTATGCGCAGCGCCAAGGCCTTCGACCCCGAGAATACCCTCTACATGGATTTGAAGGACGGGCGGGTGGTGATCGAGTTCAGGCCCGACCTGGCGCCCAAGACCGTCGCCCGGATGAAGCAGCTCGCGCGCCAGCATTTCTTCGACGGCATCGTCTTCCATCGGGTCATCGCGGGCTTCATGGCCCAGACCGGCGACCCGACGGGCACCGGCTATGGCGGCTCGGGCCAGAAGCTGCCGGCCGAGTTCTCCAATGCCAATCACGTGCGCGGCACGGTTTCCATGGCCAGGTCCCAGGATCCCAACAGCGCCGACAGCCAGTTCTTCATCTGCTTCGAGGCCCAGCCCAGCCTCGACGGCCAGTACACCATCTGGGGCCAGGTGACCCAGGGCATGGCGTTCGTTGACAAGATCAAGCAAGGCGACCCGAACAACAACGGCATGGTCGAAGCGCCCCAGGACAAGATCATCCGCATGCAGGTGGCGGCCGACGTGAAGTAGCAGGGTTTCGCCGCCTGAATTGCTGGCGCGCCAACAGCTTCCTTGCCGCCCTGGATTCCCGCTGTCGCGGGAATGACGAAAGGAGACTGAGGCGGGGGTCCAGGAGGCGCGAGAGCATTTTCCGCCGAAGTGGGCACCGGTTCGGCGCAGAAAATGCGACCAAACCTACGAATCTAGAGCGTGCGAAGCTTCAAGCCGAATGCAGCCCTGTGTCTACATCCTAGCGAGCAAACGCAACGGGACCCTGTACATCGGGGTGACCAGCGATCTAAGGCGTCGGATCTGGGAACACAGGACGGACATTATAGAAGGCTTCACCAAGCGATATGGCGTGCACATGCTTGTTTATTTCGAATTTCATTCCACCATGGCCAACGCAATCTTGCGTGAAAAGCAAATCAAGAAGTGGCGCAGAGCGTGGAAAATCCAA
>DATNJA010000257.1:0-2386 GCA_035604155.1 Candidatus Udaeobacter sp. | reverse complement strand
GAAGCCGTGAGCTCGCTCGCCCGGATCAGCCGGGACCTGCTCGATCTCGCCGCCCAAACCGTCGATCGAAACCATCAATATCCCGACGGGCTGGTGCTTTTCACCGGGACCATGTTCGCTCCGGTACAGGACCGCGTGACCACGGGTGAAGGCTTCACCCACAGGCCCGGCGACGAAGTCGCGATCTCCAGTCCCAAGCTCGGCACCCTGGTCAACCGGGTGGACTATTCGGACCGGATCGCGCCCTGGGATTTCGGGATCCTGGCGCTCATGGCCAACCTCGCCAGGCGAGGCCTGCTGCAGGGTCAAAGTTGAAGCGGAAGGCATCGATCAGACGACGGGCCGCTGCGCCGTGAGGGCGCGACGACCAAAGCCGAGCCTCGTCGCCAGCCCGAATTCGGCGCCGGTTCCAGCGGCATGCCGACGCTGACCATCGTGCTCCAGTCTTGGTTCGATCGCGCGGCCCTGATCCTGCCGATGCTTTCCTTGCCCTTGCTGTTGCTGGCGATCCTTGCCTGGGGACGGGCTCTGCCGCTTCGCCGGCTCACCGAATCCGACTTCTTCGTCCGCATAGTTGTCGCGGCCGGATCAGCGACGGTCTTGCTCTACCTCGGCCAGATTGCCGCCTATCTCGCCTACCCGGGCTTTGTCGACCATGTCCAGACGACGATCACGGTCATGTCGTACATGGCCGTGAATGGAAAGGAAGTCTATTCGCCGCCCGCCGCCGCAGGGATTTACGGCATGCCTTATGGGCCAATTCTTTTTCTCGCCAATGGCCTGGGGCTGCTACTCGTCCAGTCGACCTTGGGCTCGAAGCTGCCGGGGATAGTCGCACTGATCTCAGCATTGGCGGCCATGGCGCAGCCGCTGCAGCGGCAGCTGAAGAACCGTGTCGCTCTCTTCCTCGCCCTCGCCAGCTTGCTCGCTTTGCTGCTGCCTTATGGCCTTTTCGCCTATTGGAACCGGCCGGAGTCATTCCTGCTGCTGTGCGCCGCCTTGGCTCTTGCCGCGCTGCAGCTGCCGCGGGTCGCAGCCAACCTTGCCATGGGCATGCTGCTGGGACTTGCGGCCGGCCTCAAGCTGCATGGTTTCGTTTTCGTGGCGCCCGCAGCGCTCGCCCTGATCGGACGCGACGCGGGTTGGCGCCGCAAAGCGGTGAGCGCGCTCGTTCAAGCGCTGACCGGCGCTGCCGTCTTCCTGGCGCCATTCTCCCTTTCGAACGTTTCCGCGGCCGGCTACTACGACTACCTCTCGATGGCGGCCGGCCATGCTGTCGACCCATGGATGCTGGGGGTAAGCCTCGCATTTGCCGCCGCCTTCGTCGGACCGCCGGCGTTGGTCTATGCCTGGCGCCGGCCGGTGCTGGCATCCGAGGATCGTTGGCTGCTGTGCGGGTTCCTGGCTGCTACGGCCGCCGCCGTTCTGGTCGCGGGCCGGGTGGAGGCCGGTCCCTATCACATTCTGCCGATGATCCCGGTCGGGCTCTATGCGACCGCGGTCGTCGCCGATCGGAGCAAGGCGGGGCGCCAGTTGCCGCTCGCGCAAGCAAACCTCTGGGCCGCAGGTCTCGTGCTGGCGCTCCTGGCCGGCGGCACGGGCTTCTTGCGCAACTATGGCGGCCTGTCGGTCGTCGAGCTTCTGCAGAACCGGCCCGCCATGACCGAGGCGACCGCCGAGCTTGTCGATCTTGCGCGGCAATATCCCGAAGCCCAGATGGCCGTCAGCGACGACGACCGGTACTGGCTGGCGATGCAGGATGCGGCGCTGGTCATGCGCTCGGGCCGGATCGCCATCGACTATGCCACTTGGATGGATCTCGTCTTCGTCGGTGCGGATTCCAACCGGCTGATGCGGTATGTCGACCGCTGCGCCGTGCCGGCCTGGATCATGCCCGGCGCCGGAACTCCGTTTTCACTGAGGAGCCTTTATACGGGCGCGCCCCTGTTCTCCGATGATTTCCGACGGCGATTCCTGGAGAACTATGTCGAGGCAAGGGCCGGCCGCTTCTACCGCGTCTGGACCTGCCGCGCCGGCTGATGCGCTGCTTCAAGCCTTCTGCCTGCAGGAGCACCGAAGGTCACATTATGAGCTGCTTGCGCTTTAACAATGTATCGATGTCGGGCGCGAGCGCGCGGGCTGCGCCCAGATCCGCGGCTGCGCCCGCCGCGTCGCCGAGCCGGTCTTTGGCGAGCCCCCGCCCATAAAGGGCGTCGGCCCCGTCCGGTGCCAGGGCGAGGGCTTCGTTGAAATCATCGAGAGCCCGCTTGGGTTCGCCGATGAGGAGATCGGCCCAGCCGCGGCCGTTGTAGCCGATGGCGTCGTCGCTCTTGATCTGGATCGCGATATCGAAGTCGGCGATCGCTCGGTCGAACTGGTGCTTGTA
>DATNJA010000256.1:0-12871 GCA_035604155.1 Candidatus Udaeobacter sp. | reverse complement strand
CACATGGCGCGCCAGCGCTCGCCGACGATGGCCGGATCGGGCGGTGTCGCGAGCCAGGTGAAGAGCGTCGCGCCGTATTGCAGATTGTCGTTCAGCAGTGCCCCGCCCATGTAATGCATGTCGTCGGCATAGCGGTCGTCGGAGGCGCAAGTGGTGACGATCGCCTTCAGGGCCGGCGGTGCCAGCGCCGCGATCTGGAGCGCGTTGAACCCGCTCCAGGAGAGTCCAATCATTCCGACCTGGCCGCTACACCAGGGCTGACGCGCGATCCAGGCGATGACCTCGACCGCGTCGGCCCATTCCCGCGCCGTGTATTCGTCCTGCATCAATCCGTCGGAGTCGCCCGAGCCCCGCATGTCGACCCGAATTGCCGCATAGCCGGCGGCGGCGAAGGCCGGATGGAGGATGGCGTCGTCGCCCCGATGCCGGTCACGCCGGCGGTAGGGCAGATATTCGAGGATGGCCGGCACGGGCGCCGGCCCCTCGCCCGGCAGCCAGAGCCGCGCCGCCAGGCGGCAGCCGTCGGCTAGCTCGATCCAGACGGTTTCCTCGACCCGCGGCGGCTTGGCCATCGGACTGTTCGTTCCCATCGACGCGCTCGGACTCTAGCCTAGGCGCGGGAGACATCTGGCGCCAGCACGTGGGATGGCGACATTGCAACGCTTCGGCCGCGCCTATGAGACCGTCATGCTCGTCGCCTTCTGTAATCACAACGGAGAGAAAAAATTTGGCGACTATGCTGTCTAAAGTTGTGCCATCGCACCTGATCGGGCTATGCTCGCTACCTCGGAGCGCACCGGTAAGTTGAGACCCGAAGGCCGAGGGAGTGGTTGGGAAGGTCTGACCCAAAGGGAGTTTGGCAATGACGTACAAGGGGTTCTACACACAGTGTCTTGTCATTCTGCTTCGAGCGCCGGTCTCTTTGCGCGACATCGTAGATCGGCTGAGGGCGTTCGAGGCGCAAACCTCCGAACTACGGAGTTCGAACTGGGTTCTGGGCAACCCATCCGTCGTTCTACCATTCCGAGCGGACGTAAGTGGCGCGGTGATTGTCGATCTCGTCGACCGTCCCTGGCCGGATCATATGGGTGACGCCAAGCGAGAAACCGAACTTCTCGCCGCCTGGCTTACGGGTCATTTCGGTGTGACCTGGCCTTTCTCTCTGAAGCGGGCTTGCCTGCAGTCGTGGGGATGGGCGGAAGGCAAGACCGTGCCCCTTCGCAACAAGGCATTTCTGCGCGTACGGAGTTCGTATGTGTTCAACGGCCCAGATGATGCTCCCCTCAAGCCCACGGACTATGAGCCCCTCAGCGAGTTGAAGTTCGTGACCCGGGTCGCCGCCGCGCTGGCCGGATTGCCGCAGGCCATCAGCTACTTCGATCCGGCCGGCGAACGCGTTTGGGCACCCAAAGACTTTACCGAGTATTTCGCCCAGGCCGAGGCCCAAGATAGCTTGCCAATCAGCATCTGGTGCAACCTTCGCCATGTTAACCTGAAGGACAGGGCGGAAGGCTGGTGCCTGGTGGACACGATGGGCATGGCGCAACTCGATGCCGCCGATCATGAGGCGATCTTTCCCTCCGCCCGGTACAAGAGCACGGAAGTCGGCGAGTTGTTGCTCAATATGGCCACCTACATCGCCCAAAACGGACCGGTCATAGCCGACGGCGATACCGTAGATGGCCCCGGCGATCTCCACTGGAAGGCAACCCCCGCCGAGGAAAGTCAGGCCCTTCCGCATCGCTCCGTGATCCGATGGCTGCCGATGGATGGCCGCCCCGTTCCCCCGGCGGTCATAACCGCGCCGAATCCTCGTACTGGCGCGTGAGAGGCCAGCGCCTAGAGCCTGTCACATTGATGATCGATACTACCGGCACTGGCCGTTTGGCAGAATCCATCGAGGCCGGTAGGATTGCTTTACGAAATGCGCGCTAGGGTGGGCTGAGAACTCAACCTCCAGTCTCCAACGCGACCAAGCCGAGACGTCATGCCTTCATGTCGAATCTATGAAGCCTGAGCGCGCTTAGGCAGCGTGGGTCTGTCACCGCCCGAGGCCAGCACGAAAGGGGATTGGCCATGTGCCGCTATCGAACGGGCCTGGAATCGGAGCGGAACCGGCGCCTGGCGGCCTTCGCTCTCCTCATCGCCTTGTTGGCCGGCTGCGGGCAGCAGCAAGCCTCCCAGCAGGCGGCACCGCCCCCGCCCGCGGTCGGCGTTCAACTGGCGGCGATAAAGGGCGTCGTTCGATCCTACGAGTTCATCGGGCGGATCCAGGCCATCGGCATTGTGGCCCTGCGCGCCAGGGTGGAGGGATTCCTGGACAAGGTTCTGTTCCGCGAAGGCCAGGACGTCAAGGCGGGAGACCTGCTCTATCAGATCGAGAAGGCGCCTTATCAAGCCCTGGTGCAACAGGCCGAGGCCAACGTCGCTGCCGATCAGGCCGAGGCTGTCAACGCGCAGCTCCAGTACAATCGCTCGCTCCAGCTGGTGAAGAGCCAGTTCACGCCTCAGGCCACCGTGGACCGGGACAAGGCGACCTTCGACAGCGCGCGGGCCCATATCCTTCAGACCCAGGCGGCTCTCGCCCAGGCTGAGATCAACCTCGGCTATACGGACATCAGGTCTCCCATCGACGGGCGCATCGGCAGGACCGCCTATACCCAAGGCAATCTGGTCAACGCCGCCAGCGGCGTGCTGGCGACGATCGTCAGCCAGGACCCGATCTATGCCCTATTCCCGGTCAGCGTGCAGCAGCTCGAGGACATCCGCCAGTCGCGCCACGAACAAAGCGGCCAGCCCATCAAGATCGAGATCCTGGTCCTCCTGGCCAACGGCCAGGAATACCCGCACCCGGGGGTCTGGAACTATACGGACGTCCAAGTCAACCAGCAGACCGATACCCTGCTCATGCGCGCGACCCTGCCCAATCCGGAACGGCAGCTGACCGACGGCGAATACGTCACCGTGGTGGTCCGCGAGCGCAAGGAACAACCGCGCCTCGTCGTGCCCCAGGCGGCCTTGCAGATCGACCAGGCCGGCTCCTACGTCCTGATCGTCGACAGCGCGGACAAGGTGGAGCTGCGCAGGATCACCCTCGGGGCGAGCGAGGCAACGGACGTCGTCGTCGCCTCGGGCCTGAAGGAGGGCGAGCGCGTCATCGTCGACGGCGTGCAGAAGGTGCGCCCGGATGAGACGGTGAAGGTCACGGTGCTGCCGGCGAGCGGCGGAGACTAGCCCGTTGATCTCCGCCATTTTCATCGACCGGCCGCGACTCGCCTTCGTCATCTCCATCGTCATCACGCTGGCCGGCATCATCGCGATCACGCGGATCCCGGTGGCGCAGTTTCCGGACATCGTGCCGCCCCAGGTGACGCTGACGGCCAGCTATCCCGGCGCCGATGCCGGGGTCGTGGAGGCGACCGTGGCCCAGCCGATCGAGCAGCAGATGAACGGCGTGGACAATGCCCTCTACTACCAGTCCACCAGCGGCGCCGACGGCAGCTACACCCTCAACGTCACCTTCGCGCTCGGCACCGACCCGGACATCAATACGGTCAACGTGCAGAACCGTGCCGCGCTGGCTGAGCCGCAGCTGCCGACGGAGGTCACCCACCAGGGGCTGACCATCCGCAAGAAGTCGCCGGCCCTGCTGCAGGTGATCCAGGTGATCTCGCCCAAGAATACCTACAACTCCGTCTACCTCAGCAACTACACCACGATCAACATCCTGGACCCGATCTCGCGCATCAGGGGCGTGGGCCAGGCGACTCTGTTCGGCCCGCTCGACTACTCCCTCAGGATCTGGATCGATCCCGACCGGCTCACCTCCTATGGCCTGACGCCCGGCGACATCATCACGGCGGTCCAGGATCAAAACGTGCAGGCGGCCCTGGGCCGCATCGGCGCCGCGCCGGTCGCGCCCGACCAGCAATTCCAGCTCACGGTTAAGACCAAGGGCCGCCTCGTCCAGCCGGCGGAATTCGCCAACATCATCCTGCGCGCCAATCCAGACGGCTCCCTGGTGCGGATCAAGGACGTGGCGCGGGTCGAAATCGCCGCCCGCTCCCAGGACCGCTACTCCCGTTTCAACGGCGCGCCGGCGGCGACCTTCGCGGTCTATCTGTCACCCGGCGCCAACGCGGTCGATGTGGCCCGCAACGTCCGCCAGGTCATGGCGAATCTGGCCAAGCGCTTTCCCCAGGACCTGAGCTACGACCTGTTCTTCGACACCACGGTCTTCGTCACGGCGACGGTGAGCGAGGTGATCCGCACCCTGGTGGAAGCCTTCATCCTGGTCGGCATCGTGGTGTTCCTGTTTCTCGGCCGCCTCAGAACCACGATCATCCCGCTTGTCGCCGTGCCCGTGTCGATCATCGGCACCTTCGCCGTCATGCTGATGATCGGCTATTCGGCCAATACGGTTTCCATGCTGGCCCTGGTGCTCGCCATCGGAATCGTGGTCGACGACGCCATCGTCGTCATCGAGAACGTGGAGCGGGTGATCGAGGAGGAGCCGGAGCTTTCCATCGCGGACGCCACCAAGAAGGCGATGGGCGAAATCACCGCGCCGATCATCGCCATCACCCTGGTCCTGCTTTCGGTCTTCGTGCCGGTCGCTTTCATTCCCGGCATCAGCGGACAGCTCTTCCGCCAGTTCGCCGTCGCCGTCTCGGTCTCCATGCTGATCTCGGCCCTGAACGCGCTGACCCTGAGCCCGGCGCTCTGCTCGGTGCTGCTGAAGCGGGGAAGCAGCAGCCGCGGCATCATGCGCCACGTGCTGGCCGGCATCGACCGGGTGCGCAACGGCTATGCCGCGGTCGTGCGCCGGCTGGTGCGCGTTGCCGTGGTCGGCATCGTCGCCGTCATCGCCGTGCTGGCATGTGCCGGCGGCATTTTCCGCGCGACACCCCAGAGCTTCTTGCCGGAGGAGGATCAGGGCGCCTTTTTTGCCGCCATGCGGCTGCCCGAAGGCGCCTCGATCAACCGCACCGCCGCGGTCGTCAAGCAGGTCGAGAACATCATCCGTCCGATCCCGGGCGTGGAAGGCGTGCTTTCTGTGGTCGGCTTCGATTTCATCGACAGCCTCGCCTCCTCCAACCAGGCCTTTTTCGTCATCCGCCTGAAGCCCTACGACCAGCGCACGGACCCTGCCCAAAGCGCCGGCGCCATCATCGCCAAGCTCCGGGGACCGCTCGCCGCCGTGCCGGGGGCGATCGTGTTTCCCTTCAACCTGCCGCCGATCCTCGGGCTCGGCAGCACCGGCGGGTTCCAATATGTGCTCGAAGCGCTTCAGGGCCAGCCGCCCGCCGATCTCGCCGCGGCGATGCGGGGCCTGTTGGTGGCGGCCAACGGCCAGCCGGCGCTCGCCGGGGTCTTCGGCACCTTCGCCGCCGACACGCCCCAGATCTACCTCAACATCGATCGCGACAAGGTCCAGGTGCTGGGCATCCACATCTCGGACATCTTCAATGCGTTGCAGGCTACCCTCGGCGGCTTCTACGTCAACGACCTGAACCTTTTCGGCCGAACCTGGCAGGTCAATGTCCAGGCGGAGACGCCGTTCCGCAAATCCGTGGACGACATATATCGCATCTACGTCCGCAATGCCCAGGGCGGCATGGTGCCGATCCGCGAGATCGCCGATGTCCAAATGGTCCAGGGGCCGCAGGCCATCACCCGCTACAACGGCTTCCGCGGCGCCATCATCAACGGCGCGGCCAAGCCGGGCTATAGCTCGGGCCAGGCGCTGGCTGCCATGGAGCAGCTCTCGGAAACCCTGCCCGCTGGCTACGGCTTCGAATGGACCGGAACCGCCCTTCAGGAAGCCGGCGCCAGCGGCCAGACTCCCATCGTGCTCGCGCTCGCCCTGCTCTTCGCTTATCTGTTCCTGGTCGCCCTCTATGAGAGCTGGAACATCCCCATCCCCGTGCTGCTCTCGGTCAGCGTCGGGGGGCTGGGCGCCATCGCCGCGGTGTGGGTCGCCGGCCTCAGCTTCGATGTCTATGCCCAGATCGGCCTGGTGGTGCTGATCGCGCTGGCGGCCAAGAACGGGATCCTGATCGTCGAATTCGCCGTCGCGCAGCGCCGGCAGGGCAAGAGCATCGGCGATTCGGCCATCGAGGGCGCGCGGCTCAGGTTCCGGCCCGTGATGATGACGAGCTTCGCTTTCATCCTGGGCCTGCTGCCCCTGGTCATCGCTCACGGTGCCGGCATGATCAGCCGCCGCGCCGTCGGCACGCCGGTGTTCGGCGGCATGATCGCGGCCTCGCTGTTCGGCATATTCGTCATCCCCATGCTCTATGTCGTGTTCCAATGGATGCGCGAGCGCGTGAGCGGACCGATCCGCGAACAGCCGCCGCAATCCCAGTCTTTGAAGTGAGGAGGCTACAAATGGCCATGGATGGATTCCTCGAGACCTGGGCCCCTCGGATCCGCAGCGTCTTTCGTATCGTCCTGGGGCTGCTCTTCATCGAGCACGGATCGGCCAAGCTGTTCCATTTTCCCGAGGTCGCGTCGTTCGACAGTCTGCAGCTCTTCTCTCTGGTCGGCCTGTCCGCCGTGCTCGAATTGGTTGGCGGGGTCCTGCTCCTGCTCGGGCTCTTCACCCGGGCCACCGCCTTCATCCTGTCGGGAGAGATGGCGGTCGCCTATTTCATGGTGCATGCCCCGCGGGGGTTCTTTCCCTTGCTGAGTGGGGGCGAGGCCGCGGTCTTCTATTGTTTCGCGTTCCTCTACCTGTCCGTAGCCGGCGGCGGGACCTGGAGCCTGGACAACGCCTGGCGTCGGCACACCGTCGGCTGATCCCTCGCAAGCGCCGCAATAAGGTCAGCGGGGCGCGACCGGCCGCGTCTCCACGACAAAATCCATCAGATCCGGCACCGAGCCTTGGATGGCGATTTCCGCCGGCGGATGAGTGCGCGCCCGCGCCGGACGGCCCTGCGGGGCCTCGGATTCCCATCGCGTCTTGAGCCAGGCATCGAGGCGCACGAAGGTCCGGCGGCCCCGAGAGGCCGGCCGGCGCCTAGCGTTGCCCACGTTGAACGGCGTCACGAAGGCCGACTGTCCATGACGCGCCAGCATCCGGCGCAGGTCGACAGCGACGACGATCTGCGGCCGCGCGCGGCAGGCGGCGAGGTGCCGATCCAACCGCTCGACCTGGAGCCAGAAGAATACCTTTGCGTTGACCAGATCGTACCAGGCCTGGGGCGCGAGCCCGGCGTCCAGGCAGCGCGTCAGCGCGGAGGGCGGCATCGGGCGCTGATCGCGGATCACGGCGCCGGAGGGAAGCCGCATGCTTTGGTTACGGTAGCCAGCGAAGGGCCGTGCTTCCTCGGCGCTGAGCCCATTGCGCGCGATCAGGGCCGTCGTGCTGTGCAGGCCCATCCGCTCAATCGCGCTCCAGTTCTCGGCGTCGGCGATATGGAATGCAAGGCTTGGCAGGGGCCAATCGTCATGGCTCATCCGACCGGCTCCATTTCCAGCCCGCCTTTGCCGCACGCAATCCCGCTTCGGCGAATCAGACTATGATGGCCGATGTCGCACATCGATCGCTCGCCCGCCGGAATGCCTTCATGACCTCTCGCAAGGACGCCAGATCTCCCCTCGACATCCTGCGCGCGTCCTTCGGCCACAGGGAATTCCGCGGTCATCAGGCGGAGATCATTTCTCATGTCATCGCCGGCGGCGACGCCATCGTGCTGATGCCGACCGGCGGGGGCAAGTCCTTGTGCTATCAGATTCCCGCCCTCTGCCGCGAAGGCGTCGGAGTCGTCGTCTCGCCGCTCATCGCGCTGATGCGCGATCAGGTGGAGAATCTGCGCCAGGTCGGCATCCGCGCCGCGGCGCTCAACTCCAGCCTCACCGACGAGGAGCGGACGAGCGTGCGCGCCGATCTGCGGGCGAACCGTCTCGATCTCATTTACGTCGCTCCGGAACGGCTCGTCCTGCCGTCCTTCCTGGAGCATCTCGATGGGATGAAGATCGCCCTCTTCGCCATCGACGAGGCCCATTGTGTCAGCCAGTGGGGCCACGATTTTCGGCCCGAATACTTGAAGCTCACGGTGCTTGCCGAGCGCTTTTCCGGCGTGCCGCGTCTCGCGTTGACCGCGACGGCGGATCCCCAGACCCGCGAGGATATCCGCCGGCGCCTCAAGCTCGACCGCGCCCGGCTGTTCCTCGCCGGTTTCGACCGGCCGAACATCCGCTACGCCATCGCCCAGAAGGACGATCCCAGGCGCCAGCTCCTCGCCTTCATCCGCGACCGGCACAAGGGCGAAAGCGGGATCGTCTATTGCCTCAGCCGGGCCAAGGTCGAGGCGACGGCCGCTTGGCTCTTGACCCAGAGGATCGAAGCCCTGCCCTATCACGCCCGGCTCGATCCCGCCGTCAGGCGCCAAAACCAAGAAGCCTTCCTCAGGACCGAGGGCCTCGTTCTGGTGGCGACGATCGCCTTTGGCATGGGCATCGACAAGCCGGACGTGCGCTTCGTCGCCCATCTCGATCTGCCGGGAAGCCTGGAGGCCTATTACCAGGAGACGGGCCGCGCCGGGCGCGACGGGCTGCCGGCCGAGACGCTGCTGCTCTATGGCATGCAGGATCTGGTGCTGCGCCGACGGATGATCGAGGAGGGCGAGGCGCCCGACGAGGTCAAGCGGGTGGAACGCGCCAAGCTGGACGCCCTGCTGGGCGTTTGCGAAACGACGGGCTGCCGGCGCCGGGCGCTGCTGTCCCATTTCGGCGAGACGTTGGAGGCGCCTTGTGGCAACTGCGATGGATGCCTCGATCCCGCCCAGTCCTGGGATGGGACCGAGGCCGCTCAGAAGGCGCTCTCCGCGGCGCTACGCACCGGCCAGCGCTTCGGCGTCGGGCATCTGGTCGACCTGCTCCAGGGCGTCGAGAGCGAGAAGATCCAGCGCCTCGGCCATGACCGGCTACCGACCTTCGGCGTCGGCAAGGATCTGGATCGCAAGGCATGGAGCTCCGTGTTCCGCCAGCTGGTCGCTCTCGGAGTCCTCGAAGTCGCCCATGACGCCTATGGCGCGCTGCGATTGACCCCGGCGGCGAGGCCCATCCTGCGCGGCGAGCGCCAGGTGGCGCTGCGACGGGACCAGCCGTCCACGGCCAAACGGAAATCCAGGCGGCTCGTCGACACGCCGCCGGGGGCCGAAGCGGCAGCGGGCAGTGCGGTTCTGTTCCAGGCTCTGCGCGCCGAACGCAGCCGGCTCGCCCGCGAACAGGGTGTGCCGCCCTACATCATCTTTCACGATTCGACCCTGATGGCCTTGGCGAGCCGACGGCCGCGAAACCTCGCCGATCTGGCCGACGTCCCCGGCATGGGCCAGAGGAAAATCGAACGCTACGGCGCGAACTTGCTCGCCCTCATCGCGGCGGCCCCGGATTGATCCACCGAACCCATGGGTCCGCCTGAATCAGGACGTCCTAGCCCGCACCAGGCCCGACCGGCGGATAGGCAATGACGGCGCCTTCGACGGACACGTAAACCTCGTCGCCGCGATGCGGGCTCATATGGCCCGGCACCCGGGCGACAAGCGAAAATCGCAGGCTGGCCGCCGCCAGGCTGAGGGCCACGCTCGCGTCGTGACCGTAAAACGTGACCTCCCCAACTTTGGCCCGAATGTGCGGCGTTCCGGGGACCTGAATTGCCGTCAAGCGGATCTGTTCCGGCCGCACCAGCACCTCGACGGGACCGTCGCGGACGCTACTGGCAAGAGCCAACCGCCCGAGTTCGCAGACCACGCTGCCGCCTTCGGCGATCCCCGGCAGCAGGACGGCCTCGCCCACGAATTGCGCAAGCTCGCGATCCACCGGGCGCCGGTAGAGGGTCTCGGGGCTCGCTATCTGGACCAATCGCCCCTCCCGCAATACGGCGACGCATTGGCCCATGGACATGGCCTCGGGCTGGTCGTGAGTGACCAGCACCGCCGTGGCGCCGACCGCCGTCAGGGCGGTGGCGACGGCCTCTCGGGTCGCTACGCGAAGACCGGCATCCAGGGAAGAAAACGGCTCATCCAGCAGGACGAGCGCCGGCGCCGGCGCCAAGGCCCGAGCCAGGGCGACGCGCTGCTGCTCCCCACCCGACAGTTCCTGCGGCGGGCGCGAGGCATAAGAGGGCGGCAGACCGACCAGCTCCAACAATTCGCCCACGCGACAGCCGGCCCGCCGCTGCTGGCGGGGCAAACCGAAGACGATATTGTCGGCGACCGAGAGATGCGGGAACAGGGCGCCGTCCTGGGCGACATATCCGATCTGGCGCTGCTCGGGCGGAACATGCAGGTCCGGCCCGGAGACAACGCTATCGCCGATGCTGATCGTGCCCTCGTCGACCCGCTCGAAGCCGCAGATCAACCGCAGCAGCGTGGTCTTGCCGCTGCCCGAGGGACCGAGGATCGCGACCAGGCTTCCCGTGGCCACGCTGAGATCGATACCGCGCAACACGGGGTTGGGCCCGAACGCCTTGCTTAGTCCCACGATGCTGAGTTCGGTCATCCTGCCGGCCGTCTTCCGCTAGAGCAAGATCCGATTAGGTTGAATCAACCTAATCGGTGAATCTTGCTCTAATTCATAAATGTAGCGACTGAGTCACGTCTCAAGCCGATTTGGCTTGAGACGATCAGGCGCTAGGTCGATTCGAGCACCTTCGAGGCCCCGAACAGGAAGGTCAACAGCCAGGAAGACGCAAGCGAGATCGACACGAGCAGGGCCGCATAGGGGGCGGCCGCCGCGAAGGCCAGCGTGGAAGTGTCGGCCCAGATCTGGGTGGCCAGAGTCCGCGTGCCGATGGGCACGAGCAGCAGGGTCGTTGTGAGTTCGCCGATGACCGAAACGAAGACCATCGCGGCCGCGGCGCCGAGGCCGGGGGCGGCGAGCGGCAGCGTCACGCGGCTGGCCACTCTGACCCAATTCAATCCCAGCGCGCGAGCGCTCTCTTCGAGCCCGGGCTGGGCCTGCGCGAAGGCCGCGCGAACGCTGACCAAGGCGAGCGGCAGGAACAGGATGGCATAGGCCACGACCAGGAGTATGGCGCTCTGGTACAATGGATGCAGCGCGTGGACGGCCAATGAGACGATCGCTAGCGCGATGACGATTCCCGGCATGCCCTGGGCCAGATAGGCGGAGCGCTCGAGCAAGGTGATCAGGCTGCCCCGGTAGCGTACCGCCAGAAAGCCGAGCGGCAAGGCGAGCAGCGAGGTGAGCACGGCGCTGGCCACTCCGAAACTGAGCGAGGCCACGGTGGCGCTGGTCAGCAGCCCAAAGGAAACCTGGGCGGGAGTAATCGCGCTCGCACCTTCCTGGCCCAGCCAGTAGACGATCATGGACAGCGGCACGCCCAAGGTAACCGCCGTCAGGATGAAGAACCCGACGAGAACGGGAAACGTCGCCCGCCCCAACGCGTAACGCGACGGCCGGCGTCTGGTGCCGCGACCGATTCGGCCGTACCAGGCGCCGCCGCGCACCTTGAGCTCGCCCGCAAGGCAGACGAGGCAGAGCAGGATCAGCACGCCCGCCAGCAGCGAGGCGGCGGGACCGTTGAAGCTCGTCCTGTATTCGGCATAGATCTCCGTGGTGAAGGTGCGGTAGCCCAAGAGGCCGAACGCGCCGAACTCGGCGAGCACATCGAGCGCCACCAGAAGCATGCCGCCGAAAAGCGCCGGACGAAGCTGCGGCAGGATCACCCGGAAGAACCGGTCCCAGGGGCCGCATCCAAGGGTCCGGGCCGTTTCCTCGAGCGCCGGGTCCATGCCGCGTAGCGCCGCAGCGACCGGGAGATAGATGAGCGGATAATAGGCGCTGGTAACCACGAGCAGCGCGCCCCCGAAACCCTGGAACATCGGCGCGAGGGAGACCCAGGCATAACTGGTGATGAAGGCGGGAATCGCGAGCGGCACCACGGCCAGAACGGACCAGACATGCCGCCCCGGAAGACGGGTCCGTTCGATGAACCACGCGGCCAGCGTGCCGATGACCGCGCTACACAGCGTCGTCACGACCACAATGGCGAGCGTATGGACCAGCAGCTCGCCGACCAGCGGCCGAAAAAGCAGATGAACCGCCGGCTTCAGGCCGACGCCGAAGGCCTGGAAGGCCGTGAAGGCGAGAGGCATCAGCACCAGCAGAACGCCGAGACTGGCGCCGGCCACCAGAGCGACCGGCGGCCGGCGAGGCTGGGACCCGTAGACCCGGCGGGCGAGGCCCAGGCTCGCCACCCGGTCGCTCACAGCAGGCCTGCCTCCTGGAGGAGTGCCGCGACGTTGCCGTCATCGCCGAGCTTGGCAGGGTCGAGGGACGGCGGCTGAAGCTCGTCGAACGGCTTCAGCATCGGGTCCGGCTTCACGCCGGGCCGCAGCGGATATTCGAAATTCACTTTGCTCCCGGCGAGTAATTCCTGGGCTCGTTGGCTGACAAGATAGAGGAGGAAACGCTGGGCCGCCGCCGGATAGGGTGCCGATTTCAACACGGCGGCGCCCGAGACGTTCACCACTGCGCCGGGGTCGCCGTGGCCGAAGTGGTAGAGCTTGCTGTGAGTGGCGGCCGCGCCCTGCTGGATCTCCAGCCGGTCCCAATAGTAGTTGTTGATCAGCCCCGTCGCCACGGCGCCGCGGTCGACCGCCGCGACGACGGCCTCGTCGTCATCGAAGATCTCGGCATTGCGTTTCAACCCCTGCAGCCACTGCAGCGCCGCGTCATTGCCCTTCAAGGCCACGACCGCCGCGACCACGGGCAGGAAGTCGGCGTCGCTGGGCGCGATCGCAATCTTGCCCTTCCAGGCCGGGTCCGCGAAGTCGAGCAGCGAGGGCGGAAGCTGGTCTGCGCTTACCATCGGCGGGTTGTACGCGACCACGCACTCCCTGGC
>DATNJA010000255.1:0-3452 GCA_035604155.1 Candidatus Udaeobacter sp. | reverse complement strand
CGAGCAATTCGATGAATCGCCGGTTCTCATAGCCGATGGTCATGTCATCCTTTATGACGAAGATGGCCGCCACAGGTTGTTCGAGCAGGGCGCGAATTTGGGCTGCATCCTCACGCGTCTGCTCCGCGGCCCGCTGGCGATCGCTCACGTCCATGAGGCTGACAATGTGGGCGAGCCCATCGCCAATCTTCATGACCGCCCCGTGGGCTTCTACGTCGATGGTCGCGCCATCCTTCCGCACCCCCCTGAAGACGAACGCCGCGCCGGACAGCGCGCCTCCTAGGAGCTTCGCCATGTTCGAAGCCACGAAGCCGCGGTCGGAACCGGCTACCAGTTCGAGCTGCGTCATGCCCGCCAATAGTTCATTTCTGCTGTAGCCAAAGATCTCGCAATATTTCGGATTGACGTAGAGAAGCCGGTCTTCCTGGATAAGGGCCATTCCGACTTGGGCGTGTTCGACAAGAGCCTGAAATTGACTGTCGGGCCGTCGCCGGTCGGTTGGCACCATAGGAGCGCCCATAGGGGGACACCTCGCTGCCGTCACTCGCCCGCGTCTAGTTCCTGTACAGGGCTGCTGGCTCGTATACTTGGCGCAGGAATAGGCCTGCATCATCCGCGGCCGTCTAGAACGCGCGGCCAGTATTCACCTGACAGCTTAGGCGCTATAGAGTGCCATGGCACTATCAACTTTGGTTGAATAACCGGCCCTGGAGCAGCTGCTGAGCCGTTCCCCGGGGTCCGGCAATGGCAACGACATGCCGCTTACTGCACCAGCGGTGTTGAAGCGGCGTCGATGGCGAGGCCTTCGATCCGGGCGCGGCCCGCCAGAATCCGCAGATACTGGCTGAACGCCCGCTGCCACGACTGGCTCGTCAGATGCCGGATCACCAACGGCATTGCGTCCTCGAACGGCAAGGCCGTTCCTCGGACGAGACGATCCAGGCGCAATACGTGGTAGCCATAACGCGTGGCTACAGGTACGGGGCAGATCTGGCCTTCCTCCATCGCCATGACGAATGTCTCGATCTCAGGCACAAGATCGCCCCGGCTTTGCTGCCCGAGCAGCCCGCCCGAGGCAGCGGAGGGACAGGCCGAGCGCTCCCGCGCCAGGCTGGCAAAGCGGCCAGGGTCGTCCTGCAGCAGGGCGATCGTCTCTTTGGCGGCCTGTTTCGCCGCCGCCCGTGCTGCCTCATCCTCGGCCGGTGCGGGAAACAGGATATGGGCGGCTTCGTATACGTCGGGCGTGGAGAACTTCGCGGCATTGGCCGACCAGTAGCGCCGGCAGGTCGCCTCGTCGGGCTCGGGCGTGGCGATCTCACGCTCCAGGAGGGCCTGTATCGTGGCCTCTTCGGCGTTGACGCCCTCGGCGGGGGCCTCGCCCGCTGCGACGCCCAGACGCGCGGCTTCCTGCAGCAGGAGCTGGCGTATGACCAGCGCGGTTGCTGCCACCTTCCAAGCCTGATCGCGGCTCGGCGCCGGGTGGTATTGCATCTCCGCCGCCACCGCCGCGGGCGGAATCTCGGTCTCGTTCACCAGGATCCTGGCCATCAGCTTCCCCGGGCGGCCGAAGCGCCGCCGCGCCGGCGCACCACCTGGTAGGAGCGGCCGATATAGCCTACCGGCGCCGACCAGATGTGGACCAGGCGGG
Organism: Candidatus Udaeobacter sp.; assembly: GCA_035604155.1. Lineage (GTDB taxonomy): Bacteria > Pseudomonadota > Alphaproteobacteria > Dongiales > Dongiaceae > DASXQK01. Next base: position 1,804 of record DATNJA010000255.1, on the reverse strand, counting down.
AGAAGGGGAAAATGAGGAAGATCGTCATGCCAAGGACGATATGCAGCTTGAAGATCGGGTCGACGTCGGCGATCAGGTCGGCGGCGCCGGCGCGCAACGTCACGATGCGCTGCGCCCAGCCGGCCAGCTTCAGCATTTCCGAACCGTCGAGATGCTGGGCCGAGACGAAGATCGAGGACAGACCCAGGGTCAACTGGGCATAGAGCAGCAGCAGGATGGCGATATCCATCACGCTGCTGGTCGCCCGAATTCTCGGATCGACGAGGCGGCGGTAGATCAACAGCGTCAGGCCGAGAAAGCAAAGTCCGCCGAACACGCCGCCCACGACCATGGCCGTCATCTGCTTGGCCTCGACGCTGAGGCCGAGCCCCGAATAGACCTCGTGCGGCGTGAGCAATCCGACGAAATGTCCGGCGAGGATGGCGAGAACACCGATGTGAAAGCAATTGCTGCCGACGAAAAGAAGCCGGCGGCGCAGGAGCTGGCTGGAGCCGGAGCGCCAGGTGTATTGCTCGCGATCGAAACGCACGACGCTGCCGATCAGGAACACGCTGAGGGCGACATAGGGATAGATGCCGAAGAGCGCCTGGTTGAGATAGTCGATCATCGCCTCACCTCCCGCAGCCGGATGCAATCGCGGCCTGATCCGGCCCGCCGGCCGTGCTGAACCGCACCGTTTCCTCTTCCCATTGCCGGTCGAGCGCTTCCGGGCTGTCCGCCTCGGGCTTCAGTGCGGCCAGCACTTCTTCGATTGCCGTGCGTTCGGCCGGCTTGGCGGCCAGGGCCACGATTGCCCCCATGACCGCGGCATAGGGGCTGCCGCGCTTTGCAAGCCTTTCCCGAAGCGCGGCAACCACATGCACGGCTTCGCTCAGCAGCGAGGCGGCGGCCTTCGGCGGAAGCAGCGACAGGAATTCGAGAAAGAGCGGCAGATAGTCGGGAAGCTCATGGGCGTCGATTTCAACGCCATGCAGCCAGTAAATTTCGCCGAGCTGGACCATGGCCTGGCCGCGGTCGCGCGACTCGCCGTGGACGTGTTCGTAGAGATGCAGGGAGAGCGACCGGTTCCTATCGAAAAGCGCGACATAGCGCTCCTGGGCCTCGAGCGGGTCCAGTGCCGCAAGATCCGCCAGGAAACTCTCCAGCGCCGCTTCATGGGCGGCCGGCAGAAGGCCCTCAGCCGAGATTGCCGCCGATAGCGCTTCGGTGTTCGCCAGAAGTGCGGGCTCGGGATAGGTCAGCAGGGCGGAAAGCGCCTTGTAAGTCTTCATTGGACCGCCTCGCTCGGCTTCTTGGCGCCATGCTGGTGCTTGTGCTTGCCGAACAGGCTGACCTCATTGCCGCCTTCGGAGCAGCCATTGCCGAAGCTGAAGCCGCAGGAGCCTTTCAGGTCGAAGGCATTTTCGGCGTATTCGCGGTGGGTCGTGGGGATGACGAAGCGGTCCTCGTAGTTGGCGATCGCCAGGATCTTGTACATGTCCTCCACCAGCGCGCGGTTGAGACCGACCTGGGCCAGGATCTGGGGCGCCTCGACTCCGTCGACGTGTCGTGCGCGCATATAGGCGCGCATGGCCAGCAGGCGCTCCAGCGCCAGTCTCACCGGCCGCTCGTCCCCCGCCGTCAGAAGATTGGCGAGATAGCGCAGCGGGATGCGCAGCTTCGATACATCCGGAATGACTCCATTCGTTCCCAGCAGCCCCGCCTCGGCCTTGGCCTGGATGGGCGAGAGAGGCGGCACATACCAGACCATGGGCAGGGTCCGGTATTCGGGGTGCAGCGGAAAGGCGATCTTCCAGTCGATCGC
>DATNJA010000254.1:0-17192 GCA_035604155.1 Candidatus Udaeobacter sp. | reverse complement strand
CAACGCACCCCGCCTCTTAGGTCCCGTCTTCGCGCTAGTCAATTGCCACAAGCCTCAACCTGCATAGCCGCCATCCGGCTCGGGCTCGCAGACCCATCGCCAAAAACGCTGCGGGCCGCCCTCCGAGGGAAGCGCGGCCCGCGACCGTCCCGCTGCGGCGATCGGTCTGGATTACTGAACTGCGCGGACTTGGAAGTCGGTTATGGTAACGACGCAGGGGCCCTTGTTGTCCTTGTCCGCGTCGACGTCGATCCCGACTTGGCTTCCGCCATCGGGCGCCTGGCCGTTGAACTCGATCACCTTCTGGCCATTGATGTTGATAACCGCATGGTTGCCGGTGACGGTGACGCTGAATTCGTTGACCGCGCCGCTGCCTTTCTTCACCGCCGAAGAATCCGTCCAGGCGACGGGGTTCAACCATTTCGTACGCTGTTTGCGCCAGACGGTGTATCTCCCGTAGTGAGCGCCCACGCCCACCTCATAAAGGTTATCGCTGTCAGCTCCCCAGAAGAGGATGTAGGGATCGACTGTGTCGTCGCCAGTGAATTGCGACGTCACCGTCATGCACACTTCGTAGTTGTCATAGAGCGACGCTTGATTGAGATACATTTGGGAGTCGCCTGGCTTCATAGCCATCTTGAGCCCCTGGCCGACCGACCAGCCGTCGCCCAGCGTGATGCCCCAGCTGGGGTCGAGACTGCTGAACTTGTCCTCGAACAGGATCTTTCCCGAGCCGCAGGCAAAGGCCGAGGCCGACCAGGCCAGGGCAAGCCCCACGGCACCAACCAGGCCCGCACAAATTCGAGCGCGTTTCATGATCCGCCCCCTAGTTTTGACCGCGGACAATCATAGGCGAATCGCCCCTTCGGCAACAGTCCCGACGCGTCCGGGATTGGCCGAAATCTTCCCTACTGCCTTTACCCGGCGCTCCATATCTGGTTGGCTCCCGCCGGATTGCGCCGAGAGATAGGCACTGCGCAGAGCAAGATCGGGTCAGCTTCTATCCAGCTGACCCGTGAATCTTGCTCTGCATGTTAGAATCAGAGCCTGATTCACGTCTCAAGCCGAACAGGCTTGAGACGGTCAGGCTCTAGGAGCGAATGACCGCTTTCATGGATACGAAGCATTCCGCCGCCCATTGGGGCGCCATCAAGGCCAGGGTCGAAGGGGGCCGGCTTGTCGCCGTCGAGGCCTTCGACAAGGACGAGAATCCGTCTGCCATCATCGAATCCATGGCCGGTGCGGTCTATCACGAGACCCGCATCGCGCGGCCTATGGTCCGCGCCGGGTATCTGGCGGAAGGCATCGAGAGCAACAGGGCGACGCGCGGCGCGGAACCTTTCGTGCCTGTCACCTGGGAGCGGGCGCTCGGCCTCGTCGAGACGGAGCTCAATCGGGTCAAGGCCAAGTTCGGCAGCGAGGCCATCTATGGCGGATCCTATGGCTGGGGCAGCGCCGGGCGGCTTCACAACGCCTGCAGCCTGCTGCACCGGTTCCTCAATCTCTTCGGCGGTTTCACCGATTCCGTCGGCTCCTACAGCTGCGCGGCGGCGGAGGCGGCGGTCCCGCATTTCCTCGGCGACTTCAACCAGGTCCTGAAGAACCTGACCGACTATCGCAGCATCGCCGAGAGCGGCCGGCTGGTTGTCGCCTTCGGCGGGCTGCCCCAGAAGAACGCCCAGATCGCCGCCGGCGGTTCGGGCAATCACAGCACCGATGGCTGGCTGAAGCGCTGCCGGGACAATGGCGTCGCCTTCGTGTATGTCGGCCCGATCAAGAGCGACATGGCCGATTTCCTCGACGCCGAATGGATTCGCCCGCGCCCGAACACCGACACCGCGATCATGCTGGGCATGGCCCACACCCTGGTCGCGGAGTCCCTGCATGACCGGGCCTTCCTCGACCGCTACGCCGTGGGCTTCGAGCGCTTTCGCGCCTATCTCATGGGCGAGCGCGATGGCGCGCCCAAGAGCGCCGATTGGGCGGCAGCCATCTCGGGCCTCGAGGCCGAAACCATCCGCAGCCTCGCCCGGCGCATGGCGGCTACGCGCAGCATGCTGTCCATCAGCTGGTCGCTGCAGCGCAGCCTCAACGGCGAGCAGACCCACTGGGCCGCGGTAACCCTGGCGGCGATGCTGGGCCAGATCGGCCTTCCCGGCGGCGGGATCGGTTTCGGCTATTCCTGCGAGGGCAATGTCGGACAGCCGGCGGATGCCACGAGCCGTCTCAGGATTTCGGAAGGCGAGAATCCGATCGATCGGTACATTCCCGTCGCCCGCATCGCCGACATGCTGCTCAACCCCGGGGCGACTATCGATTTCGACGGCAAGAAGATCGTCTTCCCGGACATCCGCCTGGTCTATTGGGCGGGCGGCAATCCCTTCCATCACCACCAGGATCTGAACCGTCTGCTCGCCGCCTGGCGCAAGCCGGAAACCATCATCGTCCATGAGCCCTGGTGGAACCCGCTGGCGCGCCATGCCGACATCGTCCTGCCGGCGACCACGAGCTTCGAGCGCAACGATATCGGCGGCGCCACGCGCGACCCCTTCATCCTCGCCATGCAGAAGGCGATCGAACCGGTGGGCGAGGCGCGCGACGACTACGCCGTCTTCGCCGAGCTTGCCGAGCGCATGGGTTTCGCCGAAGCCTTCACCGAGGGTCGCAGCGAGGAGCAATGGCTGCGGCATTTCTATGACAGCGACCGGGAGCGGGCCCGCCGGCGGAACGTCAGCCTGCCGAGCTTCGAGGAGTTCTGGGCAAAGGGCCATGTTGAGTTTCCAGCACCCGACCAGCCGACGGTCCTGTTGGAGGATTTCCGCCGGGCGCCCGGGCTCTATCCGCTCGCCACACCTTCGGGAAAGATCGAGATCTATTCCGAGACGGTCGCCACCTTCGGCTATGACGACTGCCCGGGCCACGCCTATTGGGTCGAGCCGGAGGAGTGGCTGGGGGCAGTTCTGGCCAATCGCTTTCCCTTGCATCTGCTTTCCAACCAGCCGCGCACGCGCCTCCACGGCCAGCTCGACAACGGCGAGACGAGCTGGCGCGCCAAGGTCGGCGGACGCGAGGCTCTTTGGATCAATCCGGCCGATGCCGAGGCCCGCGGCATAGAAACCGGCGACGTGGTCAGGGTCTTCAACGACCGGGGCGCCTGCCTTGCCGGGGCGATCGTCACCGACAGCGTCCAGCCGCGCGTCCTCCAGCTACCCACGGGCGCCTGGTACGACCCCGAGACGCCGGGCGAGATTGGCAGCCTCTGCAAGCATGGCAATGCCAACGTCCTGACCCTGGACAAGGGATCCTCGCGTCTGGGTCAGGGCCCGAGCGCCCATAGCTGCCTGGTGGAGGTGGAACGCTTCGTCGGTCCGCCGCCGCCGGTCAGCGCCTTCGATCCGCCGGAGATATTGCCGCCGGGTGAATGAAGGTACCCAGCCGTCGAGCCGGTCCATGAACGGACTGCCACTCGTATCGATTGTCGCCTCGGCTGCAGCCGGCCGCGATCCGCCGGTCGCATGCGGCAGGGGCCATTGGGCTATGCATTTGAAAGGCTTGGGCACTGAGACCATATAAGCGATGATCGGCCGGTTCCCGTCGGGCCGGATCGGCGTCGGAATTGGGCGTCTGCGGCCGAATCGACCCGGGGAAACTTCGGTTGCCGCTTGCCAATCGCCGGCGCAGGCCTCGGGCGGTCTGGCCTGGTTCGCTTGGGGCAGGGAAGAGAGACTTCGTTGGCGCGCTCGGGGATGACCGGGATCGGCGGCTTTGCGGGACCGTCCGAATGCCGGTTGGGCGAAGCCGAAGGCCGTCTAGGGCGACGGCCATGGAGTCTCGACAAGACGGAGGGTTGAGCGCCGGCGGGGCGGCTGGCGTGCAAGATGCTGCGTTAACTCGGGATTAACTGCGAAGTCAGATGCTGCGCTAAGGCATACGTCTCCGGGAGCAGGACGTATTGCGGTGACCATAGGACGCATTCGCCGCTCGTTAGCGGTTCCACTTATCCTGTTGACCGGCGCCTTTTTGGCCGTGCCGGTGGCGTTGTATTCGATCCTGGAGCAGGCCTTCGAGGGCCAGCAGGTCCTGCTGGTGCGAAGCGTCGAGACCCAGGCCCGTATTGCCACGGCCGCCATCGCGCCATCCTTGAACGGCACCGATCCGACAACGTTTGCAACCGCTGCGAGCGAACTGGCCCGGCTGTCGGGAGGCGATGCCCGGGTCCAGCTGCTCTTCCGTCCGAGCGACCGGATGGATGCGCTGGGCTTCTACCGCGTCGGCCAGGCATCCATCGCGGAATATTCCGGCGCCGCCGATCGGGGCCAGGCGAGACCTCGCGAGGATCTGCGCCGTTTCGCGGCCGATGCATGCGCCGCCGGCGAGCTGCGGACCAGCCGCTATCCCGATCCTTCCGGAATTGGAAACGCGCTGGCCTCGATCGTCCCCGTCCACACGGCCGCCGGCTGCTGGGCCGTGCTCTTTGCCTACCCGGCCGCGGACCTCATGGGCAGCAACCAAAGCATGACCTTCTACCAGCGGCCCGAAGTGGAGCGTGCGGCCATTCTCTACGTCGGGCTCGCCCTGCTCACGCTGTGCGTCATCGTCGCGCTCCAGCGCAATCTCGCCCAGTTCCGCGAGGTCGCCGTCGCCATTCGCCGGGACACCCAACACGGGCCAAGCTTCCAGGCTCGGAATCAGATCGCCGAATTGGACCGCATCGCCGACGAGCTCGACCGGCTCGTCGCCTCCCTGCGCCGCGGGTCGGAGGAGGTCCGCCGCCGCACCGAGGACGACGCCCATGCTATGAAGACGCCGCTTGCCATTCTGCGCCAGTCGATCCTGCCCATCAGCAGCGCCATTCCCGAGGCCAATGCGGGCGCACGGCGCGCGATCGAGGTCCTGACCCAGATGGTGGATCGCATGGACGACCTGGTGGACCATTCGCGCCGGGTCGACGATTCCGTGGCCGAGCTGAACGATCCGCCCCGCCGGCGGGTGGACATCAGCCGCATGCTGCACCGGCTGATCCGTGCCTATGGCGCGCTCGCCGAGGGGCGCGGCATCATGCTGGACGCCGAGATCATGGCCAATGTCAGGGTCGAAGGCAGCGAGGAGCTGATCGAAACCGCCATCGAGGCGGTGCTCGACGATGTCATTACCTCGCGCCCGGCAGGCTCCCATGTGGCCATCCAGCTCCGGCGCACGGAATCCCGTGCCGAGATTGCGGTAGCCAACAACGGGCCCGGCATACCCCCCGAAAAAGGGTACCGGCTGTTCGAGCCGCGCTTCTCCCTCGGCGTCGAGGAAGAGGCGAAAGAGGTGAGTGCAGTGCTCAACGTCAGCGGGCTGTGGACGGCGCGGCGCAACCTGCAGGCCATGGGCGGAGGCGTGCGGGTCGAAAATTCCTCCGACCAGGGCATGCTGATCTACCTCGATCTGCCGCTGGTCGGCTCCCCCCCTTCGGGGCGCCAGCTGCGCCGCGCGGCCGTGCCGGACGACCCGCGGAAGGCCTGAGGCGTTCCGCCTTACTGCAGTCTCGGCGCCTTCAGGAAGCTGCTCCGGTCGGCGGACTTGACGCGGAGCCACAAGGCGCGCTTGTCGCGCACCACCTCGATCAAAATCTCGGTGCCGGCGGGGCCGGAGCTCCAGACCTTGCGGTAGAATTCGCCGAGGCTGGCGACGCTGGCGTCGCGCACGGCGGAGATGATATCGCCCTGGCGCATGCCCGCGCTTGCGGCGGGGCCCTGCTCCACCACTTCGGCGACCAGGATCCGGCCATCGCTTTCGGCCGAATAGAGGCCGAGCCAGGGTCGGGGCGGTTTGTTGATCCGGCCATAGGCGAGGAGATCGTCCAGGATCGGCGGCAATAGATCGATGGGCACCATCATATTGATGTCGCGCGGCGGGCCCTTGGCGCTTGTCTGCTGGACGTTGAGGGAACCGATGCCCAGGAGCTTGCCGTCCTGGCCGATCATGCCGGTGCCGCCCCAGAAGGGATGAGCGGGCGCGGTGAAAATCGCTTCGTTCAGCAGGTACTCCCAATAGCCCGCGAACTCCTGCTTGGCGACGACCCGGGCACGCACGGACTGGCGTTTCCCGCCGCCGGCGACGAGAACCGGATCGCCGGGCTCGACCGCGCTCGACCGGCCGAGTTCGAGAGCGGGCAGGCCGAGCTTGCCCAGGGCCTGAACCAGGCCGAATCCCGTCTCCTGGTCATAGGCCAGCGCATGGGCCGGCGTGACGCGGCCGTCGGCGGCGGTGAGCCAGATGCTCTCCGCCTCGGTGACCAGATAGCCGATGGTGAGGACGAGGCCGCTGTCGCGAATGACCACGCCGCTGCCGCCCCGCTCGGTCCCCAGGATCGGGGCGGTGAAGGCATCCGGCGGCACGATCGCCTGCAGCGCGACGATGGAATTGAACGCATGGTTGAGGTCGAACTGGAATTCCTCCGGATCGGGTTGTTTGACGATCGGGAGTTCGGAACGCGGCTTTTCGGTCATGGATCCTTTCCAGCCGGCGACCCGCCGGCGCGAGCGGATCGGATGCGGCACCATGAAGTAATCTGGGTCATGCGACCGCCCCTGCCAAGGGGCTAGACGCGGTCCAGGGCCTGCTGAACGTCTTCCAGGATGTCCTCGACATTCTCCAGACCGATGGAGAGCCTTAGCAGCCCGTCGCCGATGCCGTGCTTGGCGCGCTCCTCCGCCGTGTAGGTGGCATGGGTCATGGTGGCCGGGTGCTCGACGAGGGTCTCCGCGTCGCCCAAGCTGACGGCCCGGGTGGCGAGCTTCAGCCCGTTCATCAAGGCGAGCCCCGCCGAAAGCCCGCCCTTGAGTTCGAAGGCGATGAGGCCGCCCGGGCGCGACATCTGGCGCCGGGCCAGCTCGTATTGCGGAAAGGACGGCAGGCCCGGATAGGAGAGCTGGGCCACGGCCGGATGGCCCGCCAGCAGTTCGGCCACGGCCAGGGCCGAACGCGAGTGGCGCTCCATCCTGAGCTCCAGGGTCTTGAGTCCGCGCAGGATGAGGAAGGCGTTCAGCGGCGACAGGGTGGCGCCCGTCAACCAACGCAGGCCCATGCCTCGCACCTGGCCGATGAGCTCCGTCGAACCGACGACGATTCCGGCCAGGAGGTCGCCATGCCCGCCCAGATATTTGGTCGCCGAGTGGACCACTGCATCGGCGCCGAATTCCAAGGGGCGCTGAAGGGCGGGCGAGGCGAAGGTGTTGTCCACCACGACCTTCGCACCCGCCCCATGGGCGATGTCGGCGACCCGTCGAATGTCGATGACCCGGAGATTGGGGTTGGCCGGCGTCTCGAAAAACACGACCCGCGTCTTCTTGCCGAGCACCGCATCCAGGGTTTCGGGCCGGGTCAGGTCGGCGAGTTTCGTCGTGACCCCGAATCGGCCGAGACCTTTCGTGAAAAAGGCGAAGGAGCTACCGTAGATCGTGTGGTCGATGACGACCTCGTCGCCGGCGCTGACGAGCGACCAGATCAGGCTGGTGATCGCCCCCATGCCCGAGGCCAGCGCCAGGCCCGCTTCCCCGCCTTCGAGGCTTGCCAGCCGCTCCTCGAGCAGCGCCTGGGTCGGATTGCGCGTACGGCCGTAGATGTAGCCAGCCCGCTCGCCGCGGAACATCTCCGCGCCGGCCTCGGCGCTTTCCAATGCATAGGTGGAGGTCATGAAGATCGGCGGGATCAGCGCCCCCTTTTCCGTCGCCGGGTCGTATCCCAGATGAATGGCGCGGGTCGAGAACCCGGGCCCGGCATTGCGACGCGATGGTTGGTCCATATCGGCAGCACTCCTCTTGCTGTGGGCAACCGACGGCCGCCGCCCAATGGCCAAAGCCTATCCGAGTTGGCCCCGGCGGGGGAGAATGCCGCGGGCATGCAGAATCGGACCCTAGAGCCTGATCGTCTCAAGCCTGTTCGGCTTGAGACGTGAATCAGGCTCTAATTATAACAAGGGAGCAAGATTCACGGGTCAGCTCGAGAGAAGCTGACCCGATCTTGCTCTGGCCAATCGAGGAGATCACCCATGAAGATCGGATATGAGGCCCTGCTGGCGGAAGCCAACGCATCGATCACGGCGCTCTCGCCCGCCGAGGCGGCCAAGCTTCAGGGCGACCCTGGCGTGCAGTTCGTCGACGTACGCGACGTGCGCGAGCTTGCCAGGGAAGGCTTGATCCCCGGCGCCTTGCATGCGCCGCGGGGCATGCTGGAATTCTGGGTCGATCCGGCGAGCCCCTACCACAAGCCGGTCTTCGCATCGGGCAAGAGATTCGTCTTCTATTGCGCCGCCGGCTGGCGCTCCGCCCTTGCCACCTACACCGTCCAGCGCATGGGCCTCGCCCCCGTCTACCATCTGGAAGGCGGCTTCACGGCCTGGCGCGAGGCAGGTCTCCCCGTAGCCCCGCTGGAGACGCCAGCCCCGAAATCCGAGCCCCGCGACGGCGGATAAATTCATCGCGAGCGTTTGCCGGACGTTAATACAAAACGGACCTACTGATCGGGCGCGAAGGCGACGCGACGACTCGATCAAGTCACAGGCAAACCACGGGAGCTGGGCCGATGCACGACGATGTCGAGAGCGCACCGCCCGATCCGGCGTCCGTTCGCGAGGAAGCCCGGAAACTGCTGGACCGGGCCATGACGACCGCGGACCCCAGGCGCAAACGCCGCTTGCGCGTACGCGCGTTCGAGCTCGCCCAGGTCGCCCAGTTGCTGGACGCAGAGGGCTGGAGCGTTCCCAAGGGTCCCATCATCGGCCATCCGAGACGGGCCGTGCGCGGGTTTTCGTAGGCAATCGACCAGACCGCAGGAGGATCAAGCAAGATGGCCGAATTCACCGTCAATGCAGACCGCCTCGATCCCTACAAGAACTTCAAGTTCCGGGTCAAATGGGACAGCAAATACGTGGCCGGCGTGAGCAAGGTGAGCGCGCTCGTCCGCACGACCGAAGTGGTCGAGCATCGGGAAGGCGGCGATCCGTCGTCGCCGCGCAAGTCCCCCGGCCTCACCGCCTTCGCGCCCATCCTGCTCGAGCGCGGCGTCACCCATGACACCGCCTTCGAGGACTGGGCCAACAAGGTCTGGCGTCTGGGTGCCGGTCTTGGCGGCGAAGTGGGCCTCGCCGATTTCCGCAAGGACATCACGATCGAGGTCTACAACGAGGCAGGCCAGCTGGCGCTCGCCTATCAGGTCCATCGCTGCTGGGTCTCTCAATACCAGGCCCTGCCCGAGCTCGACGCAAACAGCAATGCGGTCATGATTCAGCATATCCGCCTGGAGAACGAAGGCTGGGAGCGCGATGCCTCGGTGCCCGAACCCAAGGAGCCGAACTAAACGGGATTTCCCGATCCTCATGCCCGCGAGGGCAAGCTTGGCGGAGTGACGACAGGGGAGGACTGGCGGGGCCGGACCGCGCTTAGGAATCTTCCCCCGCCGGAAGCAGCCCGAAGGCCTCGGCGATCAGTTCGTAGGATCGCCGGCGGCACTGATGGTCGTGGGTGATGGTGACGATCATCACTTCTTCGGCGCCGTATTCCCGCGCGATCGCCTCGATCTCCCGGCGCACGGATTCGGGCGCGCCGGTCACCATCCGGCGGGATTTCGGCCCGGCGTCGGGCGAGCCCGCCTCTTCCGTCAGATAGCCGATCGCCGTCTCCACGCTGGGAACGGCGATAAGCCGGCCTGCACGCAGCAGCATGATCGCCATCCTGACGCTGGCGGAGAGCCGCCAGGCCTCCTCGTCGCTGGCGGCGCAGACTACGGAAACCGCGACGCCTATTTCCGGCTTGGCCCCTCTGAGGCCGGCAGTGAATTCCTCGCGGTAGCGGGCGGCGATGGCCTCGCCATGGGGGCTGATGAAATCGGCGAACATGTAGGGAAGTCCCAACTCGGCGGCCCAGATGCCGCTCTGCGGCGAGGAGCCGAGCAGCCAGATATCGGGCTTGTCCGGCCGGCCGGGCAGGGTTTCGGCGAGCTTGGCGAAGGGATGGGCGGGCGGCATCTGGTCTTCCAGATAAGCCAGCAGCTCGGTCAGCTGTTCGGGGAAATCGTCGGGTGCTGCCTGCCGGCGATCGCGCTGCAAGGCATAGGCGGAGCGCTGATCGCTGCCCGGCGCCCGCCCGATGCCGAGATCGATCCGGCCCGGGTAAAGCCCGGCCAGCATGCTGAAGGTCTCGGCCACCTTGACCGGGCTGTAATGGGGCAGCATGACGCCGCCGCTGCCCACCCTGAGATGGCGGGTAGCGGCTGCGACGGGGCCGATCAGCGCCTCCGGGCTGGCGCATGCCAGCATGGGCGTGGCGTGGTGCTCGGCCAGCCAATAACGGTGGTAGCCCAACCGATCGGCCAGCGAGGCAAGGTCGATGGAGTTCCTCAGCGCCTGGCCGCCGTTGGAGCCTTCCGAGATCGGCGCCTGATCGAGAACGCTGAGGCGCAGCGCCGGGCTGTTCCTTGGATTTCCTGCCATGGCGGCCGCCGACAAGCTCCCGTCGCCGATATCGCTTGCTTGACTATTTCAGGGCCGCTTGTTCCGGTCGAGACCGGAGCATTTTCCGCCGAAGTGGGCACCGGTTCGGCGCAGAAAATGCGACCAACTTAAGGAATCTAGAGCATGTTCCGGTTCGATAGGATCGGAGCATGCTCTAGCTCAGCACCGTCACCTTGCCGCTGGCGAGATCATATCGCGCGGCCACGACCATGAGCGTGCCATCCTTGACCATGCCGGCGATCAACGGCGAGGCTTCTCTCAGCAGAGCGGCCTGGATCTTGGCATTGGCATCGATGGCGGCATCGAGGTTCGGGCCGGCCGCGTCCACCGCCGGCTGGATCGGGGCGTAGAGCGCGCTGATCTGGCCCGGGACCTCCTTGCCCTGGATCGTTGCTTTCACCGCCCCGCAATTGCCGTGGCCCAGCACCATGATCACCTTGGTGCCCAGCACCGCGACGCCGTATTCGAGGCTGGCCACGATCTCGCTCGTGGCGATATTGCCGGCCACGCGGGTCACGAACAAATGGCCGATGCTCTGGTCGAAGACCAGTTCCACCGGCACCCGGGAATCGGCGCAGGACAGCACTGCCCCGAAAGGCTCCTGCTTTTCGGCCGTCTTTTGCTTCAGGATGGAAAGGTCCTCGCCCAGGGACTGCAGCCGGCCTTCGACATAGCGTTGGTTGCCGTCCATCATCGCCTGCAGGGCCGCCTGCGGCGTCAGGGTGCTCTGGGCTGCCGCCGGCGTCGGCGCGGTCAGTTCCGCGCTCGCCCCGGCCAGCAGGCTTGCCGCCGTGCTTGTGATGGCGCCGACGAGGAAGCGACGGCGCGAGGCATCGGGCGCTGCTGCATGATTCTCGCCATCCTCGGCGCAAACAGGGCAGTGATGAAGGTGTTCATCCGTATCGTTTGGCCGGTGTTGGCAGTTCATGACATCCCCCAAATATTGCTGCATCTGCTCGCTTCCACGCCATTGTGACGCAATCGCTCCACCCCGGCCAGCGCCGCTTACGTCACCATCCGGGCGCAATTCGCCTCGAGGTGACGGAAGAAGGCCGACGCATCGAGACCCTGCCCTGTCGCCCGGGTCACGATCTCTTCCGCCGAATGGCGATTGCCCGGCTGATGCACATGCCGGCGCAGCCAAGCGAGAAGGCCGCCGTAGTGACCGCGCCGGATTTCGTCTTGCAGCGGGCTCGTGCGCTCATAGGCTTCGATCAGCTGAGCCGCGTAGAGGCTGCCGATCGAGTAGCTGGGGAAGTAGCCGAACATGCCGAGCGACCAGTGGACGTCCTGGAGCGCGCCGTCGCGATCGCAAGCCGGCCTGACCCCGAGCAAGGCCGCGCTGCGTTCGTTCCACGCGGCCGGCAGATCGCGCACCGTCAGGTCGCCGGCGAGGAGCGCCAGTTCCAGCTCATAGCGAAGCAGGATGTGCAGGTGATAGGACATCTGGTCGGCGCCGACCCGGATCGCGCTTGGGCGCACGGCATTGACCGCCCGATGAAAGATCTCCGGCGATAACCCGGCCGTGGCTTGCGCGAACCGGCCTGCGATCGCCGGAAGCCAATGCTGCCAGAAGGCGAGACCCCGGCCGATATGGTTCTCCCAGAGCCGGGCCTGGGCTTCGTGCAGCCCCATGCTGGGCGCCTCGCCCAGGATCCAGTCGCGATCCCCCCGCTGCAGGCCCTGGTCGTAGAGCCCGTGGCCGCCCTCATGAAGCGTCGCGAGAAGCCCCGCCGGCAGATTGTCTTCCTGGGGCCGGATGGTAATGCGCACGTCGTCGAATCCTGCCACCAGGGTGAAGGGGTGGGTCGAGCGGTCGAGGCGCCCGCGGCCGAAATCGAAACCCAGCGCCTGAAGCAGGCGCCGGCAAAGCTCCCATTGACCGGTCTCGGCAAAGCGCCGGCCGCGAAGCGGTGAATCGGGTGGGAGGCCGCTTCCGGCCAGTTCGCGCAGCATGGGCGACAGGCGCTCGCGCAGTGCCGTCAGAACCGGCTCGAGGCGGGCACGATCCATCCCATGCTCGTATTCGTCCAGCAGCGCATCGTAGGGCTCCGGCCCGCGGGCCAGCGCCTGGGCCCGCTCGCGGACCAGGACCAGGATCTGGTCGAAGGCCGGCGCGAAGAGGGTGAAGTCGTCGCGCTCACGCGCCTCTTCCCAGGCGCCGAGGGAGCGCGATTTGGCGTTGGCGAAGGCCCGCACCAGGCTCTCGGGCAGCGCCATGGCGCTGCGGCGCAGGCGCCGGAGCAGGACCAGCTCGCGGGCCCAGCGCTCGTCCTCGGGGCGCGCGGCATCCACCTCCCCGATCAGGTCGCCCAAATGGTCGGAGGACAACAGACCATGGCGCAGGCCCTCCAGGGTCGCGAGCTGCTCGCCTCGTTCGGCGCGACCGGCGCCAGGCAGCATGGTCTCCTCGTCCCAATCCAGGAGGCCGATTGCCTGGTCGAGATGACGGATTTCGGCGATCTGAGCCCGCAGAATGCGCTCGGAACCGTCGGCGCGGGCCTGGGTGCGCTTGGGTACGCGCAGCTCCCTGGGCGGGCTCGCCACCAGCATCGCCGCCAGGCCGCCATGCTGGGCGACATTGACGACCTGCTTCTGGGATACCCGGCAAACGACCCCGAGCCCGTTCTCCGTCGGCGCGAAGCCCATGACGGCGTAGAACGGCTCGCCGAAGACCCGCCCGTCCGGTTCGATCACCGGGAACTCGTGCACCGGCAGGCGGGTCGCGGTCTGCAACACCCAGGACTGCTGGGGGTCATCGGCTTTGGCGGCAACCTCCTCGAGCAGCCTCTCCCATTCGCCGGGCTCGACGCCGGCGCCGAGCGTGACGCCGGTGCCGCCATAGCTCCGGTTCGGCTTCAGCACCAGCTGCTCCCGGTGCTTCAGCGCAAAGTCCAGCAGATCTCCTTCGCCGCCGTGGGGCAGGCTGGTCCGCCGGTCGCCGGCGAGCCTGGTCCACAGCACATGGCGCCGGAACAGGCGGCATTCTTCGGCGCTGAAATAGCGCTCGGCGATGGCCGAATCCGTCAGCAGCTCCCAGCAGCTCTTGTGGTCGAAGTCGCCGGCGAGCGACGAAACCACGCGGTTCTGTCGGAACAGCAGGCGCATGGCGTCCAGCGGCCGGCCGAGCTCCGCCTCGAGGGTGAGCAGGTCGCGGGTCTCGTAATCCCGATAGGCGACGTCGATCTCTACATCGCCGTAATAGACCTCCTCGCCCCGGACCGTCAGTTCCCGAGGATCGGCATGGACGATCACGAGCCCATGGCGCTCGGCCAGATGCCGGCTCAACGCCGACTGCTCGTCGGGACCCTCATGGACATATTTGGGCTCGACAAAGCAGAGGTTGCACGATCGCCGGCCGAGCGCCTTGGCGTGATCGATCAGCACCTGGACGAACAGCTCGCGCTGGTCGCGGGGCAGCTGTATGGCGAGCTCCGGATCATGGCCGAGAAGAGTCGGCACGGCATCGCGCATCACAAGCTCTTCGGCCACGGGCGATAGATGGATGCCGCCGACGCCCGAGAGGTTCGGCTCCATGAACTGGAGGGAATCCTGCCAACCCTGGCCGGTGAAGTCGCACACCGCGTCGAGCCGCCCATAGATGGGGTTCAGGCGCTGGTGCGCATGGCCCCAGAAGTCCTTCAGCCAGCGCTCTTCCTCCGGCGCGATGGCGACCAGCCGCCGGACGGCCTCGTCCTCCAGGTAGAGCTGGGGGACCTGCTTCAGCGCCTCCACCAGGGACAGACAGACATGATGGACGTAGCTCAGCTGCTCCGGCATGGCGAGCAGGGGCCGCAGCATGATCCTGACCGCCTCGCGCCCGCCGTCCCGCTCATAGATCACGCCGTTGGCGAGCGCGTCGGCGCGCAGCCGCTCCGCGACATGGCCGAGGGCGGAGTCGCTGGCATGATGGACCGCCCGCAACACGCGGCCTTCGAGAGTGGCGCCGGAGAGTCCCAGGGACTCGGTCGGACTCAGCATGGCTCTCTTGATCTCCCCCGCCCGGCTGATTCGCCTAGAGCCTGACCGTCTCAAGCCTGCTCGGCTTGAGACGGTCAGGCTCTACTCCTAGCATGTAGAGCAAGATTCACGGGTCAGCTTGATAGAAGCTGACCCGATCTTGCTCTAGCCGGACCGGAGGCCGAAGTTAGTTGAGGAGCGAAGCCGGCGCCAGCGGCGCGCTTGCCCGTTGCCGTGATAGGCTATCTCGCCCAGGCGAAGATCGGACAAGAGAACCCATGACCCTGTCCCGCGGCGCCAGCCAAACCGAATCCGATGAGCGGGCGATCCGCGCCTATCGCCTGGCCAGGATACGCGAGCAATTGGTCGCCGCCGATGTCGCCGGAATCCTGGTCTCAGACCCCATCAACCTGCGCTACGCGACCGGCAGCCGGAACATGCAGGTCTGGACTATGCACAATGTCTGCCGTTACGCCTTCCTGGCGACGGAAGGCCCGGTGGTGTTGTTCGAGCTGCCGAGTTCCATGCATCTCTCGCGGCGGCTGGAGACCATCGACGAGATGCGCCCGTCTCTCGCCTGGGACTTCATGGCGGTTGGCGGGCGCGGCGAGGAGATGGCCGGACGCTGGGCCGCCGAGATCGCTGGTCTGGTGAAGGCCCATGGCGGCGGCAATCGGCGCCTCGCCCTCGACCGGGGCGATGTCTTGCCCATGGCGGCCCTGGCCCGGGAAGGGATCGCCGCCGTCGACGGCAAGGGCGCCATGGAGCTGGCCCGGGCGATCAAATCGCCGCTGGAAATCGAATCTTTCATCGCCTCGCTGCGCGAGACCGAAGCCGCGGTCGCCGACATGCGCGCCGCGATCGAGCCCGGCATGAGCGAGCAGGAGGCGATGTCCATCTTCCTTGCCGGCTCCGTCAGGCGCGGCGGGGAATACCAGGAGACCCGCGTCTTCGTCTCGGGCCCGCGGACCAATCCCTGGTTCCAGGAAGCGTCGGACCGCCGGATGGAGGCGGGCGAGCTGCTCTCCTTCGACACCGACATGATCGGCCCGAACGGCTGGTACACGGACATCTCACGCAGCTTCCTCGTCGGCGACCGGCGGCCGACCGATTCCCAGCGCCGGCTGTACGATCTTGCCCGCCGGCAGCTGGCCCATAACATCGCCCTGCTCCGGCCGGGAATGAGCTTCGTCGAGCTGTCGCAGAAATCCTTCCGCCTGCCGGAGAGCTGCCTCGCCAACCGCTATGCCGACATCGCCCATGGCTGCGGGCTCGGCGTCGAATATCCCCTGGTCTGGTACGCCGAAGACGCCGAATGGGGCGCCTATGACGGGCTGCTTGAGGCCGGCATGATCGTCTGCGTCGAAAGCTATATCGGCGAGGTCGGCGGCGCCGAGGGCGTCAAGCTCGAGGAGCCAGTGCTGATCGGCGACGGCCCCCCGCGCATCCTTTCGAGCTATCCGTTGGAAGACCGTTTCGCCTGACTCTCATCGCGAGCTACTGTGTGCCGAGATAGGCGGTCTCGCCATGGAGGGCGGAATCGAGGCCGCTCTCCTCGGCCGCCCGATCCACCTTCACCGGCGTCACCTTGTCGATCAGCCACAGCATCCCGTAGGTGAAGGCGAAGGCCCAGACCGACGATACCGCGGCCGCCACCAGCTGCTTGACGAAGAAGCCGCCATTGCCGAACACCAAGCCGTCGGTTCCGGCGGGATTGAAGGCGGTCGAGGCGAAGAGGCCGAGGAGAACGATGCCCAGCGCCCCGCCGACGCCGTGCACGCCCCAGACATCGAGCGCATCGTCCCATTGGAGCTTGTTCTTGAGGGCCACGGCGAAATAGCAGACGACGCCGGAGGCGATGCCGATGATGACCGCGGCCAGCGGCGAGACGTAGCCGGCGGCAGGCGTGACGGTGGCAAGCCCCGCCACCGCGCCGGTCAAGAGGCCGACGAAGGTCGGGCGCTTGTCATGCCACCAACCCACCACCATCCAGGTGACGGCGGCGAAGGAGGCCGCGACATCGGTATTGAGGAAGGCGACCGTGGTCACCGAATCGACCCGGAATTCGCTGCCGGCGTTGAAGCCGTACCAGCCGAACCAGAGCAGGCCCGTGCCGAGCGCCACCAGAGGCACGCTGTGGGGCCCCGCGTCCATCACCTGGCGGCGCCCGACATAGAGGATCGAGGCCAGCGCCGCCATGCCGGCGGTGTTGTGCACGACGATGCCGCCGGCGAAATCCAGCACACCCCAGCGCTGCAGGATGCCGCCACCCCAGAGCATGTGGACGAAGGGGAAATAGACGAACAGCAGCCAGAGCGTAAGGAAGGCCATGTAGGCCTTGAAGGTGACCCGGTTGGCGAAGGCGCCGGTGATCAGCGCCGGGGTGATGATGGCGAACATCATCTGATAGGCGACATGTACGAACAGCGGAATGCCCGGCGTCGGCGAGGGCGTGGCGAGCGTGACGCCGTGGAGGAAGGCCATGTCCAGGTTGCCGATGATCCCGCCCACGTCGCCCGAGAAGCAGAGCGAATAGCCGACGACGAACCAAAGCACCGTCGTCCAGCCCATGGAAACGAAGGACTGCATCATGATGGCCAGCACGTTCTTCCGGCTGACCAGCCCGCCATAGAAGAATGCCAGGCCCGGAGTCATCAGCATGACCAAGCTGCTGCACAGGATCATGAATCCGGTATTGCCGGTATCGAGATTGGCCATCCACTCCTCCCAACGGTAC
>DATNJA010000253.1:0-6773 GCA_035604155.1 Candidatus Udaeobacter sp. | reverse complement strand
AGGAAGGTCTGATTGATGATCCAGCCTTCCCTGAGGGCCGTCTTCGCCAGGCCGTCATAGTCCACGAGATAGCGCAGCGCCTCACGGACCTTCGGGTTGGCGAGATACTGGTTCTTGGTATTGAGACCGGCGTAGAGGTTGGTGTTCTGGGCCGTCGCCGTGAACTTGAATCCGCCCTTCTGGCGCAAACCGTCCAGCTGGTCGGCCGAGAGGTTGCGGGCGATGTCCACGTCGCCCGATTCCAGCAGCAGGCGCTGGGAGGACTCTTCGGCGATGTGACGCCAGACGATTCGCTTCAGCTTCGGCTTCGGACCCCAGTAGTTGGGGTTGACCTCGTCGATGACGACCTCGCTCGGCTTCCACTCGGTGACCTGGAAGGGGCCGGTGCCGGCGGAAGCGGTCTTCAGCCAGCCGTTGCCCCAGTCGTTGGTGCCGTCGGCCTGCTTGGCCTCCTTGGATTTCAAAAGGACGCTGTCGACGATGGCGAAGTTGGTGGCGCAGAGCTTGTTGATGACGAAGGAAGGCGCGTAGGCCTGATCCACGGTCATCTGGAAGGTCAGGTCATCCACCGCCTTCAAGGTGGTATTCATGTTGTCCGGGGTGATCCCCAGGTCCTGGATGAGGAAGGCCGGCGCCTTGTTGAGGGCCGTCAGCCGCTGGTAGGAATAGACCACGTCCGCGGCCGTCATCGGATCGCCGCTCGGGAATTTCATCCCCGGGCGCAGCTTGAACGTATAGGTCTTGCCGTCGTCCGACACGGTCCAGCTGAGCGCCGCTTTGTGGAGAATCTGGCTGGTATTGTGGCCATTGATGGCAACCAGCGTGTCGTACACGTTGCCGACCACCTCGTAGGTCGACAGCTCATACATTTCCGCCGGATCGAGCGAGATCATGTCGTCGATGTGAGCCGCCTCGACGAGGGTGTCTTTCGGCGTTCCCGCATGCGCGGCGGGCATGACCAGCGCAAAGCTGGCGCCCATGGCCAACGCCGCAAGTAGCTTTTTCATTCTCGGTTCCTCTCTTTTGTCCGAAATGGGCCGCTGTGGGACGGCGGGCCTATGACGTATCGGGGCATTCCTGCCCCTTGATTAAATTCGCACTCCCCAACCCAACACGCTACGCGGCCTTAAGCCCCATATCAAGAGAGGTCGAAGGGCGAGGCATGGCCGGCAATGGATTGCCGGCCGGGGCTTTTGCCTGGATGATAAGGTGCCATCCGACTGGAGAGTTGACCATGCCCGATGCCCCGACCGAGGACTGGAAGGTGTCCGATCGCGCCCGCGCGCTTCATGCCGACGCCCTGATATGGGATGCCCATGCCGGGTTCGAGCCCAAGCCCTCGGTCGACCTGGAGATTCTCGAGCTATGGCGGGCCGCCGGGGTCGATTTCCTGTCGGTCAATGTCGGCTATGACGTGGTGCCCTGGCAGAACACGGTCAAGAACATCGGCGCGTTCATAACCTGGCTCGAGAAGCATGCCGACCGGTTCACCCTGGTGCGCCGGGTGGACGACATCCTGGCGGCCAAGCGCGAAGGCAAGCTCGCCATCGCCTTCGACATCGAGGGCATGGATTCCCTCGACGGCCAGGCCTACATGGTGTCGTTCTACTATCGCCTGGGCGTCCGCCAGATGCTCTTTGCCTACAATCTCAACAATCTCGCCGGCGGCGGCTGCCATGACCGGGATAGCGGGCTCACGCCATTCGGCCGGCAGGTGATCGCCGAGATGAATCGGGTCGGCATGATCGTCGATTGCTCCCACAGCGGCTACCGCACGACCTTGGAGGCGATCGAGGCTTCGAGCGCGCCGGTGATCTTCTCCCATTCGAATCCGGTCACCTTGCACAAGCACGGACGCAACATCGTCGATGAGCAGATCCGCGCCTGCGCGCGCAGCGGCGGGGTGGTCGGCATCAACGGCATCGGCCTCTTCCTCGGAGATTCCGGCGCCACGACGCCGACGCTGGTCAAGGCCATCTCCTATGTCGCGGATCTGGTCGGCGTCGACCACGTGGGCATAGCCCTCGACTACACGCCGGAGAATCTGGAGGATCTGACCGCGGCCAATCCGCGCGTCTGGCCGGCCAGCGAAGGCTACGGGCAGGGCGCGCCCATGCGCATGGCCGAACCGCTGCAGTTGCCCCAGATCACCGAGATGCTGCTCGATAGCGGCTGGACCGAGGCCGACGTGCGCAAGGTCCAGGGCGAGAATTTCCGCCGCGTGGCCCAGGCGGTCTGGAAATAGTTCCTATGGAGGGCGCGGTTCCAGCGCTCGCCCAAGACATCGCTAAGCCCATCCATTAGGATGCGCGGCCGCGGGCGTCTGGATTCGCCCGGTGCAATTGACCGCGGCGAGAGGATCATGGCGATCGCGCAACCCTATCTGATGTTTCTCGGCGAGGCGCCCGACCAGCTGGCGGCCAAGACCGCGCAGGGCATCGTCCACTGGCGGCCCGACTGGTGCCTCGGCCAGCTTCGCCTGCCGGGCTGCAAGGCCGATCTCAAGATCCCCGACATGACCCTGGAGCAGGCGAAAGGCGCCGGCGTGCGCACGGTCATCGTCGGCGTCGCCAACCGGGGCGGCAAGCTGGCGGGAAATTGGACCGATACGTTGTTGCAAGCCCTCGAGCTCGGCATGGATCTGGCGAGCGGGCTGCATCGGCGGCTGTCCGACATCGAGCCCCTGCGCCAGGGAGCGAACCGGCTCGGACGCCGGCTCTTCGACGTCCGGCACCCGACCCGGGAATTCGAGGTCGGCAATGGGGTGAAGCGGCCGGGCAAGCGCCTGCTGGCGGTGGGCACCGATTGCTCCGTCGGCAAGATGTACACGACCCTGGCGCTGGAGCGGGAGATGAAGCGCCACGGCATGAAGGCCGACTTCCGGGCCACCGGCCAGACCGGCATCTTCATCGCCGGCGACGGCGTCTCCATCGATGCCGTGGTCTCGGATTTCGTTTCCGGCGCGGTGGAGTGGCTGTCGCCGGCCAATGAACCCGATCACTGGGATCTGATCGAAGGCCAGGGATCGCTGTTCCACGCCTCCTTCGCCGGCGTCAGCCTGGGCCTGCTGCACGGAGCGCAGCCCGACGCGCTGGTCCTCTGCCATGAGCCGACGCGCCGGCACATGCGCGGGCTGCCGAATTATCCGCTGCCCGATCTCGATCGTTGCATCGCGGCCAACCTGGAGGCCGCGCGGCTCACCAATCCGAAGGTCCGCTGCGTCGCCGCCAGCATCAATACCGGCGAGATGAGCGAGGCCGACGCCAAGACCTATATCGGCGAGACGGAAAAGCGTCTCGCCATGCCCGTGGTCGATCCTGTGCGCACGGGTGTCAGCCGCATCGTCGATCTGTTGGCCTGAATGCGCCGGGTCTGCGTCATACAGGAGAGCTGGTCGATCGCAGGCCGGTTCACGATATCCCGGGGAAGCAAGACCGCTTCCGACGTGATCCTGGTCGAGATCGAGGAAGGCGGCGTCAAGGGCAGGGGCGAATGCGTGCCCTATGCCCATTACGGCGAGACCATGGCGAGCGCGGCGGCGGCGATCGAAGGCATCTTGCCCGCCCTGGAGTCCGGGCTGGAGCGAGACGAACTCCAAAGCCGACTGCCGGCCGGGGCGGCGCGCAACGCCGTCGATTGCGCGCTGTGGGACCTGGCGGCCAAACACAGCGGCCGACCGGTCTGGGCGCTGGCGGGGCTGAAGCGGCCCGGGACGATCGTCACCGCCTACACCCTCAGCCTCGACACGGCGGAGAACATGGCCGCCGCGGCGCGCAAGCAGGCGGACCGGCCGCTCCTGAAACTGAAGCTCGCTGGGCCGGAAGACCTCGACCGCGTCGAGGCGGTTCACGCCAATGCGCCCAAGGCGAGGCTCATCGTCGATGCCAATGAAGGCTGGACAGCGGAGATCTATGCCAGGCTCGCGCCCCGTCTGAAGCAGATCGGCGTCGAGCTGGTCGAACAGCCCCTGCCGGCCGGCAAGGACGAAGCGCTTGCCGGCATGACGCGGCCGGTCGCCGTCTGCGCCGACGAATCCTGCCACGACCGCGCCAGCCTCGCCGCCGTCGCCGGACGCTACGACGCGGTCAACATCAAGCTCGACAAGACCGGCGGACTGACGGAGGCCTTGGCCTTGAAGCGCGAGGCGGAAGCCGCGGGCTACAAGATCATGGTCGGCTGCATGCTGGCGACGTCCCTTTCCATGGCGCCGGCCCTGCTCTTGGCAGAGGGCGCCGCCTTCGTCGATCTCGACGGACCCCTGCTGTTGAGCCGCGACCGGCAGCCCGGCCTGGTCTATGACGGCAGCCGGATCGCACCGGCGGAGCCGGCCCTATGGGGCTAGCAGGCATCGGAAGATCTTCGGTCCTCGGCCTCGCCTTGATGGCGCTCGGCGCCTGCGCCGACACGGCCGGCACCGCGCCTGCGGCATCCGTGCCGGCGAGCTGCCCCGCTACTCTCGCCTATGTGAAGGACAAGCTGGTGACGCCTTACCCCGAGCTGGAGGCCTTCATCGGGAAGGACGCCCTGGACGCCACCCTCAGCGAACCCATCGACGACATGATCGCGCGGGGCGGGGGCATCGATGCCTCGATCCAGGGCGGGCAGAACCACGTCGAGGAGTATCAGAACACGCTGAAGAACAAGGCCGCGCTCACCGCCGAGCTGCGCAACGACAAGATGACCGACCAGTGGATCGACACCTATTTCCTCAGTGTCCAGGACGGGATCACCATCAACCAGGGCTTCGTGGACGCGGTCAAATGCCGCCAGATCCGTGCCCAAGCGCAGGGCAGCGCTGCCAATTAGCGGGGCAACCCGTCCACTTCGTGCCGGGAAACTGCCAATTGCCTCACCGAGAGACCATTATATTGCACTGCGGAAGCACCGTGCGACAAATTATCTCTGTTGTGGATCAATAGGAAAATTCACTTGATCCCTTGCCGCGATGCACCAATATTGTGCGGTGCGTCATGGCGGCCTTGCCGCGATGGCGCTTGCGCCCGATGGGCGTTTCCTCCCAACACTTCAGGCCGCCCTTCGGGGCGGCCCTTTTCTTTCTGGACGCGCATTCTAGCGTGCCGGCGGCTCGCTGTCGCCTGCTCTCAATGACCGCTGCATGACAATGGTACCGACCCACCGGCCGAACTTGAAGCCGACCGATGGCAGCATGCCGACCCGGCGAAACCCCAGGGATTCATGGAGTCGCACGGAGGCCGCATTGGACGATTCGCCGATCACCGCGATCATCTGGCGCTTGCCCATGATCTCGGCCCGGGAAATGACACGGGCAAGCAAGGCCCGGCCGACGCCCCGGCCGAGCGCTTCGGGAGCCACGTAGATCGAGTCCTCTACCGTGTAGCGATAGGCAGGGCGAACCCGATAGGGGCCGGCATAGGCGAAGCCCAGGATGATGGCGCTCTCCTCGGCCACGATATAGGGAAAGCCGGCGTCCTGAATCTTGCGGCGCCTCAGCTCCATCTCGTCCTGGTCGGGCGGCTCTTCCTCGAAGCTGGCGACGCTATGGCTGACCCAATGGCTATAGATCGAATGGATCGCAAGGGCGTGGGGCGGGCCGGCATCGAAGAGCGAGATCGCCACGCTTCCCCGACCCTAGGCGGCTACCGCGCCGAGCCCTCGGGCGATCTCGCCGAGGGCCCGCACCAGCTCGCTCATGTCAGCGACGACCCGGGCGAAGCCGGGCCCGCGGGCCAGCGTCGCCTCGTCCAGGTAGAGGGCCCGGTTGATCTCGATCTGCAAGGCGTGGACGCCTTCGCCGGGCCGCCCGTAATGCTGGGTGACGAAACCGCCGGAATAGGGATCGTTGCGGGCGACGGCATATCCCAGCCGGCTGAGCGCGCCCTCGGCCAGATCCATGAGTGCGGCGGCGCAGGAGCTGCCGCGGCAATCGCCGAGCACGACATCGACCCGCTCGCGACCCGCGTCGCGCTCGGTCGGGCCGCCCACCGAGGGCATGGAATGGCAATCGACGAGCACGCAATGGCCGAAGCGCCGCTTGGTCTCGGCGATGAGGGTGCCGAGCATGGCGTGATAGGGACGGTAGTAACGCTCGATGCGGGCGAGCGCCTCGGCGAAGCGGAGCTTCCGTCCGTAGATCTCTTCCCCCGTGGCGACCACCCGCGCGATCACGCCGAGGCCGGCGGCGACCCGGGGCGAAGCGGTGTTCGCCTCGGGCGGCAAGGGATCCTCGAACATGTGGGGATCGAGCTCCAGGGGTTCGCGGTTGGCATCGACGAAGGCCCGGGGAAACAGCGCCGCCAGCAATGGCGCGCCGAGCCGCGGGGCGGCGGCGAACAGCTCGTCCACGTAGCAGTCCTCGGACCGGCGCAGGCTCGCGGGATCGAGCCGGGCCGCGGCCAGGAATTCGGCCGGAAAATCGACCCCGCTATGGGGCGAGGCGAAGACCGCCGGCAGGGTCTGCTGGGCTGGACGCCGCAGCGCGAATGGCGAGGGCCGTTCGCGCAGGACCTGGGTGGAAGACTGCTGCATGGCGTGACGATAATCGGGGGCCGGCCCCGCTGTCACGACCGATCTCCGGGCCTGCCGATCCGGCTCGCCAGGCGCGAACCCGCGCAGACTTGCAATGCTTCCGGGGCGATGCTATGTCGCGCCTACCCTTGGAGCCCGAGGGCGCGTAGCTTAGCGGTAGAGCACTACCTCGACACGGTAGGGGTCACAGGTTCAATCCCTGTCGCGCCCACCATCGATATCCCATTGAAATAGGGCCTTGGACGCCAAAAGACGGCAAAACTTGG
>DATNJA010000252.1:0-10173 GCA_035604155.1 Candidatus Udaeobacter sp. | reverse complement strand
CTTAGTAAGAACTGGGTTCAGAGTGGATTTTTCCGAAGTTAACGCGGGGCAGGATGACGGTTCCTGACTGCGGAGGGGAACCTGGCTCACCCCTCACCCCACCTCCTCCAGCATGTCCTTCACCTTGCCCGCGAGCTGCTTCAGGCTGAACGGCTTGGCCAGGAACTGGAGCGCGCCGCTTTCCTTCGCCTGCTGGCGGAAGCCCATCTCGGCATAGCCGGAGATGAACAGCACCTTGATGTCGGGGCGATCGAGCTTGACCTTGTCGACCAGCGCCGGGCCGTCCATCTCGGGCATGACCACGTCGGTGATCAGAAGGTCGATCGTCTCGCCGTCCTGGGCCAGGATGTCGAGGGCGGCCTCGCCGCTCCTGGCCTCGATGACCTTGTAGCCCTTGTTCCTGAGGGCGCGCGCGCCGAACAGGCGGACCGCGTCCTCGTCCTCCACCAGCAGGATGGTGCCGGCACCGGTCAGATCGCGGGCCGCCTCCTCCTCGCCCTCGCGCCTCGCGGCGGCACCGGCGCCCGCGGCGTGGCGCGGCAGATAGATCATGAAGGTGGTGCCGTGGCCGGGCTTGCTGTCCAGCACGATATAGCCGCCGCTCTGGCGCACGATGCCGTAGACGGTGGAAAGCCCGAGCCCGGTGCCCTGGCCGATCGGCTTGGTGGAGAAGAAAGGCTCGAAGATCCGGTCGACGATTTCGGGCGGAATGCCGGTGCCGGTATCGACCACGTCGATGCGGACATAGTCGCCCGGCGGCACGGTCTCGCCTGCGCTCGGTATGGCTTGGGTCAGGGTCTCGTTCTGGGTGCGGATGGTGAGGGTGCCGCCTTCGGGCATGGCGTCGCGGGCGTTGACGGCGAGGTTGATCACCACCTGCTCGAGCTGGCCCTGGTCCACCAGCACCGGATGGAGGTCGCGCCCGTGATCGAGTTTGAGGGCGATGTTGGCGCCGATCAGCCGGCGCAACAGATGGGCGAGCTCCCCCAGCACCTCGGCAAGCGAAATCACATGGGGCTGCAGGGTCTGCTGGCGCGAATAGGCGAGGAGCTGGCGCACCAGGCTCGCCGCCCGGTTGGCGTTCTGCCGGATCTGCATCACGTCGGCGAAGGACTGGTCGCCCGGCCGGTGGCGCAGCAGCAACAGATCGCAGAAGCCGATCATGGCGGTCAGCAGATTGTTGAAATCATGGGCGATGCCGCCGGCGAGCTGGCCGACCGCCTGAAGACGGAGAGTCTGGGCGAGCTGGGCTTCCAGCCGGTCGGCGCCGTCATGGGGCTTGGCCGGCGCCCCGTCGGCCGGCTTCTCCAGCGCCTCGACCAGGGGGCGCAGTGCCGCATCGGACCGGCGGTCCGCACTCGTCTCCCGGCAAAGCCAGAGCGCCTGGCCGGGCCGGTCGGCGAGCGGCTGCACGCTCACTTCGCGCCAGCTCGTCTCGCCCAGCGCCGTCGCCACGGCGAGATCGAGCTTGCCGGCATTGCCCGAGGCGGCAAGGCGATCGAGCTCGCGGCCCGCCGGCTCGCCCACCACCTGTTGGCGCAGCAGCTCCGGCAGCGGCTTGTCGCCGGCCTCGAAGCTCTGGCGGAATTTGGCGTTGGCATAGACGACCCGGCCGCCATCGGCCACGAGCTGTGCGGGGTAAGGCAAGGCATCGAAGCCGCGCTCATAGCCGCGCGAGCGCGCCCGCTCGCGCTGGCGTCCCAGAAAAAAGCCCGCGATCGCCGCCAGCGCTGCCGCGACCGCGATCCCCAAGGCCAGTTCGCTCATGCTCATCCCTCAGGCCCGCTCCCGATTGCGGACTATAGCAGCGTGACGGGCTTCGCCAACGAGCGGCCGCGCGCCGACCCAACGCCCGTGCCTCGCCTTGTGAGGGCGGAAGCAAGACGATACAGTGTCCCGCAGGAGCAGGCCGCAGCCGGGGAAGATGGGGCTGAGGGGGACAAGGCAATGCTGTTCCTGACGCGCAAGGTCGGCGAGTCAGTCGTGATCAACGACAACATCGAGCTGACGGTGGTGGAAGTCCGCGGCAAGTCCATCAAGCTCGGTTTCACCTTTCCGCCCGAAGCCAAGGTGCTGCGGCGCGAGCTGCATGAGCGGATCAAGTCCGAGACCGCCGCCAACGGCGCCAGCGGCACGGAGCCACCAGCGGGACCCTCAGGCAAACCTGTCATCGAAGAGCCGAGCGGCTGACGGACAGCGGCGAGTTTGCGGGTCGTCACCCGGGCGCCTGGACGCTTACGCGTCGCGGTGGGTGCGCTCCATGCGCTCGTGGCGTTCCTGGGCTTCGATGGAGAGGGTGGCGATCGGCCTAGCCTCGAGGCGCCGGAGCGCGATGGGCTCGGCCGTCTCCTCGCAATAGCCGTAGGTGCCGTCCTCGATCCGCTTCAGCGCTTCGTCGATTTTGGCGATCAGCTTGCGCTCGCGGTCGCGGGTCCTGAGTTCCAGCGCCCGGTCGGTTTCCAGGGAAGCCCGGTCGGCGATGTCCGGTTCGGACAGGCTCTCCTCCTGGAGATGGTGCAGGGTCTCGTTCGACTCCTCCAGCAGCTCGATCCGCCAGCGCAGGAGCTTCTGGCGGAAATATTCGACCTGCATGGGGTTCATGAACGGCTCTTTTTCGGTGGGACGATAGTCGGGAGGGAGCAGCGGCTTCATCGCACTCTCAACACCAAGTGGGGCACCAAATCGAGGCGGGCGGAGTATATGAATTTTCAGGCGCCGGGCAAGCCGTTCCGCGATCAAGCCGAGCGGCCCATCTGATTGAAAAATATGAGAAAACCTCGAAGCAGGTGGATTGACCCCGGACCCGACTCGCTAGTTTGGGCCGAGTCGTAGCCCGCTGGAGGGCCTCGGCGGCAGCCTCCGCCGGCCCCATTGCCGGGGCTTTTAACGATTCGCTGGCCGGCCTCGGTAATATTTGTTAACGTCGATTCGGGAGCGGGTTGAAAGGGTAGACCATGCGCGTTCTTCTGGTCGAAGACGATCCCGACACCGCCGAGAGCATCGCCCAGATGCTGCGCTCCGAGAAGCTCGTCGTCGACACCACCGAGTTCGGCGAAGACGGGCTGGAGATCGGCAAGCTCTATGACTACGACATCATCCTGCTCGACCTGATGCTGCCCGACATCGACGGCTACGAGGTGTTGCGCCGGCTGCGCCAGGCACGGGTGACCACGCCGATTCTGATCGTCTCGGGCCTGGGCGAGATGGAAAACAAGATCAAGGGCCTGGGCTTCGGCGCCGACGACTACATGACCAAGCCCTTCGACCGGCGGGAGCTGATCGCCCGGATCCACGCCATCGTGCGCCGGTCCAAGGGCCATGCGGAGCAGGTCATCCGCACCGGCAAGCTGGCGGTCAACCTGGACAACCGCGTCGCCGAGGTGGAAGGCCGGCCGCTGGCCCTCACCGGCAAGGAATACGGGGTGCTGGAATTGCTGTCCTTGCGCAAGGGCACCACCCTCACCAAGGAAATGTTCCTCAACCATCTCTATGGCGGGATGGATGAGCCGGAGCCCAAGATCATCGATGTCTTCGTATGCAAGCTGCGCAAGAAGCTCACCAAGGCGACCGGCGGCGACAACTACATCGAAACCGTCTGGGGCCGCGGCTACACGCTGCGCGATCCGGTATTGGAGCCGGTCGCCCTCAAGCCGCTCTGAGCGCAGCCGCCTCGAGCCGAAGCTTGCCCGGTCCTTCCTCGATCGCGCGAATGCGCCAGCCGAGAGCCTTGGCCAGGCGCTGGGCGTAGTGGCCGACGACCGTTCGCGCCGACAGGGCGTCGAGCGTCGCGTCGCCCTCCACCGCCGCCCTCACCTCGGGCAGCAAGCGGATATGGATGCCCTCGCACACCACCGCCACGGCCTCATGCGTCCTCTCGACCGTGAGCAGCCCGCCCCGCGGCAGGCATTCGCTGCCGAGCAGGAGAAGATTGAGCAAGAGGCGCGAGCCGCCCGGCGGCAGCTCCAGGGCGGCCGGCCAATCGATCGCGACCGTCGCGCTGTGGAGGCATTCCATCGCCAGAGCGCGGGCCTCGCCCGGGCCGAAATGCTCCTCTCCGCCGGCGGCGCCGAACGCGAAGCGGAATAGCTGCAGCCGGCCTGTCGCCCGCCGCGCGCTTCGTTGGGCAAGAGCCATGGCCTCGCCGGCCATCTCGCCGTTCTCGGCCATGAGCTCCAGGCCGTTGTCGACGGCGCCGAGCGGGCCGACGAGATCATGGCAAAGCCTGGAGGCCAGGAGGCTCGCGAGCCTCAGATCGCCCGAGTCGTCCATGGCTCCAGTCTGGGCCGAAAATCGCGCCGGCAATTGTGATTCTGCATAGGGCCGTGTCGTTTTGTCGCTTGTGAGTGCATGGCCAGTCTATACGATGTCGCGTCCAGCCTGGCTATGTTAACAAATGAGCATCCCGCGCATGAACATTCGCCTAACGCCCGGCGCCTTCGTGCGCCATCCCGATCTTCCCGATTGGGGCCTGGGCCAAGTGCAATCGGCGATCGGCGAGCGTGTCACGGTGAACTTCGAGAATGCGGGCAAGCAGCTGATCAACACCGCCGCGATTCCCTTGATTGAAGTCGACCCGAAAGAAGAAGTCGGCCAGAACACCGGTGGGCCGCATCATGGCTGACGTGGGTGTGGCGACGGGCCGGCAGCTTCATCCCGGATCGGGGCGGCGCAAGGGCAGCCCCACGCCCAAGGGCCGGCAGGTCGACCCCGACGCCCTCGGCGAGATCCGTGCATTGCTCGGCGAACGAGAGCGCCGGCGCGACCTGCTGATCGAGCATCTCCACCTGATCCAGGACCGCTATGGCTGCCTGAAGGCCGCCCATCTTGCGGCGCTCGCCCATGAAATGAGATTAGCGCTCGCCGAAGTCTACGAGGTCGCGACCTTCTATGCCCATTTCGACGTGGTGAGGGAGGGCGAGAGCGTGCCGCCGCCGATCACCATCCGCGTCTGCGACAGCCTCACCTGCGAGCTTCTGGGTGCGGCCAAGCTGCAGCGCGAAATCGCCGCGGCCGCCGGCAAGGAAATCCGCGTCATCCGCGCGCCCTGCATGGGCCTCTGCGATCAGGCGCCGGCGGTCGCCGTCGGGCATCACCACTTCGGGGCTGCGACCGCGGCCACGACCCTGGCGGCGGCAAAGAATCATGCGAGCGAGACAGCGCTGCATGGCTTCGAAACCCTGGGCGCTTATCGGGCGGATGGCGGCTATCGCCTGCTGGAAGAATGCCGCGCGGGTAAGCGCGAGCCCGAGGACCTCATCGCCCTGCTCGAAGGATCGGGCCTGCGCGGCCTGGGCGGGGCCGGCTTTCCCTCGGGCCGCAAATGGCGCTTCGTGCGCCAGGAAGCGGGACCCCGCCTGATGGCGGTCAACGCCGACGAGGGCGAACCCGGCACCTTCAAGGATCGCCACTACCTGGCGCTCGCCCCGCATCGTTTCCTCGAGGGGATGCTGATCGCGGCCTGGGTCGTCGAGGCGGCCGACGTCTATATCTATCTGCGCGACGAATACCCGGCCATCCGCCACATGCTCGAAATCGAAATTGCCAAGCTCGCCGCCGCCGGAATCACGCAAGCCACCCGCATCCATATGCGCCGCGGGGCCGGCGCCTACATCTGCGGCGAGGAATCGGCGATGCTGGAAAGCATCGAGGGCAAGCGTGGACTGCCGCGCCACAAGCCGCCCTTTCCGGCCCAGGTCGGCCTGTTTGGCCGGCCGACGCTGATCCACAACGTCGAGACCCTGTACTGGGTGCGCGACATCGTCGAGCGCGGCCCGGACTGGTTCCAGAGCCACGGCGCCAACGGCCGCAAGGGCCTGCGCAGCTTCTCGGTCTCCGGCCGGGTGAAGGAACCGGGCGTCAAGCTTGCCCCGGCCGGGATCACGGCCAAGGCGCTGATCGAGGACTATTGCGGCGGCATGGCGGAGGGGCACGTCTTCAAGGGCTATCTGCCGGGCGGCGCCTCGGGCGGCGTGCTGCCGGCGAGCATGGCGGAGATCCCGCTCGATTTCGGCACCTTGGAAAACCTCGGCTGCCTGATCGGCTCCGCCGCCGTCATCGTGCTCTCCGAACAGGACGACATGAAGGCCGTCGCACTCAACCTGATGCGCTTCTTCGAGGACGAGAGCTGCGGCCAATGCACGCCCTGCCGGGTGGGCACGGAAAAGGCGGTCAAGCTCATGAGCCGGCCGAAGTGGGACGAGCCCTTGCTGGCGGAGCTTGCCCAGGCCATGACTGACGCTTCCATCTGCGGTCTCGGCCAGGCGGCCTGCAACCCGCTGAAGACCGCGCTCAAGTACTTCCCCGAGGATTTCGCCAGAGGCGCGTCATGAGCGAGCCCATCAAGTTCCTCCTCGACGGGCGCGAGGCGATCGCCCTGCCGGGCGAGACCATCTGGCAGGTGGCCGAGCGCCTGGGCAACGAGATCCCCCATCTATGCTGGCAGCCTCATCCGGGTTACCGCGCCGACGGCAACTGCCGCGCCTGCATGGTCGAGATCAAGGGCGAGCGGGTGCTGGCCGCGTCCTGCATCCGCAAGCCGAGCGCGGGCATGGAAGTGACGACCGACAACGAGCGGGCGAAGACGGCGCGCCGCATGGTCATGGAGCTCCTGGTCGCCGACCAGCCGAAGCCAGAGTTCGCCCATGATCCGAAATCCGAGTTCTGGCGCTGGGCCGGCGCCATGGACGTGGCGGTCAGCCGTTTTCCGGCGAACGGGCGCCCGGCGGCCGACGGCTCCCACCCCGCCATGGCGGTCAATCTCGACGCCTGCATCCAGTGCAACCTCTGCGTCCGGGCCTGCCGCGAGATCCAGGTCAACGACGTCATCGGCATGGCCTATCGCGGTCGCAACGCCAAGATCGTCTTCGACTTCGACGATCCCATGGGCGAGAGCACTTGCGTCGCCTGCGGGGAATGCGTCCAGGCCTGTCCCACCGGCGCCCTCATGCCCTCGGCCCTGCTGGACAAGGCGGGAAAGCGCACCGGCTATGCCGATCGCAAGGTGGACAGCCTCTGCCCCTATTGCGGCGTCGGCTGCCAGACCACCTTTCATATCAAGGACGACAAGCTCCTCTATGTCGATGGCCGCGACGGGCCGGCCAACCATGGGCGGCTCTGCGTCAAGGGCCGCTTCGGCTTCGACTACGTGACCCATCCGCACCGCCTGAAGAAGCCCCTCATCCGCAAGGACGGCGTCGCCAAGTCGGCCGAGGACCAGGTCGATCCGGCCAACCCCTGGAGCCATTTCCGCGAGGCGCGCTGGGAAGAAGCGCTCGAGCGCGCCGCGGCGGGCTTGGTCAAGGTACGCGAGCGCGACGGCGGCCAGGCCTTCGCCGGCTTCGGCTCGGCCAAGGGCTCCAACGAGGAAGCCTATCTGTTCCAGAAGCTGGTGCGGGTCGGCTTCCACACCAACAACGTCGATCACTGCACCCGGCTCTGCCACGCCTCCTCCGTCGCGGCGCTGATGGAAGGCATCGGCTCGGGCGCGGTGACCGCGCCCTTCGCCGCCGCCTTGGACGCCGAGGTGATCGTCGTGATCGGCGCCAATCCCACGGTCAATCACCCCGTCGCGGCGAGCTTCATCAAGAACGCGGTCAAGCGCGGGGCCAAGCTCGTGGTCATCGATCCGCGCGGCCAGACCCTGTCGCGCCACGCGACCCACAGGCTGAAGTTCAAGCCCGGCAGCGACGTGGCGCTGCTGAACGCCATGCTCCATACCATCATCGAGGAAGGCCTGACCGACCAGCAGTACATCGAAGGCTTCACCGAGGGCTTCGCCGAGCTGAAGGCCCGGGTGAAGGGCTTCACGCCCGAGGCCATGGCGCCGGTCACCGGCATCGATCCGGCGACCATCCGCACCGTGGCCCGGCTCTACGCCAAGGCGCGGGCGTCCATCATCTTCTGGGGCATGGGCATTTCCCAGCATATCCACGGCACCGACAACGCCCGCTGCCTGATCGCGCTCGCGCTTGTCACCGGCCAGGTGGGACGGCCGGGGACGGGGCTGCATCCGCTGCGCGGCCAGAACAACGTCCAGGGCGCCTCCGACGCCGGCCTCATCCCCATGGTCTATCCCGACTACCAGTCGGTCGAGAGCCAGTCGATCCGCGAACAGTACGAGAAATTCTGGGGCGTGCCGCTCGATCCCAAGCGCGGCCTGACCGTGGTCGAGATCATGACGGCGGTCCACGCCGACAAGATCAAGGCCATGTACATCATGGGCGAGAATCCGGCCATGTCGGACCCCGACGCCCATCATGCACGCCAGGCCCTGGCCCACCTGGAGCATCTCGTCGTCCAGGATCTGTTCCTGACCGAGACGGCCTGGCACGCCGACGTGGTGCTGCCGGCCTCGGCCTTCCCGGAGAAGGACGGCACCTTCACCAACACCGACCGGCGGGTGCAGATGGGCCGCGCCGCCCTGCCCCTGCCGGGCGAGGCGCGCCAGGATTGGTGGATCCTCCAGGAGATCGCCAGGCGCTGCGGCCTCGATTGGAAATACACCCATCCCCGGGACGTCTTCGCCGAGATGGCGCTGGTGATGCCGTCGTTCAAGAACATCACCTGGGACCGGCTGATGCGCGAGGGCGCGGTCACCTACCCTTGCGAGACCGCCGACGGGCCGGGCAGCGAGATCATCTTCGCCAGCGGCTTTCCGACGGCGAGCGGCCGCGGCAAGCTGGTGCCGACCAACATCGTGCCGCCCGACGAGCTGCCGGACGCCGACTATCCCATGGTGCTTTCCACCGGCCGGCTGCTGGAGCACTGGCATACCGGCGCCATGACCCGGCGCGCCAGCCTGCTGGACCAGATCGAGCCGGAGGCAGTCGCCCTGCTCTCGCCCAACGACCTCGTCCGCATGGGCCTGAAACCCGGCGAGATGATCCGCGTCGCCACGCGGCGCGGCGCCATCGAGATCAAGCTACGCAGCGACAGCGACGTGCCGGCGGGCATGATCTTCATCCCCTTCTGCTTCGCCGAGGCGGCGGCCAATCTGCTGACCAACCCCGCCCTCGACCCCTTCGGCAAGATCCCCGAGTTCAAGTTCTGCGCCGCCAAGGTGGAGCGTCCTAGAGCAAGATCGGGTCAGCTTCTCGCAAGCTGACCCGTGAATCTTGCTCTACATGTTAGGATTAGAGCCTGATCGTCTCAAGCCGAGTAGGCTTGAGACGATCAGGCTCTGGGGCCGCCGCGGCGGAGTGAGGCCAGCGCGCCGGGCGCGGCCTTGCCGCGGCCAGCTTGGCCCTGATATATCCAGCGCCGCTGGAGCAAGATCGGGTCAGCTTCTCGCAAGCTGACCCGTGAATCTTGCTCTACATGTTAGGATTAGAATCTGATCGTCTCAAGCCAAGCAGGCTTGAGACGATCAGGCTCTGGGCCCGATGGCAGAGTGGCTATGCAGCGGACTGCAAATCCGTGCACGTCGGTTCGATTCCGGCTCGGGCCTCCAACGGACAACTGACAGATTCACAACAAGAATCCGGGCAAGCGCCGCAGCATCGCGCCGGGCGCGGTATCGACATGCCGTTTGCGACGGTGCAGGTCGCTGGCGGAGGTTCAACGAGCGCGACGGAAGGTGCCGCAGCCGATCGGCGGCTCATGGCGGCGCAGGGTCATGGGGAGAGCCAGTGAGTGTCGCAACCATAAGCCATTGATACAACAGTCGATCAACTGACTATCCGCCGATCGATCCCGTCCGGATTTCATGCCCACCCCCTGCCGTTCTCGGAAATGGCATTGTCCGGCGGGACCGGGGCTCCGTCCGCGGCACCATGGTGGCACGGCTGCTCCTTTGGCTGCGCGGAGCCTGCATCGAGCGCAGCTCAGTCAACCTTCTTCCGGCAGCCCACCTGGAGCTTCCTGGCGGGTCGGTGGTTCGACGGGGCGCATGTGTGGAACCAGCTGACCGGAGCGGCGACGGACGACAGCCTCTACAGCGTGGGCTTAAAGGCGGTGTTCGACACCGACATCCTGCAGGTGGGGAACACCGGGATCCAGTTCGACTGGGCCCACCCGGTCAGCAGCTACAGCATCACGAACATTGACTGCAACATGTTCTATATTCAGCAGTTGCAGACCCTCTGAACGCAGCAAGCCCCCTACCGTGCCGCTAGCAGTCAGGGTCCATTAGGGGAATCTCGAACCAGGGTTGCATTACGATGGATAGCTCCGTTG
>DATNJA010000251.1:0-6538 GCA_035604155.1 Candidatus Udaeobacter sp. | reverse complement strand
CATGAAATACCACGGCGCCGTCGCATCCTGTGGGCTCGCCGGCGGGACCAAGCTCGAGACCACCGTCATCCCCTTCCTGCTTCGCGGCATCAGCCTGCTGGGCATCGATTCGGTGATGTGCCCGCTGAAGGCCCGGCAGATAGCCTGGACCAGGCTCGCCAAGGACCTGCCGGCGGCACTGCTCGATTCCATGGTTGTCGACGCCAAGCTCGCCGACCTGCCGCGGCTTGCCGACGATATCCTCGCCGGCAAGATTCGGGGCCGGGTCGTGGTTGACGTGAAGGGGTGAGGGGGGCGGCGCGGCCGGTCTTCGACTCCGAGTCACTTGCCTAGGCAAAGCGCGGTTCTGCGTAATTGTTTACGCAACGCCGCGGCTCAGACGATTAAATACGCAACAAAGATGCCAACAAGCTCCATCTTTGAGGGGAAGGGAGACGGAACATGGTTGTCGCCGCTATCCAGAGAATGACGATTTCCCACGGCCGGCTTGAGCTACTGCTGGCCGATGCTGCGACTGCCGAAGAGGCCACGGTTGCGGTGCAGATTTCTGTGGCGCACACGGTTGAGCGCAATCGGTCGCTCGCAGAAGCTGAGCTGGAAGCCCTTCGGACCGCGAGAACCGCAATAGACGCCGAAATTCAGGCGATCTCAAATCTTGCCGGTCGTAAGCCCTGACCTTCGCGCGGAATACATCATCCGTGCCCGCCAACCTCGAAAATCCGTCTTCAGAGATGCCGACAAGGCGCGCAGCTTTCATATCGCCCGAGCAAACCGCGAAACCGTCGCGCCCATCGTCAGGCATAACATCGCGGCCGAGAGCAGGCTGGCGACCGACAAAGCCGCTCAATGCGTTGCGGTTGGCGATGACTTTGCCGACATAGGCAGAACGAAAGTCTGCGTAACTACTTACGCACCGCCGGTTCTCAGCCGGGCTCTCCCGAACCGGTGATGCGGTAGATCCGCTTTACCCGGTCGATGGGCAGCCGGATCTCCTTGGGCGGGTTGAACTGGGCCAGCACCAGTTGCTCGTCGTTCCGGCGGACGAATTGCTTGATCAGCCCCTGGCCGTCGATCATCTCCACGGCCACGAAGCAGCCGCGGGTGACAGGCCGGTTCGGGTTCACGTAGAGCATTTCGCCGGCGTAATAGCGCGGCTCCATGGATTCGCCGTCGACGTAGAGGGCGAAGGCGTTGGAGACGCCGGCGAGCCCGGGCGGCCGGACAACGATCTCCTTGGCATCGCCTTCGTTGAAATAGAAACCCTCGGCACCGCCTTTGACCGCGCCCATCACGGGCAAGTCGCGTGGCGGCATGACCGGTGCCTCGATCGGCCGGGGTAGGAAAGGCCCGCGCGCGGCTGCGGATTCGGTCGATTGCGCGGGCGCCGGGGCCTCGAGCCCGGCGAGCGCCATCACCTCGGCCGATGGCACGCCGCGGACAGCAAAGATGTCGGCGAGCAACCGCGCGAGGTCGAGGGGCAGGAATTTCCGCCGGTACCGGTCCTCGTAATGCTGGTAGCGGGTCAGGGTCCAGCCCAGCGCCTCGGCGACCGCGCGCATGGAAAGGCCTGCGCGTTCGCGCAGGATCTTGAGGCGGCGGGCGGCCTGGGAGGTTTCGGACATGGCGGCGACAGTGTAACGCCGCGGCAAACGCATGTCACACGCTTTTTACGGTCATACTGCGGCAATTGCGCGTAAGGCAATCGGTGCCTAGGCCATTCCCATGGCGATCAGCCGAACCCGCCCAAGAGGGGCGACCGGCCGGTTGTGTCAATGTTTCAGCGGGATGTCCTTGTATCCGCACAGCGCGGCGGGAGCGATGTTGAACTCCCCGCTGTCGCCCGCAATCTTGCCAAAGACGGGAATGGTGTTGCCATTGATGTTCACGTAGGTCGTTGAAAAGCTGCCATCCGCGGCCTGGTCAGCGGAAAGATCCCTGCTGATGGTGGCGTAGTCCAAGTGAATGTTTATCTTGGTACCGTCCCGAACCACCGTGTAGTTGACCGGCCCGCATTGCTTGTTGGCCTTGTCCATCCCGTTGCTCATGTTCGGCGTTGCGCGTCCGGTCCAGGTCTGTGCCGTCGCGGTGCCGATGCCGCAGAAGGCGAACAGGACAAAGGCCAACAGGCTTGCTGACACGACGCGCATGGATCTCCCCCAGGTTCGATTCCGGTCTGCCACGTGACCGGTTTGCGGACGGATGAGCCTGCCGAGCGTAGAGCCCGACCAACCACCGCCGTATGACGGCATTATAACCGTCCCTGCCTGCTTTCGCGCAAGGAGGCGGCAGCTGACGCGGTCGCCGCTCTGCCGCTTCGACGGAGGTCGGCTCTGCTTCCGCGCTACGGCTTCAGAACCCAGGGATAGGTATCGGCCTTGAGGCGATTGTTGCGCCAATAGAGAGGCTGGAGGTTGCCGAAATAGCTCATCCCGCCAAGGGAGCGGGGCAGGATGTGGTCGATCTCCCAGCCGTAGTCGGTTTCCAGCGCGTGCTCTTCGAAGCGCATCCAGTTGCCGCAGATGTCCTTGCGGAAGATGGCGGGGTCGTAGCCTTCGACGGCGGTGCCCTTGTTCCAGATGTTCCGCTTCATCGTCGGCTCGATCTCGAGGAAGGGATAGCCGTCGTACGCCATCGCGCTCACTTCCGCGATGCGTTCAGCGTTTCGAGAAGGCCGATCAGCCGGTCGAACTTCCGGTCGATCTGGCCTAGGTGATAAGCCATGTATTCGAGTGCGTGGGTCGACCGGTATTCGGCGTCGGCGCCGCCGGTGCGCGGCTGGACCGGCAAAAAGTCGGCTTTCATATGCGCTTCCAGGCGCTTCAGGTCTTCGTCTTCAATTTCCGCCATGGGTTTACCCTTTCGCTCGCGTCCTCTGGGGTGGAACGGCCAGCCCCAACCTGACCAGGCTCGCCGCAATACCCGTCAGGAAACAACATGGCAAGCCGTAAGATGATTCCAAGGGCGCGGCCTCCCCAGTCCCATTGCCTGCGGCCGCATGGGCCTCTACAAGCAGACCGCGGCCGCGAGGCGCGCCAGATCGATTGCGGCGGCGGACCGGCGCTCGGCGGCGACAAACTTCCAGGCGGCTTCACCCCGTGGCCCATGCGCCTCCTTTGACGGCAGTGCTGGAATCGCTCAAGCGGCTCATCCGGCGCGCCGTGGACGGAAGGCGTTCCTCGCTCACGGACACACGGAAATATCGGGCCTTTTGCCGCTTGGCTTCCCGGGACGATGCTGTCTTCGCTTCGTTCCGGGCCGCCCGGATCTACGTGGACATGGTCGAGAACGCCAAGCGGGAAGACGGCGAGCAATCGCTGGCAAGCCTGCTCGCACGGCACCCCGGCTACAGCGCGCGGTTCGAGGAATTCCGGCGGAACGATGGGGTGGGCGGGCCCCGCACCGAACATTTCGAAGGCTTCGGCCACTGGTCGCCGACGACGCTGCGCTACGTGAAGATCCTGGGCGACCTGGAGAGCATGTTCGGCGACCTTGGCGGCATGCATATCGTCGAGATCGGCGCCGGCTATGGCGGGCAATGCCGGCTTATCCTGGCCCGGTTCCCCAGCGCTTCCTACAGCATTCTCGACCTTCCCGAGCCGGGCGCGCTTGCCGCCCGCTACCTGGCTCAGCTGGGTCAGCGCGGAGTCGCGCTCAATCCTCCGGCCGAGGAGCTTCGCGCGCGGCCGATCGACCTTGTGATCAGCAACTACGCGCTGAGCGAAATTCGCCGCTCGGTCCAGCAGGGCTATCTCGAGCAGGTCGTCGCCCGCGGGCGCCGCGGCTACATGCTGTGGAACGAGCCGGCGCTCCGCTTCCTCGCCAGGCGAAGGCTGCCGCCCAAGGATCCGCCCTACACGGCGGACGAGGCCGCCGGCCGGATTCCCGGGGCCCGCGTTCTCAGGGAAGGCCCGATGCTCCTCGCCGGCGACCGCCAGCTTGCCAATTCCCTGATCCTGTGGGGCGATGGCGATCCGGCGATCTGAGCCGGCGTCGCCCGGATGCAATCGTTTCGGCTGGCCTTTGCCGGCCCGACTGCATAATGGATAGCGTCGCTTCGAAGCGGTGAGGGCATCCCCATCCCCATGTTTCCGCCACTGAAACGGCGCCTCATCAACCAATATGCCCGGGACGCCTTCGTCCGCCGGCAGCTTTCGCTCATTCCCGCGGGCTCGCTGATCCTGGATGCCGGCTCAGGGACCCAGCCCTATCGTCCGGATTGCGGACATTTGACTTATCGGGCCCAGGATTTCGGCGGCTACACGACCGACGACAAGAAGATGCTCGGCTGCGAGGGGGCGGGCGGCAAGGGAGGGTTCCGCTATGGCAAGCTGGACTATGTTGGGGACATCTGGGCGATCGACGAGAAGGACGGCAGCTTCGATGCGATCCTCTGCTCGGAGGTCCTCGAACACATTCCCTATCCCATCGACGCGCTCAGGGAATTCTCGCGCCTGCTGAAGCCCGGCGGGACATTGATCCTGACGGCGCCCAGCAATTGCCTGAGGCACATGGATCCGTATTTCTTCTACTCCGGCTTCAGCGACCGCTGGTTCGAGCGGTTCCTCCCCGAGCTCGGGTTCGACATAGGCATCCTGGAGCCGGTCGGGGACTACTACAGCTGGATGGCCGTCGAGGTGAACCGCACCTCGGACTCCCACTCGTTCCTGGCGAAGATGATCCTGGCGCCCGCGTTCTTCTATTACGCGTTCAAGCGCAAGACCAAGCGCTCTGTCGATACTCTATGCACGGGCTACCATGTGGTGGCGAGGAAACGGGCTGGGTGACGTCGGGCGATGGGGGGCCCGGCTTTTCGCGGATCGCAGGGCTCAGGCGCATGGTGCCGCCGGAGTGGATTGAACACTCGACCTCGCCCTTACCAAGGGCGCGCTCTACCACTGAGCTACGGCGGCGGAAGGCGCGCACCATAAATCAAGGCCGGCCGAAGGCGCAAGCCACCCCGGCGACCGTCTTCCCGGCGAAGTGCAGCGTTGCGATCGGGGCCTTATACTGAGCGGTGGCTTGCACTCACGGAGCTCCGCCATGCCGACCGGCCAGACCATCGCGCTGTTCATGATCGCGGCGCTTGCGCTCAATCTCACGCCGGGGCCCTCGATCCTCTTCATCCTGTCGCGCTGCATGGCTCAGGGCCGGCGTGCCGGCATCGTTTCCGTCTTCGGCCTGTCGAGCGCCGCCCTCATCCATGCGGTCGCTGTCGCTTTCGGGCTGTCGGCCCTGTTCGTCTATTCGCCGCTGGCCTTCGCCGCGGTCAAGTATTGCGGTGCCGCCTATCTCGTCTATCTGGGCATCAGGGGCTTGATGGCCGGCGGCATCGCCGGGCTGGCGGCCAGGGCCGAGCGCCGGCCGGAGGTCTCTCTCGGCCGAATCTATTGGCAGGGCGTGCTGACCGACCTCCTCAACCCGAAGGTGCTTCTGTTCTTCTTCTCCTTCCTGCCGCAGTTCGTCGATCCGGCGCGCGGAAGCCCCAGCCGGCAGATGCTCATCCTCGGCCTGTTGTTCCAGGTGACGGCCCTGCCGACCAATCTCGGCGTCGCCTTCGCCGGCGGGTCTCTTGCCCAGTTCATCGCCCGCAGCCCGTTCTGGGCGCGGATCCAGACCTGGTTCTCCAGCGCCGTTCTTCTCGGTCTCGGCCTGCGCCTGGCCTTCAGCCAGAGACGCTAAGGACGCTGGCCTGATTCAATCGCAGCAATAGAGACGGTTGCCCTCGGCGAGCGCCTCCTCGATCGAGGCCTTGCGCGGCTCGCCGATGGCAGCGGCCGGCGCCGGAAGGACGAGATCGAGCGGCCCTGGCGCGCCGAAGGGCGCATCGCGCCAGCGGCCGTCGCGATACCATAGGCAGGCGCCATGCATCTGCACCTCGCCGCCGATCAAGCCATCCTCGAGCGAAACGAAGACGATGCGTGCCTCCCGCCGGTCCCTGGTTCGCAAGCGGTCGCCAGGCCGGCAGAGATTCAAGAGATCGAGGTCGGCGCTCATGAGATGGCAGGCAGCCCTTTGAGATTGCAGGTCAAAAGCTAGTCGCAACCGAAGCCGGCGGCAACATTACCGCCTATTACCGCGAATTAACCGCCGGGTCATGGCCGGTATAGCGGCGCTGCCCAATTGTCGATGGCGAGGGCGGCCCCTCAGGGCCGCGGCACAACGAAATCCAAGGAGAGCAGAGAATCATGATGCAACCGGCATTGAGCGTACGGACGCCGAGTGTCCCCGGCGCGAGGAGCCCCAACGTGAGGATCAGGGCGCAATCGGCCGTGAGAGGCTTGCTGGCGGCCGGCGTGGCGCTTCTGGTCGTCACCACCGTCGGCGCGGCCTCGGCGCAGAACCTGGCGCCGGAAACCTTCGCCGACCTGGCGGCCAAGGTGACGCCGGCCGTGGTCAACATCTCCTCGACCCAGCAGGTCTCCGGCGGCGACGCGCAGGACCTGCCTTTCCAATTCCCGCCCGGTTCGCCCTTCGAGCAGTTCTTCCATAACTTCAAGAACCACAAGGGCGGGAGCGTCACGGCCCTGGGCTCGGGCTT